>NZ_JOPD01000034.1:0-9764 GCF_002153575.1 Acetobacter sp. DsW_54
TACCATAGGGTTCATCCTCCGAGAGTTTTACTCTCCGGTAAAACCGGGGCAGTTCAAAGGCAGCATGTCCCGGTCGATGAAGCGTGAACGCCTCGTCGTCCGATCGCGCAATTTCCACTGAACAAAGGGTCATCCAGCGATGATCACGCCATCGTGATAACGCCCCATTTTAAACCCCACCTACGCTGGAGTTTCAGTCCCATTTGCATCCTATACGCATCCTGCACGTGGAGCAAAAACGCCAAAGGCCGCCCAATTGACGTACTAAGTGTTTGATATTAAACGGAATTTCTGGTTGCGGGGCAGGATTGGTTCTCAACTTGCGGCAACCACAAGTTGAGAACGAATCGGGTCTAACAGGCTGTTTTAATGAACTTTTTTCAGCACACGCATGATCTCTTACTGAAATAAATACCCCCTGCCCTCCTAAAGCGTGGAGCTTATGCATCCAGAGCTATGTCCGCTTCCGCCTCATGTCGGACATTCGAGCGTTTATGGTGGTCCCCTGAAAGCGGACATTTGGCTTCTGCCCAATGTGCCCTCTCTGTCAGATCATCTCAGCACCCTCTCTATGAAGGCCCGGTCAGTCCGGCGACGAGCCAGCACTTTCTCAGGTGTCAGTTCGGCTTGAAGAACCTCAAGCTCGCTGCGGGTTCCACCGACTATCCACTGCCTCGCCATCTCTACCGATGCGTCGTTGTACATCTTTACAACGCGATGATGTTGAGGTCCGGCTGGTCCGACCCTGAGCGACATCGTCGATCGGTTCGCTTGATCAGGCGGCATGCCAAGTAGAAGTGCGCGTGGCGCTAGTGGCATTGCGACCATGTCTACGTTGCGGGTCGTGAAATCAGCGAATGGTCGCTCGCTGATCAGGAGCGGCGCGGGCAGATCGTAGATAACCAAGAACTCCCACGTCGAGAATTTCTTGAACTTGTGACCGATCGAGTTGAGGACGTTTGCAACGGCCGCCTCATGCCGCGAGCCGGTCGTCGGCTCCATCACAGACGTTGCCATGTACATTCCGTATGCGCTGCGGCTACCGAGCGCTATGCAGGCGCGGATCGCCTGGTTGATCATTTTTTGGTCGGTGAAGCTCTTGAGTGCACCAGTTGCGGCACTAAGCGCGAAAAGCGCCAGTCCGTTCTCGTCGATCGAGAACCAATCCTCCAGCGCGTCATCTCGTTCGCCGTTCGGGCGCTGGGGGACGTAGAGATAGTCGGTTATGGCGAAAGCTGCCTCCTTCCCCTTCTCGAACTTCAGCACGCCGCTGGAAAGATCAATGTAGTGAGCGCCTTCATGATCGGCTTCACTGCCCAACCAGTTCTTCAGAATTCCCTTCGGCACCTCATGATTGCGCCGCTTCACGATCTTTCCTGACATCCGTCCCCCTGCCCCTTGACCTGCCTGTCCGCTCAGTGATGAAGGAGCAGACAGGCGGCTATCGCCCTCTTCTCAGACATACAATCATGATCTTAAGGTAACGAAAGCCAACCCGATTTCGTGATATTAGAGTTGTCATATCAAAATCATTGCCATTGAACTGATATGGAAAACACTTCTTTGAAAGAAAAAATACGTGCCATCACAATATATGTTAGTTTTGAATCACAAATCCAATCCAATCGTTTTCGATGGTGAATATATTCCATCCTCCCTGACCATTAGATTCCCAATGCTCTAAAAACTGACCTTCTGTAGAAAAAACAACAAACCCGTTTTCCTGATGTTGAACAGAAAATTTCGACCATTTTAAATCAAAATCAAAAACTAAAGAAACATTGTCATCAGCATAAATAACAAAACCATATCTATCTGCGGAGGTATCATATAAGTATTTTAATCCAAGTGCGTTATTAAATTTCGGATTTATTTTCGAGTTAAACTTAGGATTTATACTTGAATTAAATTTCGGATTAATATTGCTGTTGAATTTCGGATTAATCTTGCTGTTGAACTTCGGATTAATCTTGCTGTTGAACTCTGGATTGATCTTGCTGTTGAACTTCGGATTAATCTTGCTGTTGAATTTCGGATTGATCTTGCTGTTGAACTTCGGATTGATCTTGCTGTTAAGCTTTGGATCCTTTTGCCTCGAGGAATTATTCCTACTGTTAAGATTATTAATGCTTTCATAGCTATCCAAGATGGCTATATCTGCCAGAAGCGCAAAATCTTCCCCATCTTTTTCAAAAAAATTTATAAAAACTTGTACATTATTTAAATAATAAACAAATATTATCGGTTGCGTG
Organism: Acetobacter sp. DsW_54; assembly: GCF_002153575.1. NCBI lineage: Bacteria > Pseudomonadati > Pseudomonadota > Alphaproteobacteria > Acetobacterales > Acetobacteraceae > Acetobacter > Acetobacter sp. DsW_54. The sequence goes on from NZ_JOPD01000034.1 coordinate 2,253, forward strand.
GGGATAGCCATTACAGATGGATTATTTATTATTTGCTCTTTTGTCGAATTTTCAATTTTTGAAAATGCAATTTTTACTTGCGACAACGCATCCGCCGAGAGAAGATTTAATTTTTCACTGAATTGAGGGGAAACAAGAGTCTTCATTTCAATATCTTTTTCACTTGCGCCATAGCATCTTCGAAAGATTGTGTATCACCTTTTGCGATTTTCGATCTAGCAGCTTCAATATGCGCTGGTATAAGCTGACTTCTGGCATAAGCTACACAATAATCCGCTTCCTTAAACTGTAAAACATCTTTTTCGTACAGAAAAAGATGTCTATTAAAGAAGTATGTTAGAACTAAAAAAATAATAATATGTAAAAAGACTTAGTCGCATAAAAAGATGTCCAGCTTATTTTATTATTGACAGTCATTTCTGTTACTAAAAAATTTGAAAAAATACCCACTCCCAGAGAGAGGGATAACGGTACAGCAGTCCTTGCCCCCGGAGACAAATATACACGATGTAAAAAGGCAGTAATCACTTAATGCTCATCTGTTTTTGCAAAATTTATAAAAGAGGCCATCTTCGCCAATTTAAAACCCTAAAATAAATATTTCTATTGAACCAGATAATCTTGATTTATATGGTTACCTATCATTTACAATAATCTATTAGCTGAAAAAGCTATGATATTCGCTTTCGAAGGTCAAGCTTTACAGAGCAGACCTTCCGCTTCCCCCCCTAATCTGCCTGTCCGCATCAGTGATGCAGGAGCAGACAGGCGGCAGTCGCCCTCAGGTCGGACATTCTGCGCGTGTCTTTACTTTCCGCATAGCGGACATGAGCAGTTTGTCTCCTCCTCGCGACCGAGTCGATCGATTACGGCATGGCAAGTTCCGGGCAGCGACAAGGAATAGCGGCCCTGCGTCAGCGCACGATACCCCGGGCCGATGTCGACTAGATACCGGCAATCCCCGATTGCAGTGCCGACTTCCGATTCCGCAGAGCGAACGATCAGGAATACATCGTGTCTTGACCTAATTCCGCTGAAGGGCATGATAAGTAAGATACTGCGTGGGGTAAGAATGAAATTCGATATCGAAGGCCGGATACGCAACATGCGGCTCCCTGATGGGCGGACCGCGCTCCTCTACGCTGTATACGAAGCCGTCATGAACGGAATTCAGGCTATCGAGGAGCGACTTGCTGAAACCTCCGATGGTCCACCCGGGGCCATTTCTGTGAAGGTCTCTAAGAATTCAGATAGTGCCATCGAGGACGTCGTCATTCACGACAACGGTATCGGATTGAACGAACGACATCTGGAATCCTTCAATATTTGCGATACGATGGAGAAAGCGCAAATTGGGGGTCGAGGCGTCGGTCGTCTGGTCTGGCTGAAAGCATTCAAACGTATTGATGTTCGCAGCACCTATCGTCTGGACGGTTGTAATCATTCCTTATCGTTTCGATTTCGGCCAGAATTAGATGATTCTCGCGAGGATCTGACCCGCTTGGCATCGCAGGATACTACTCAAGGAACTACAATCTCACTACTCGACGCGAAAGAAGAGGATAAGAAATTATCGATGGCTCTGCTTGCGCGCAGCCTTTGCCATCATTTTTTTCCTTTTTTTATCGCTGGGAGCATGCCACAGCTTATCGTGCGGATGGGAAAGCGCGAGGTAAATGTCGGCCAGTATCTCAGCACTAGATTAAGCGTCGAGCGTTCAGAAGACGTTCATGTTTCGGACGCAATTGGGCTTGTTAACATCACCCATGTCTATGTGGATCCGAAAATCGCCCGTGAACTCTCGAATTCTATCCTGCTGACCGCGCAAGGGCGCGTTGTGCAAAGTATTGAAATCGAGAAAAAATTTGCGCTCAAAGGTCTTGAGAATAAAAAAGCTTATGCCTGCGTGATTCGAGGGGCATTTTTGGATGAGAGAGTCGATCAGGAGCGCACGAGTTTCAAAGCAAGAGAGGACGAAATTGAAGCCATCAAGGATGCTGCGCTAGCCTCCGCAGAGAGTTTCTTGTCGTTTCATATCGAGGGTATCAGAACTGAACAGAAGAGGCTTGTCGTTAATCTTCTCGAAGAGCACCCTCAATTGGCGATCTCAGTCGATAATGTCGATGCATATGTTGCGGAACTTTCCCCGAGCATGTCCGACGAAGATATAGCCAAAACTCTTTTCACCCTTCTCTACCGGCATGAGAAGAAGGTCCGCGCTCAGATCCGCCGGATGGAGCATGATGAACCCGAGCCTAGGCCAGGCGCGGATACGGCCGTCGAAATGCTGCTACAAAAGGTAAGCGACGACGCTAAACTCCGTTTGGCGGAATATACGATAAAACGACACCAGATTATTCAGATCGCGCGTTCTATGCTCAAATATTCTGATCCGAAGAAGCGTTCTTATGAACTTGAACGATCGATTCATGAGTTTATATGCCCCATGGGCAAAATGCTTTCCTCAAAAAATTATTCCGAGCATAATCTTTGGCTCATCGACGATCTTCTTTCCTATTATCAGTTTTTCGCATCCGACAAGACTTTATCTTCCTTGGGCATCAAAGGTGAAAACAAAGAGCCTGATCTTCTTTTTCTCAATCCATTTGGCTTTCGCCGCGAAGGTACAAATGATCCTGTTGTGATCATCGAGTTTAAGCGTCCAGGTGACGAGACACTGAGCAGCGATCCAATCGACCAAGTTCTCGGCTATATCGAGAAACTTCGCGGAAAAACCGTGAGAGATATCGACGGCGAGATTATGAATGAGATAGGGCAAACGACGCCCTTCGAATGCATCGTAATCTGCGATCTTAGTGAGGGTGCGAAGAGCAAATTGAGGCGCAGTGTTGCGCAACACCCGACACCCGACGGGCTTGGCTTCTATGGTTTCTCGCCGAACCACAACGCCTCCATCCGAGTAATCAGTTACAAAAAACTGTTTAGAGATGCCGAACTCAGAAACAAAAGTTTCTTTGATCACCTCGGCCTTCTTCCGGAAGATGTCAACCGATCGATCTCGGCATCACTTTCGAGAAATCCAATCGATATTGACGATCCAGTAACCGATTCATGATTTGATAAAATTTAACAGAATAAAGCTCGCCAACGTCACTTTCCTTCAGAAACAAACGTTCGATGGTGCATGCGAGAGACCCAGACCTAGCTCGTCAGGTCAGTCGTAGCCACCTTCCCCACAAAGAGCAGGTTCTTGGATCAATGACCTGATGGTAAGAGGCGCTGAGATTAGGCGCGTAGGTGTCGCAGACGTCGACCATATGAATGACCGTTTTTTACTCATTGTTCCGCATAGCGGACATTCCGTTTGCCCCCCATAGTTGCCATCAGACGCTTCTGTCTTTCCCCCACTGTGCACATCGTCCCACCAGCAGATAGAGCGCCGGGGTCGTGAACATTGTCTGGACCTGACTGACCAGCAGGCCACCAATCAACGCGATGCCCAGCGGCTGGCGCAGTTCCATGCCGTAACCGCCCATCAGCACCAGTGGCAGCGCGCCAAGAGCGGCAGCAAAGGTGGTCATGACAATTGGCCGCAGGCGCAGCAGGCATGCCTCGCGAATGGCATCCCGTGGCGTCATGCCGCGTTCGCGCTCGGCATGGATGGCGAAATCCACCAGCAGGATCGCGTTCTTCAGCGAGATGCCGGTGAGCAGCAGCATGGCGATCACCGCCATGCCCGAGAACGGCAGGCCGAACAGGTCGAGCGCCATGACCGCCCCGATCCCGGCCGAGGGAATGGTGGAAAGAATGGTGAGCGGATGCCACACACTTTCATAGAGCATGCCCAGCGTGATCCACACCGCCAGGATGGCCGCCATAATCAGGATCTCGCTGTCATGGGTGCTTTTACCCAGATCACCCTCATCACTCTGCAATTCCCCCGTGATGCTCTCCGGCAGATGCAGGCTGCGCCATTCCTGATTGATGACGGATTGCGCCTGTGACAGACTGACGCCGGGAGCGAGCTCCAGCGCCAGCGAGGCGGAACTGGCATAGCCGATATGGGTGACCGCCACTGGGTCGAGACTAGGGGCAATGCGAGCCACGACCGACAGTGGCACCAGCGTTTCCGCCCCGGTCGCTACAGCCGAACCGGTTGAAGCATTCGCCCCGCCCGCCAGAGAATTGGCAATCTGGTTCCTGAATGCCGTCGCACCGGTTGAGGTTGTGGTGCTGGCTGTCGCCGATGTCACCACCCGAATGGTGTTCGACGCCGAACTACCGGAAGCAGACCCACCGGACGGACTGACCCAGAACTGCTTCAGGATTTCAGGATCACGCTGGAAGCGGTGTTCCACGGTCAGCACCACGTTATACTGCCCGTGTGTGGTGTAGACGACCGAGGCCGTGGTCTGGCCAAGCGCATCGGACAGGGTATTGCCGATCACCTGTGGCGTAACACCGACACGGGCGGCGGTATCACGGTCGATTGCCAGCGTGATACCCTGCCCCGGCGGATCGACATCCGGGTCCATGTCCCTGAATTCGGGACGATGCCGCAGGGCTTTCGCCAGCCTGCGTGTCGCCGGTCCCAGCAGCCGGTCATCCTCGCTGCGCAGGATGTAGCTCACCCCGCTGCTGTTCGACCCCACCCGCATCATGATGTTGCCGGGCGCCTGCGCGTGATATTCGGCGTGAATGTCTTTCCCCATGCGCGCCACCACACGGGCCGCCACTTCCGTTCCCGATGCCCGCCCGGTGGACAGGTCGCGCAAGGTTGCGAACACCATGCCGTGGCTAGAGCCTTCCCCGGTATCGAGATAGGCGATGACATGGCTGACGGCCGGGTCTTCCATCAGCACCCTGCTGAACCGCTCCAGCCGCGCCTTGGTCTGAGCAAGTGAACTGCCACTCCCCCGCGACCCGCCCGAGACAATGCCGATATCCTGACGCGGGAACACGACCTTTGGCATACGGGTGAACAGAACTACGCCGACCAGCAGGGTCAGCGGCAGCAGCAACGCGGTCTTGCCGGGATGGCTCAGGCAGACACCCAGGGTGCGACGATATAGGCTGCCGCTGTGTTTTTCATGATCCAGAAAAGCTGCGGCATCCACTTCTGGATGAACGGCGGTTCTGTTTTCGGCAAAGCGCATGCACAGCGCCGTCAGACACGGCGTCACCACACAGGACAGGACCAGCGACACCGTGACAGTGATCCCCACTGTGCCCGCGAACTCCCGGAACAGCCGTCCCGTCAGACCGGGGGCAAAACCGATGGGCAGGAACACCGCCAGCACCGAGACGGTAATGGACAGCAGCGTGAACGCCACCTCGCTGGCACCGACAATGGCGGCCTCGTCAACGGACAGACCGCGCTCACGCATGCGGATGATGTTCTCGATCACCACAATGGCGTCATCCACCACCAGTCCCGTGACCACCGTCAGCGCCATGAGCGAGAGATTGTCCAGCCCGAACCCCGCCAGATGCATTGGGCCGAGACTGGCGACCAGGCAGCACGGCACGATGATCGCCGCCGCGACCGAGGCGGTCCATGAGCGCAGGAACACCCAGACCACGACCAGCGCCAGCCCGCAGGACGCCAGCAGCGTCACCAGCGTATGGTGCAGGGAAGAGCGGATCACGGCCGAGCCATCCCGCGCCACCGCAATATCCGCCCCCGGCGGCATCAGTGTCCGCAACTGTGGCTGTCGCGCTTTTACCGCATCAACAATGCCGACCAGATTGGCCTCCGGCTGGGCACGCACCATCAGGGTCAACGCCGGCTTTCCATCAAAGAACGCGGCGGCGTTCACGTCCTGCATGCTGTCGGTGACGGTCGCGACGTCACGCAGCCGGATAGGGCGTCCGTTCTTGTAGGCGATGACCATATCCCGGTAGGCTGCGGCATGGTCGGCCTGATCGTTCACGGCCAACTGGTAGCGCTGCCCGGCCATATCGATCACACCCTTTGGCGTATGGGCATTGGCCGAAGCCAGAGCTGCGCGCAGGTTCTCGAACCCCATGCCGTATTTGAAGAACAGCAGCGGGTTCATCTCCACCCGCACGGCGGGCGCGGAACTGCCCATGAGCGTCACATCCCCCACCCCCGGCACCTGCAGCAGCATGGGCCGCAGGGTGGTGTTCACCAGATCATACAGGCGGGACATGGGTTGCATGCCCGGTGTCACTGCAAGGATCAGCACCGGCGTCGCATTGGGGTTGGCGCGATGGTAGCTCGGGTCCGACCCCGGTGTGGTCGGCAGATCGTGTCGGGCTGCCCTTATCGCGGCTTCCACATCGCGCGCGGCCCCATTGAGGTCACGCCCCAGCTCAAACCCCAGCGAGATGGAGGTCTCGCCCCGCGTGGACGTGGACTGCATCTGCGTCACACCGGCGATATTGCCCAGATGGCGTTCCAGCGGGGCGGCCACCGTGCGGGCCATGACCTCGGGCGAGCCGCCTGCGTTGGAGGCGGAGACCGAGATCACCGGCAGGTCGACATCGGGCAGGTCGGAGACCGGCAGATGGGGCAGCGCCATCAGCCCGGACAGCACGGCGGAGAGCAGCAGCAGGAGGGTCGCCACCGGACGACGGACAAACCAGGCGATGAATTTCAAGGAAGATGTCCCGTCCCTGCGGGAGGGCTCACTCTATTAGACGATCGATGCAGGTGTTTTTTCAAAGGAGCACGCAAAAATATTCGTCTTCTTTCAGCGGGCTTTCAAAGCTTACCCGGCAGACGACGTAACAGTGATGGCCGCCCCCTGCACGGCCAGTCCGTGCTCGGCGGCCACCCGGCGCAACAACGTCGCCACTTCCGGTGCGTGACACGCGATCTTCCGTCCCGTCCCCGCTTCCACAAAGGTAATCGCGAGCGCTGCCCTCGGCTCCGGAGCCACACTGTAGAGCCATTGCCGGTCCGGCGTGACATCACGACGCAGGATGCCCCGCTCCAGAAACAGATTCAGATTGCGCTGGATAGACCCCTGTGAGGGAACGTGTCCCTGCTCCATGATCCTGCCCAGTGTTTTCCAGATTTCCACCGCCGTCGCACGTGGTCCTGCTTCCAGAATGCCGTGAAACAGGATGCGCCGCAGATCGGTCATTTTGATGCCGGCCTCTTCGCTGCGTTCTTCCAAGCTGCGCACGGCGCTGCGGCTGGCGCCCATGCCGGGACGGATTTCATTCAGGGATGGTGAAGAACGGCGATGTTCGGAGAAGGCAAGCATGGGTTTGATCCTGTCACGATCATAGAAAGGGAATGGGAGCCTGAACGGAAAAAATCTCAGTTTCCGCCAGCGTGGATATAGAACTCGACGGGGACCGTCAGGGTGATGGGATCCCCCGCGACACTGTCCGGCGGGATGGGCAGCGGCTGAGCGCGTTTGGGGAGAGCCACCGCCTCCTGATCCAGCAGCGGATGGCCGGAGGAGCTGGCCAGCGTGACCGAAAGCACATGGCCCTTGCGGTCCATGGAGAAGGTCACAGTCTGAGCTGCCCCGGTTTTACCGGAGAGTAAAACTCTCGGAGGATGAACCCTATGGT
>NZ_JOPD01000035.1:0-28234 GCF_002153575.1 Acetobacter sp. DsW_54
ACGATCCAGCGCAGGAAAACGGCCAAAAGTGGGAATCGGTGACGCGGCGTTCTGGTTTTTAGAACTGTCCATGCGATTGTTTCCATCTTCTTTTTAGCGGAAAACGGCACATAACTGCCTTTTTCAGGCAGGGTATGCTGCTCCCCGGCGTGCCTTACATCGCGTTAACATGCCGACAGACATCGCGAACCAATGGGGTTTGGTTTAATGTTTTGTGAAAGAACGCAAGCACGGAAACAAAACTCGCTGCTGATTGTGTCTTTTTTGCAACAGGTAGCGAAAAAGACTTGAGCTTGACAAACGAGGCCACCTATATGCAGGCGAATACCTCATACACGCGTGGCTATACATGTTCCGCGCCTGTTGCTCCTTCTAACAGTCCACGGGTGGAGTAGCAGGCCAGGCAGGCAGCAGGTCCGGTCGCGCGCTTTATGGACATACTCAATACTGACTTGTCTTAACTACCAGTCACGATACAGGCGTTAAGTGGATGCGCCAAAGCGGGGGTTTATGGCCGTACCGATAATGCAGGCCGTCAGGGTCGGCAGTTACGTTGTCAAACAGCATATTACGGGGCGCAAGCGCTATCCGCTGGTGCTCATGCTTGAGCCGCTTTTTCGCTGCAACCTGGCCTGTGCAGGCTGCGGAAAAATCGATTACCCAGCGGCTATTCTCAACCAGCGCATGACCGTGCAGGAATGTCTGGATGCGGATGCGGAAGCAGGCGCACCAGTTATTGCCGTAGCCGGCGGGGAACCGCTGCTGCACAAGGAAATGCCCGAAATCATCCGTGGGCTGATCGCGCGCAAGAAGTACGTCTACCTGTGCACGAACGCCCTGCTTCTTGAAAAGAAGATGGACGATTACGAACCATCCCCCTTCTTCTCGTGGGATGTGCATCTGGATGGCGACAAGACCATGCACGATGCCTCCGTCTGTCAGGACGGGGTGTACGAACGCGCGGTTGCAGCCATTAAAAAGGCCAAGGCGCGCGGTTTCCGCGTGTCCATCAACTGCACCGTGTTCGATGGGGCAGACCCCCAGCGTATGGCCAACTTCTTTGATGAAGTGATGGCCATGGGCGTGGACGGGATCATGACCGCACCGGGCTATGCCTACGAGCGTGCACCCGATCAGGCGCACTTCCTCAACCGGCAGAAAACCAAGCAGCTCTTCCGCGATGTGTTCCGTCTGGGTAAGGGCAAGAAGTGGCGGTTTACGCAGTCTCCGCTCTTCCTCAACTTCCTTGCCGGTAACGAGCAGTACCACTGCACGCCGTGGGGTAAGCCCCTGCGTAACGTGTTTGGCTGGCAGCGTCCGTGCTACCTGCTGGGTGAAGGCTACGCCAAGTCCTTCCGTGAGCTGATGGACGACACCAAGTGGGACGATTACGGCACCGGTAACTACGAAAAATGTGCCGACTGCATGGTGCATTCCGGTTATGAATCCACCGCTGTTATGGATGCCGTCCGCCGCCCCTGGCACATTGCCAAGGTCGCGCTGTTTGGCCCCGAAACCGAAAAGCCGATGGTGCCGGAAATCTCTCTGGCTAACCAGCGTCCGGCCCAGTACGTGTTTTCCAAGCAGGTGGAAGAGCAGATGGAAGCCATTGCGGCGCGCAAGCCCGCCAAGGCTCCCCGGGTTAAGGTCGTGCGTACCGAAGGTGCGAATGACGAGGCCCCCAAGGCTGCTGAACCCGCAGAAAGCAGTGCCGCAGACTGATTCGGCCCTGTGCGAATCGGTTAGGTGAGACAGAAAACGGCTCCTTCGGGAGCCGTTTTTTTGTGCCTGCCGTAAAAAGAATACCGATTTGGTCCGCTTTATCCGATGGGCAGGCATACACACGCTGCATGGACCTGGCCGGTAGGGAGGGTCGCATGTTCGGCGCTGGTCTCCCGCGGGATCATCCCTTATCGTGCGCGTGGGGCTTTTGTTGCGCAAAGCCCGCTACAGCATAAAGGCGTGTTGGTTTTACCCATGGCACTTTCCATTCTTGTTATTTTCTTTCTGGTTTTCCTCAACGCAGTGTTCGCCATGGGTGAACTCGCCCTTATTTCCGTGCGTAAGCCGCGTCTGGCGCAGTTGCAGGAGAGCGGTATGCGCGGTGCGGACCGGGCCATGCGGCTGGCCGAGGACCCGCAGATCTTCCTGCCCACGGTGCAGGTAGGCATGACGCTTGTCTCCATTCTGGAAGGCACGTTTGGCGGTGTGCAGATCGAGGCGCACCTGACCCCCATTCTGGAACGCTTTGCCCTTCTCAAACCCTTTGCCCCGCAGCTTTCCATGGTTGTTGTGGTGGTTTTCATTACCGCCATCATGCTGGTGCTGGGGGAACTGGTGCCCAAGCAGCTTGCTCTGCGGGAGCCGGAAAAAATGGCTGCCCGTCTGGCCATGCCGCTGGAACTGCTGGCCAGGGTCACGGGCCCGGTGGTCATGCTGCTGCGGGCCTCCTCCAACATGGTCCTGCGCCTGATGGGGGCGAGTGATGCGGTCAACCAGAGCCTGACGGAAGAGGAACTCAAAGCCTACATAGCCGAAGGAGCGCGTCTGGGCGTGCTGGAGCACGAGGAGCGCAGCATGATCGAGCGGCTCCTGCGGCTGGCAGACCGGCCTGTACGGGCAATTATGACGCCCAGAAACGAACTGTGCTGGATAGACCGCCATGCCGGGCGTGAGGCACTGGTGCAGGTGCTCAAGCAGACCAGCTACGCCCGCATTGTGGTGTGCGAAGGGGGGGTGGATAACCCCGTGGGCGTTATTCTGGCCAAGGACATGCTGGACCGGGTGCTTGAGGGCATGCCTGTTTCCATTGAAGCGGGCATGCGGCCGATGGTGGTGGTGCCGGACAGCATTTCCGCGCTGGATATGCTGGAGCGTATGCGTAGCATCAGTCTGGGTATGGCCTTCGTGCTGGACGAATACGGGGCGTTTGAAGGGGTCGTGACCCCGGCGGACCTGTTTGACGCCATTGTGGGGGAAACCTCGCACGAGCAGCCCCAGTCCAGCCACCACGCGGCTAACGTGCCTGCGCCCGATGCTGTGATCAGCCTTGAAGGAACCGCCTCGGTGGATGAGATCAAGGATATGCTGGGCCTGCGCTCTTTGCCGGAGGAAGGCAGCTACCACACTCTGGGTGGCCTACTGCTGGCCTTACTGCGGCGTGTGCCCGCAGCGGGGGATAAGGTGGCCTATGATGGCTGGCTGTTTGAGGTGCTGGAAGTGGAAGGCCGCCGTGTGGCCCGTGTGCGGGCCAGCCGTCAGGCACTGGCGGAGAACTGAGGGAAGACCCGACCGGGCACACCTCCTCCCGTTCCCCGCATGTGTGCCGGGCCGGTGTGGGGTGTGCCTGTATGGTGCCCGGCCTGTTCTGGCAGGGGAGATACAACAAAGGGGCGCTTGGCTTATGCCAGCGCCCCTTTGTTGTGCAAGCGAATGCTCAGGCCGGATTGTAAGGTGCCTACCCCACACTCCCCGAAGGGAAGGCCCCCTGAGCCTGCATTGATTTAATGCAGGGTGCTGGCCAGAGCGGTTTCATCCGCAAAGTCAGGCCATGTGCCGTGTGCCAGAGCACTCAGGGAAGGGGTGGGCAGCTTCATTTTTGCAGCATAGCGCCACAGATAGGTCAGGGTCCGGTGGACGTAGTTCCGGGTTTCCTGGTTGGGGAGCAGTTCCATGAACATGAGCGGATCATCCGAGGATGCCGCCAGATTCTCCCAGTGGGCCAGTGCATTGGGGCCTGCATTGTAACTGGCCAGCAGGCGGATGATGTCCCCGCCCCGTGCTTCGGTATGGTTGGCCTGCTGGGTCAGCTTGGCCAGATACTGCACGTAGCGCTGCCCGATTTCCAGATTAAGGCTGGGGTCATGCAGGGCAGAGGCCGAACGCTCAAACCTGTGGTTGGGGTTGGAGGCAGAGGCACTGGTAACAAAATCGGCCGTTATGGGGCGGATCTGCATCAGCCCGTGGGCCCCTGCGCCGGATACGGCGCGGGCATCAAAGTTGGATTCCACACGGGCCAGCGCGTAAACAAGTGCCGGGTCCATGGTAAAGCCGTTGCGTGGGCGCAGTTGTGGTAGGGGCGCATCGTCCGTGCTTTGCGCGGAGGTTGCCTGGCTTTGCAGGGAATCCTCCATTTCGCGCGCAAGGTCATGCAGCCCCGCCGCCCCGGCTACCAGCTGGAAGGACCGGGCGAGGGTGACGTCATGCAGGTTGGGCCATGCGCGGCGCATGGCGTTTTCCGCTATTTCCGGCTCCCCGACCTGAAGCAGGGCAAATACGCGCCGGCCAACCTCGGTATTCCCCACGGCTTCTATGTCAATTTCGGTCAGAACCGGGGCGGAGGCCGTGCTCTGGCTGTTGGCGCCCGAGCTTTCCAGGGGAGCAAAGCTGGCAAGGCCGTGGCGTTCGCTCAGCTTGTGTGGGGTGCTTGCCGCACGCAGCATGGTGTTCGCCAGAAGCCCGTAAAATGTGCGGGGGAAGGTGGCGGCATGCTGGAGCCACAGGTGCTGGCTGTGGGGATTATTGGTTTTTTCGTGCGTCCGCGCGGCCCAGAAGGCGTTTGCGGCCCGCATTTCCGGCGTGGCGCGCGGTGCGTGGGAGGCACGTTCAAAAAACTGTCTGGCCTGCGCGTAGTCCTGCTTCTGCCACAGGGCCAGCCCGGCCACATAACCCGCCAGCGCATTGCGCCCGTGGGATACGGTGTTGGCTGTGCGGCTGATGTCCAGCGCCAGATCGGTTTCACCCGCGGCCAGCATGGCCTGTGCGGTTTCGGCCTGCAACTGGGCGGCATACGCAGGGGTCATACCCGGCGTGATGCTGATCAGGTGCAGAGCACTATGCACACCTTTAAGGCCCCATGTCGTGCGTTCACGCAAAGTGCGGTCCAGCATGGGGTTGCGGGTGAACTCCTGCAGCGGCCCTGCCGCAAGGGCGGCGTGTTCGGGGGCCAGATGCTCGGTGGAAGGGGCTGCGGGCATGGGCCCACCCCGTTCGGGCAGGGCGGCAAGCCGCGCCCATACGGCCGGAGCATCCGCGTAGGAGGTGTATTGCTTGAGCCAGTTGCGCAGCTCGGTCGCACTGGGGTGGTAGCTGGGGTTGAGGTAGCGGTTTGCCTCCATCTCACCCAGCAGCAGTGAGTCGGTCAGATGGGTGGTGCTGTTGATCGCCTCGGCAAACGCACCCATGCGCTGGAGACGGAAAACGGCACGGATGTTGGTTGCTACATCCTGTGGCAGTGGTCTGGGTAGTACAAGATCATCGCCTTCCGGAAAAGCCCGGCGCGGCAGAACCATCGCCAGCTCTTCGCTGTGCGGTTCCGCCCCGTGGTCCGGGGAACTGGCATGGGCTCTCGTCGTGGTGACGGAAGCGCTGGCCAAAAGAGCGGCTCCAGCCAAAAAGGCTTTTGCCGCGATCTGATGAGGAATTTGACCTATCGCTCGCATGGCTGGCGGGGTCTAGGCTTTTTGCGCGCAAAAAGCAAGTTTACTCTGTGTAAACATTGGTTGGCGTGTTGGAGAAACCATTGCGCACTTTGGCGTAACGCAACGGTTGTTGCTTTTGGAGTTCTTTGTTTTTCAAAGGTATTTGGCGTTATTTCATGCTGTAATTCTTTGTGACGGGTGTGGGGATATTGCCACTATCCCCTTGGTTGCTTCATGGCGTGTCACGCAGTGTTTTCATCACCAGCATAAGCGTTTGCCATATCTCCCGCCGGGCTGTGGGGGAGGCACGGAGCTGGAGCGGGTGGCGCATGGCCAGAACCGGCACATCCCCCAGACCGGGCAGGGCCAGCGTGCCCCATTCGCGCCGTGCGGCGGGGGTGTCTTTGCCGAGCAGCATGGTTGCGGGCAGGCGGCCGCACAGCACAAGGCGGCGGGGGGCAAACAGGGTGATCGCACGGTGCAGGAAGGGCAGGCAGATGCGCTGCTCCGCATCCGATGGCGGGCGGCCACCGGGGGGGCGCCACGGCAGGGCGGTGGCAAGGGTTAACTGGCTGCGCTCCAGTGGCAGCGGGGCCAGCAGTGTATCCAGCAAGGTGCCGCACAGGCCGGCAAAAACATGGCCGCTCCGGTCCTCATCCGCATCAGGGGCTTCCCCGATCAGCATGAGCGGGGCGTTGGTCGGGCCGGAGGGCAGGAGTGTGTGCATGGCCGTGCCGCGCAGGGAGCATGCATCAAACTGCTCCATGGCAGTGCGCAGGGCATCCGGTGTGGTTGCCTGTGCGGCGGCCTGCTGGGCAAGGGCTATGGACTCGCCCAGACTGGTAATGCCGCCTTCACTCCCCGCCGCAGGGGTGGGGTTCTGCCGCAGGGTATGGGGCGCTACCATGGGCGGAGCCTGCACGGCTGGCGCGCTCTGGCGGGGTTTGCCGGGGTTGGGCAGGCGTGGCAGATGGTGCGCGCCGGCCCCGCTCAGGCGGTGGTCTGTGGCGGTGTCGGTTACGGCGGTATCCACCCCCCATTCGGTATAGAGGCGGAGGAGGGAGAGGGCATCGTGCATTATCCCACCCCTATCACAATCACGGGGTGGACCAGAATATGGAGCGGATGGTTTGGCGGTTTGGCATGAGCGCGGTAGAGACAAAGCCAGCCGTTCATGTCGTTCCTCATTTGCTATGCTGGCAGATGTGGGCCGCCAGCCGCGGCAACCCGGTGCTGCCGTCTCAGCCTGAATAGGGTTCTTATGCTGTTTTGTCGTCTTATGCCTACGGTTTTCCTGCTGTCTGCCACCATGCTGGTGTCGCCTGCGCTGGCGGCGGTGCCTGAGCCTGCACGTGTTTTACACCATAAAACCGGCCCCGCTGCCCAAGCCGGGCACGGGTATGTCGATTCGGAGGCTTACCTGCGCGGGATCGTGGCTGTGCGCCTGGGGGATGACCTTGAGGCAGCGCAGGCCTTCCGCAAGGCATTGCAGGCGGACCCGGCGGATGCAGACCTGTTGCGGCAGGCTTTTGTACGCAGCGTCATGGTTGGTGCCCCTCAGGCGGTGGAACTGGCCCGGGTTGTGGATAAAACACCACAGGACAGGAGTGTGATCTCCGCCCTTGTTCTGGGGGATGACGCAGCTATGCGAGGCACATGGCCCGAGGCCGTGCAGTATTATCACCGTGCCGGGGCCGACCCCATGGCCCGCCTGATTGTGCCGCTGCTGCTGGCGTGGTGCCAGCAGGCGCAGGGCCACGCGGATGAGGCAATAGAAAACCTGCTCCATGTGCCCGGCTCCGGTCTTATGCCGTTTTATACCCTGCATGCCGCACTTATTGCGCAGGTGGCAGGCCAGTCCGACCGGGCGGGGGCGCTGTTTGTGCAGGCCCAGAAAGCCATGCCCGGCTACGACATGCTCCTGACCCGCTCCCACGCGGCGTGGCTATGGAACCATGGCCAGCAGGACAAGGCACGGGCCGTTATTCGTAAACTGGTGGCAACAGACTCCATTCTGGGGCTGGCAGGCCCCGCCCTGCAGGCGGAAATCGCCCATTACCCCGTGACATCCGCGCGGGAGGGAATCGCCCGTGCCTATGTGCTAACCGCCTTCCTGCTCCGCCAGCAGGCGCGGGAGCAGGCCCAGCAGGGAATGGAAGGGGAGGGCAGCGCGCTTAACCTGTTCCAGTTTAATGAGGCCGCCCGCCTGATGCTGGGCTTTGCGCTGGCCATGGACCCAACGCTGGCTGATGCCCGCCTGATGCTGGCGGAAATTCAGGACGACGAGCACCATTTTGCCGCCGCGCGCGAAACACTGGTGCGCGTTCCCCCGCAGGACCCGCTGGCCATGGTCGCGACCCTGCGCCTTGCGGTGCTGGAAACCACTAACGACCACCCGGCCGAGGCCATACCGCTCCTCCAGCATCTTGCCCAGCAGGTGCCGGGCCAGATTATTATAGAGCGCTCGCTGGGTAACGCCTTCAGCCAGACCAAGGACTGGAAGGCCGCCATAGCAGCCTATACCCGTGCAATTGATCTGGCCAACGTGCAGAAAAGCCCGGACTGGACGCTCCTGTTCCTGCGCGGCATGGCCTACCATGAAGCGGGGGACTGGGCCGCTGCCAAAAATGATACCCGCGCTGCGCTGGCCTATGCCCCGGATGAGCCGCTTTTACTCAATTTTCTGGGTTACGGCATGGTCGAACAGCATGAAGACCTGGCCGAAGCCGAACAGCTTTTGCGCAAGGCCCATGCGCTGGATGACCAGGACGCTGCCATAACAGACAGTCTGGGCTGGGTGCGCGTGGAGCAGGGTGATCTGGCGGGGGGGATTCCCCTGCTGGAAAAAGCCGCCGAGCAGACACCGGAAGACCCGGAGGTAAACTACCATCTGGGCGAGGCCTACTGGCGTATTGGCCGCAAGACCGAAGCCGTGGACCAGTGGAATGTGGCGCTGGGCTTACACCCCAGCCCGGCGGCTGAAAGCCTTATACGGGCGGCCTTGCAAAAAGCGGGTGTTCCCCCCACACCTCCTGCCGGGGTGGGTAGCCCTGCGGCACAGCCGGCTCCGGCCGCGCAACCCGCCCCCGCACAACCTGTTCAGGAACAAGGAAAGCACACGCCGTGACCGTTGCAGCACTGGATGTCTCCACCTTTGCATTTACAGAGGCAGCCCCCGCCAAGGTTAACCTGTACCTGCACGTTACCGGCCGCCGGGCGGATGGCTACCACCTGCTGGACAGTCTGGTGGTGTTTGCCGGGGCGGGCGATGTGCTGCACTACCAGCCCGGCCCCGAACCACTGAGCCTGCATGTTACCGGCCGTTTTGGCCGTGTGCTGGATGCTGCCTCCACGGGGGCGGACAACCTTGTACTTCGTGCGGCCCATGCCCTGCAGGGGCTGCGCGGGAGCCAGACCCGGTTGCCGGGCGGTACACTGGTGCTGGAAAAAAAGCTGCCTGTGGCCTCTGGCATTGGCGGAGGTTCGGCCGATGCCGCTGCGGCCCTGCGCCTGCTGGACCGGGCATGGAACGTACAGGCCAGCCGGGCAGACCTGCTGGCACTGGCCCAGACACTGGGGGCGGATGTGCCCGTCTGCCTGCTCAGCCAGACAATGCGGATGGAAGGAATAGGGGAAAACCTGACCCCCGCCGCCCACCTGCCCGAATGCGGGATGGTTCTGGTAAATTGCGGGCAGGCTGTTTCCACCCCCGAGGTGTTCCGCCGCCGGGATGGGGCTTTTCTGCCGCGCGCTCCCTTGCCCGATAACTGGGCCGATATTGCCGATGTGGTGGCTTTTCTCAAACAGCAGGGGAATAGTCTGGAAGAGGCCGCCTGTGCTGTCTGCCCCCCTGTTGGCCATGTTCTGGCGGATATTGGCGGGCAGGATGGCTGCCTTATGGCCCGTATGAGCGGGTCTGGCGCAACATGTTTTGGGCTGTTTGCCACACCGCAGGCAGCACGGCAGGCCGCAGACCGGCTGGAAGACGCACACTCCGCATGGTGGGTGTGGGGGGGCGGTCTGGTATAATGCGCTTGCAGAGTTAATTTATCGTCAACGCGTATAGCGTATAAAGATTTATTAACCATTTTTTATAATTCGGCCACTAAGCCTTTTCCTTCAGGGTATTTTACAGGGGAGGGGGGTGGCGATGGTGCATTATGTCAATACCAATGGCGTAAGCTGCGCAATTACGGACCATCAGGGTTTTCTGGGGGTGCGCGACGGCTACCATGTGGCCATGACCGCCCCCGATGGTACGCGTATTTATGCCGGTGTTATTCACCCTGCCATTTTTGGCGGACAGACCAACGGGAATGTCCTTTTAGGCACGCACGGGTCGTCCCGTGCCGTGCCAGCACCTGCGGGGGGCACCTATGTTGTGCCGCCGGGCGTGCACGCCACGTTTGGCATAGGCCCCGCTACCGGGCACGCCCCGTTGGGGAGTGCATTTTACATAGGTGGTAATGCCCTGCTGGGTGTGGCCCTTGGCGCGCCCGCTGGTTTGCGGGTGTATGTGGTGGGGGGGTACGCTATGTTTGCCCCCACGGAGCCCAATGCCGCACTCGATGGTGTGGAACTGAACATTGCCTATGGGGGTGTGTTCTCCTGCGGGGCTGGGCTGGCCGAGGTGCTGTGCGGGGCCACGGTGCGCTTTGGGGCCGGGGGCGGTACGGTGGTGATCCACGCGGATTATGCACCGTTTGACCTGTCTGGCACTGCAATCATGGATTACAACCCCGAACAGGCCATGATCGAGGTCCGCCATAGTGCTCAGCCAGTCGTGACCTGCCGCGTGAGCGCGGACCGCCATTGCCGGAGCATTGTCCTGTACGGTCAGGGGCAGGAGGAAGTCGGGCGTTTTACCGTGGAACTGGCCCAGGGGGCCGTGCTGGATGCCGGGGAATACCATGTGGCCGATACACGCTGCCCGCTGCGCATTACGGCGGAAAAAGGCCAGACCCGTACCCGAGCCTGCTTTATTGAGGGCACGGACATCCACACCGCAAATGCTCCCGCAGAGGTAGAGGCATTGCAGGCCGGCAGCCTTGTAGATGTGTGGAGCAAGGGCGGCATGACAACCCAGCGCTTGTTGTGGGTTGCCCGCGGGCATGTGCAGGTCCGCCCCGACTGCGCGGAGGAGGAGGCAGGCTACCCCATTCGCGTTTTACGCCATGCACTGGGGCAGAACCTGCCCGACCGGGACCTGCTGCTTACCCCTCAGCATACCGTTTTGCATAACGGGCGCTTTGTGCCCGTACGCCTGCTGGTGAATGGTGGCAGTATTTTTTATGATCACAGTATTGCCAGCTATAATTACACCCTTATGCAAACAGAAACGCATGCTGTTCTTGTAGCCAATGGCGTGCCCACAGAGTTTTATCTGGCGCAGGAGGCAGGGCAGGCAGAGGCATGGGCCGGTGGGGTCGTGCGTGTGGGCCGTGCGGCTCCCCATGTGTGGGAGAAGGAGGTTCTGCCATCCCCGCAGGTGGAGCGGGCGGCATTGGCAGCCATGTTTGCCCAGTTGCGCGCACGCGGCCCCAGCGTGCCGGGGTGCAGGCCGTTTGCGGCTGCACCGGAACTGAGCATGGACCCGGACCTGTTTCTGGTCACGGATCGGGGGCAGCGTATCAGGCTGCTGCGGCGTGAGGGAGACAGGTGCTTTTACATGCTGCCAGTCGGGGTGAAAAAGGTTTTCCTCACCTCGCGCACCACCCAGCCTTCGGCTGCTCATGGTGCTTATGGGGATGGCAGGCGTACTTTTGGGGTCAAAATAGGGGGCATAACCCTGTTTAGTGGTGGCCGGCATGTGCCCCAGATTTGCCATTTGCGGGCGGAGGGCGCCGCATGGCCCGGCTGGCATGTTATGGAGGCCAACGCAATAAGCCGCTGGACAACAGGTTATGCCGAATTACCGCTCAAGGGGGTAAAGGAAGGGCTGATCGGGCTGCTGACCATTCAGGTCCATGCGGCGGGGCCATTTGTTGTGCCGCCCCTGGCCGGGGTGGGGGATGGCAGGTTACGGGCCTGAACAATTGAGCTTTGCAGGGCGGAGTGGTTTTTTATAACTCCGCTCCCCCCTGCGCTTCCACGCCTGAGGTGGGGTACGCAGGGGGGAGGGCTTTAACGGCCCTGATCGTGCGGGATCAGTCTTTGCGGCACTGGCGGATGTGGTTGAATGCCGCACTCATCCCCATGGCTGCGAGCGCACCAAACAGGCTGGCCCGCAGACCGGACGAGACAAAAACCGTAAACGGGCTGTTCAGCCTGCGGGCCTTGGCTTCAAACGGGCCTTCGGCGCCGTAAGCGCCGGGTACCGGGTTGTACAGGTCATCTGGCTGAATGCCCTCAGCCCAGTCATGGCTCATCTGGGCTTTGTAGCCGTGGCTGGCCAGCCGGGCCTCGCGGCAGCTGCGGCCAGCCAGACGCCAAAGGGCGGCAAAGCTGTTGGCCCAACCGATGGAAATGGAGCGGCTGGTAGTAAAGGCCGCGCGGCAGATGGCCTCTGCGGCAACTTCCGGTTCGTAAACCGGACCAAAGGGTTTGAGCCGCTTGCCGGTCAGGTTGCGGGTCCAGCCATAATGCGGGGTGTTAATGGCAGGCAGGTCCACCATAACAATGCGAATATGGTCTGCATCATGCCGCAGTTCCGTGCGCAGGCTGTTGCAAAAGCCGCGCAGGGCCGCGCGGGAGCCATTTTCCGCTGCCTGTAGGGGCAGGTCACGCAGTGTGGGGGCCAGATCAAGGTTGATAATTGCCCCCTGTCCCCTGCGCCGCATAACGTTCAGGGCCGCCAGTGTGCCGTTAACGCTGCCAAGATAGGTAACTTGCGTAGCCCGTGCGATGTCCTGTGCATTCAGGGCTGCAACCTGGCCAACAACTGTGGCCCCCGCGCAGTTGGCCCAGACAGAAATGGGGCCAAGTTCGCTTTCAACCCGGTTGGCGGCGTCCTGCACGGCCTGTGCGTCGGCCACGTCCACGCTGATGACAAGGGAGTGGACGGAATGCTGGGCCAGATTCTGTGCCGTGGCGTTCAGGCGTTCCTTGTCCCGCCCCAGCAGGGCGACATCAAACCCCGCGCGCCCCAGTGCGCGGGCTGCTGCACGGCCAATGCCCGAACCTGCTCCTGTAATGACCGCAATCTGAGTTGCCATGCCTGATGTGCCTCCCGCGTTGGTTCTGGTGGTGTGGATGGGGTGTTAAAAACTGGGTCTTTCTACCTGCGCGAGCAGGGGGTGGAGCGCAAGGCGTGCCAGAGCGCGCCTGCCTTGTGCGCCACAGGGGCCATATGGCCCCGTTAAGGGGCTACAGGTAGCGCAGCGCCAAAAAGCCGCCAAGCAGGGCAAGGGCGAATACGCCCGTAACCAGCGGCAGGCGGGTTTCCAGAAAATCCTGAATGGTTGGGCCAAAGCGGCGCAACAGGCCCGCCACCAGCGCAAAACGCGCGCCACGGGTTACAAGGCTCGCGCACATAAAGGGCAGAATGGCAAAATGCGCCATGCCGCTGGCAATGGTCACAAACTTGTAGGGGATGGGGGTCAGCCCCTTGAACAGAATGATCCATACCCCCCACTGGCGGAATTTTTCCTGCAAGGAGAGCAGTGTGTGTTCGGCATGGTAAAAATGCACAATGGGTTTTGCCAGCGTATCCAGCAGCAGCGCGCCAATCAGCCAGCCCAGCAGGCCACCGGCCACACTGGCCACGGTGCAGATGGCGGCGTACCGCCATGCCTTGTCCTTTTGTGCCAGCACCATGGGGACAAGCAGCGTTTCCGGCGGGAGGGGGAAAAAGCTGGCTTCTGCAAAAGCCAGTGCCGCCAGCCATAAAGGCGCGTGGGGGCTGGCGGCATGCCGCAGAACGCGGGCGTAGAGTTTATCGAGCATTCAGGTCCGTTACAGTCGTTCTTGGCGCAGCACGGCTTCCGCCTTGCTGTGGATCAGGTCGTATTCCGCCTGTGTCAGGTTGCCCCGATGCAGCATTTCGCTCGCGCGGGCAAGGGCATCCCTTGCATGGGTGGCGTCTGGTATGGGGTAGCGGCGGCCGGGTAGGGCAAAGGCGCTATCGGGCAGGGCATTGCGTTCTTGCGTGGTCAACTTGGACATGTGCGTATTCCTGTTCCCTCGGTTAAAGGTCGGAGGCACTTTCCACTTCGTCCAGTTCCGCCATGGCGGCTTCTGCACTGGTGGTTGGCACGTCAGAAACTGGCGTGCTCCGCATATCCTGCGCCGGAGGGTGCGACGCGGGAGACGATGTGAGTGTTTGCGTGACACGGAATGCAGTCAAGACCGCAAATGACCCAAACAGCACTGCACCCATGGCCTGCCCTACCTGTACCCCCTGCGGGCCATAATGCGCGCATAGCAGAACAAACGGAATGGTGCCCAGCGTTGCCCGCCCCCAGTTGAACGCGGTGGAATACAGGGGAAAGCCAAGGTTGTTGAATGCGGCATTGGCAACAAACAGCATGCCAACAAACAGGTAACTGCCAATGGTCCATGTGCAGAACAGGTGCAGAAGTGCCGCAGCATTCCCCTGTGCATTGTACATGGCAATAATCAGGTCCTGCGCAAAGTAGAGTGCAACCCAGGTCAGCCCTACGCTGAGCACAACCAGCTTAAGTGCGGCTGTCAGGGTCTGGCGCACACGGTCGGGGCGGCCTGCGCCCACGTTCTGGCCCATAATCGGGCCGACCGAACCAGTCAGCGCAAACACGAGCGAGAACAGCACCGGCACCATGCGCTCAATAGAGGCCTGCCCCGCCACGGCTTCCAGCCCAAAGCCGGACATGGCGCGCGTGACGTACACCCCCCCTGCGGGTGTTGCCAGATTGGTCAGGATAGCGGGGAGCGATATGCCAGCCACCCGGCGGGTGTCGGGCACAATGCGGCGCAGGCAGGGGCGGGCCAGCATGCTGTGCCGCAGGGCGCCACGCAGCCCGGCCCCGGCCACCACAATGCGGGAGAAGGTGGTGCTGATGGCAGCCCCCACAAGCCCTTCATGCAGCCCGAAAATAAACAGCGGGTCGAGCACGGCCGCCACCACGGCCCCCATAAGGGTAATATGCATGGAGCCTTTGGCATCCCCCACCACCCGCATAAGGGCCGAGCAGCCCATGCCAACGCAGATCAGGGGTAGGGCAACGCTGAGAATGCGCAGGTAGGCTGTGGCTTCGGTCAGGGTTTGCCCCTGTGCGCCAAACAGGTGGAGGATGGGGGCGGCCTCCATGGCCGTGGCAAGGCCCAGAATCCCTGTGACCACGGTCATGACAATCATGGAAGAGGCGGCCAGGCAGCGGGCTTCTTCATGCCGTCCGGCACCGATCTCACGCGCTGTGGCGGCACTTATGCCAATGGTCAGGCCAATGGAAATGGCAATCTGTAGGCCAATAACAGCACTGGCAAAGCCAATGGCCGCGGTCATGGCGGTGTTGTTGAGGTGGCTGATATACACCATGTTGAGCATATCAACCGCAAACACGGCCATAAGCCCGATGGCCCCCGTTCCGGCCATGACCAGCACGTGCCGCATGATGCTGCCTGTTGTAAAACAGGCTTTATGGCGGCTGCCGGGCGGGGGTGGCCGGGTCATGCTGGCTCCGTTGGGGCTTGCTCGTTGCGTATGGGCACGCTCGGGCGGACATTACAGCCGGGCAGTATGTCACGTCCGGGCGGCGCTGCGAATAACCTGTTGGTGGATTAAACCGCATGGCTCGGCTGATTTATGGCGTGGGGGCGTGAATACCGTGTGGCCATACTGGGCGGGGGATGTGCCCATGCGTGCCCGGCCCGGCAATGATAGGCCTGTGAGTTGCGTTGGATTCTTATGCGCAATGCGCATAGTAGGTATGCAATTACCACTAAAGGGGTGTGCCATGCTGGCAAGGGGCCTGTGGCTGCCTGCCGAGGGTATTCTGGGGCGTGACTATCCGCGCGGAAGAGGGGGGAATGCGGCGTATGTGGCGGTAAACAGCCATTGGTGGGGTGTTGTGCGCCAGACTGGCAAGGGCTGACCCTGCCAGGCGGTGCTGCCCGTGCGGGCAGTTTGCCCGGAACACAGGCCCGTACCCGGCCCGACCGCAACGCTCCCACTTAGAGAAAAGGGCGGATTTGCGCAAGTTAAGGATCATGGACAGGGCGGAGATACGCGGCTTTTAGGCCACGCCTGCACCCCGGACGCATCAGGCAGGCCGAAGGGTGGATGACAATGGGGCGCGCGGTTGCTAAACCCCCCTCGCTGCAGTCTTCCTTCCTAATTCGTGTAACAGCTGAGGCCGGGAACCGTCCTTGTCATGAAAATCGTCGCCTGTAATAGCAACCTGCCACTGGCCCAGGCCGTTGCAGCAGAGCTGAACCTGCCCCTGTGTAACGTAACCGTGCGCCGCTTTGCGGACATGGAAGTGTTTGTTGAAATTCATGAAAACGTGCGCGGTGAGGATGTTTTTGTCATCCAGAGCACCTGCACGCCCACGAATGACAACCTGATGGAACTGCTGATCATGCTGGACGCCCTGCGTCGCGGGTCGGCCAAACGTATTACGGCAGTTATTCCGTATTTCGGGTATGCCCGTCAGGACCGCAAATCCGGCCCCCGTACGCCTATCAGCGCCAAGCTGGTTGCCAACCTGCTGGTGGAAGCCGGGGCCAGCCGTGTGCTGACACTGGACCTGCACGCCATGCAGATTCAGGGCTTTTTTGATATTCCGGTGGACAATCTGTACGCAGCCCCCCTGTTTGTGCGCGACATCCGCGCCCAGTACGGTGACCGCGACCTTATGATTGTCTCCCCCGATGTGGGTGGGGTGGTGCGTGCGCGCCAGCTTGCCCAGCGCCTGAACACCGATTTGGCCATTATTGACAAGCGGCGTGAGCGCGCAGGCGTGTCCGAGGTCATGAACGTGATTGGCGATGTCAAAGGACGTCACTGCCTGCTGGTGGATGATATTGTGGATAGCGGTGGGTCACTGTGCAACGCAGCCCGCGCCATTGCCCAGCAGGGTGCGGCATCGGTTGGTGCATACGTTACCCACGGTGTGCTCACCGGGCAGGCCGTGCCCCGTATTGCCGAGTCCCCGATTGAAATGCTGACCCTGACAGACAGTATTCAGGCAACAGCACCGGTCATGGCGGCCAGCAATATCCGCCAGATCACCATTTCCGGCCTGCTGGCGCGCGCCATGCGTGCCGTATCGGACGAAAGCTCCGTATCGTCCCTGTTTGACTGAAGGTGCCATGACCGTGCTTCTCCCCCGTCCATACTGGTATCTGCGGCACGGTCAGACGGACTGGAACAGGGCCGGTCTTTCTCAGGGGCGTACGGATGTGCCGCTGAACGAGACCGGGATTGATCAGGCGGTGGAGGCTGGCAGGCTGATCGAGCAGGCCATACGCGCACAAGGGGCGGGAGCCATTACACGTATTGTGTGTTCCCCCCTCGAACGTGCCCACCGTACGGCCCAGATTGTGCGGGATGAACTGGTCGCCTACGGCCTGCCGGAACTTCCCCTGAGCGTGGATGAGGATCTGGCCGAGGTCTGCTTTGGCGAGCAGGAAGGCCAGCCCATTGCCGACTGGTATGATGACTGGATAGCCGAGCAGTACACCCCACCGGGGGCTGAACCGTTTGCCGAGCTTAAAAGCAGGGCTGCCCGTGCGCTTAACCGCGCCACGGCAGCAGATGGGTTACCTCTGGTGGTGGCCCACGGGGCGCTGTTCCGGGCCTTGCGCGCGGTTATGGCCCTGCCAGCCAATGTACGCCTGCCCAACGCCATTCCGCTCAGTGCAGTGCATGATGCACAGACCGGCTGGAATCTGAGCGAACTCCCCTGATATTACGCCTCTGACCAGAAGGTTTTTTTTGCACCTGTTAACTGCGCTGGGCCAGCGTGCCTGCCCGGTGCGGTACAGCAAGCCGTGCCTGATGTGGGGGCATCGTATGCCTGCCACATCAGGTCAGGCGGGTTGGCGGTTCATTCCCGAACCGTGGGCGGCTGCGGGAAAAGGGACGGGTCATGGATGGCCCGCAGCCTGACGCATTGCGGCAGCATCTTGCGGATCATCTTCATGGTTGCCAGGTCGGAAAGGCCTGTCTGTTCAGAAAACCAGTCCAGTTCTTCTTGCAAAAAGAATCCCCGCACTTCTGCCTCGGTTGCGGGTGGGCTGTGTGGCGCGCTCTGCCAGCGGCGGATGGTGCTGATCATGCCCATGGCCTGTGCGCGTTTTTCCAGCTTACTGGGCAGGTCGGGCCGGGGGACGGGGCCGAGCACTTCGTTCAGTGCGGTCATCAGGCCCGATTTGTCGCCCGTGGCACCGGTAATAAAATCCCCCACATGCGTGATGGCATTGGAGACGGTGTTAAGGAATGTCATGGTAGCCCCCTGTTGTTAAAAAAGGAGATACAGGTGCAACGGACCGCAGGCCGGTGGGGTTGCAGGGCGGAATATTAAATAAAAAACATCTGGCAGCCCTGTGCGCAGCACTCTGGCAAAGGCCTTGCCCGCTCCCTACATTACGTAGGGTTCACGTGGTTGCCCCTTTTTGGGGAAAGCCGCAAAAGCAAGGAAATACCATGTCTGATCTGATCGTGCTAGGCTTTGACCATATTGATGACGCCGCCAAGGTGCTGAGCGAATGCCACACCTTGCAGAAGGAATACCTGCTAGACTTGGAAGATGCCGTTGTGGTCACGCGGGATGCCACCGGCAAGCCGCGTTTGCACCAGAGCGTTAATCTGGAAAAAGCGGGTGCATCCTGGGGGCTGTTCTCTGGCGGGTTCTGGGGTGCGGTGGTCGGGCTTTTGTGCCTTAACCCGCTGGCAGGCTTTGTTATTGGCAGTGCCGTTGGGGCCGGTGCAGGCGCTCTGGCAGGCAAGATGTCCGATTACGGGATTGATGACGGGTTTATTACCAAACTGAGCGACACCATTCCCCCCAACACCTCTGCCCTGTTTGTGCTGGTGCGCAAATCCCAGCCGGATAAGGTTCTGGCCGATCTGCAACAGTTCAAAGGCCATGCCCGTATTTTGCAGACATCCCTCTCCCCCGAAGCAGAAGCACGGCTCAAGGCGGCTCTGGGCGATGCCTCAGCCCCCGCCCAGCCTGTGGCCTGAACTCCAGCGTTTTAATGCGGTGCATGCAGGGGGTGGCGGGCATATGCCCGCCACCCCCTGTTTTTATGGGTAGGTGTATCGGGCGTGCCGTGTCTGAGTAGAGCGTGCCTGCCCTTACGGTTTTCTGCGTGGTTGTGCAGGCGGGGCTGGCATAGTAGGGGCACGTCTGCCTTCTTTTCCATTCTGTCGGGTTATGCTGCCATGGTACGTCTTGTCATGCTCTCGGTCGGGGCGTTCATATGGCTTGTGACCGAGGTCATGCCCATTGGGTTGCTGACTGATATTGCACAGGGGCTGCATGTATCCCCCGCGCAGGTTGGGCTGCTGGTTACAGGCTATGCCTGGCTGGTGGCGTTAACGGCTATTCCGCTAACATTGCTGACTTCTGGCGTGGACCGGCGGGTACTTGTGGCCAGCCTGCTGCTGCTGGCTGGCGGGGTGGATATAGCCTGCGCCTTTGTCACCAATTATGCGCTCATGGCCGTGCTGCGCATTATGCTGGCATTGGGGCATGGTATTTTCTGGTCGGTTATTGCGGGGGTTGCGGTCCGTCTGGCCCCGGACATACCTGTGGCACGGGCCACGGGCTGGGCTTTTACAGGGGTTGCGGTGGGGTTTGCCGGGGGTATTCCCCTTGTGTCCGCCATTGGGCAATGGCTGGGCTGGCGCGCAGCTTTTTTAACCTGCGGTGCAGGGGCTCTGGCGGTGTTTGCCGCAGCTCTGGTGCTGTTGCCCGCCATGCCGGCCCAGCGGCGGCGGCTGGACCTGCTGCGCCTGCTCCGCCAGCCAGTGTTCGTTTATATTGCGGTGCTGACAATGCTGGTGATTATCGCGCATTTTACGGCCTACACGTATATCATCCCGCTCCTGCAAACCATTCCGCATAGTCCTGAACGGCTTATTCCCGTTCTGCTGCTGGTGTATGGCGTTGCGGGGGTTGGCGGCAACTGGGTGGGGGGGCGGCTACCCTGTTCCGCCGGGCGGCTGATTGGTGTGGCAACGGCGGCGCTTGTAGCCAGCCACGGCATTATGGTGGCGGCAGGCTGGTGGCCCGGTCTGGTCTGGGTGGATATGGTCGTGTGGGGGATTGTTGGCGCGGTTATGAACATGGCCCCCCAGAGTTACGCCATGGAACTGGCTCCGGATGAGCGCGAGGCCGCATGCTCCTTTAGCGTGACCGGCTTTAATGCCGGTATTGGCGGGGGTGCTTTGTGCGGCGGGGTCGTGCTGGGTGCCGCCGGCCCTTACGCGGTGCTGGCATGGAGTGCGGGTATTGCTCTGCTTGCCCTGCTGGTGCTGTGGGCCGGACGGTTTGTGGTGAGTGGCAGAAAACAGGGCTGAACGGGGTGTGCCCATTCAGCCCCGGTTGTTAAAACCCTTGGGATATACCGCACAGTATGGTCCTGCGCAGGCCGTATTGGGGTGCGGTAACACCAATGCCCGAACCATCACGCAGCATGTAGGTGTGGTCTCCCAGATTGATCACATCCAGCCTTAACTGCGTATCCCCCTGCCATGCCGAGCCAAAGGTGTTGTGAATGGTCTGCACGGCAGAAAAATTAACGGTAGCATAAGGTGTTAATGCAAGCCCGTTGGGGATGCCGTTTGCATCATCATCCGCGCGCAGGCCACTGCCATAGACCAGTGTGGCGGACAGGCGCAGCGGAGCACGGGTTTTGTGGAAAAATGTGTATGCTGCTCCAGCAGATGCGGTCCAGCGCTGGTCATGGTCCAGATGGACCCAGCGGCTGCTGATGTAGTCCAGCTCGCCCTGGTCAAAATTGAACTGCGCACTGGTAATTTTTTTACCAATGGCGCGTGACCATGCAAAATTACCGTAAAGGGAGAGTGGGCCGCGGTCGTAGGAGGTGCTGACTTCGTACCCGTTTACCTGCCCATGGCGGTAGTTAAAGCCGCTCAGAATAATGGGGGCGCCAAACTGGCCCTCATCAATCAGGTTCTTGGCCAGTTTGTAATAGGCGTCAAAGGCAATATGCCAGCCGGGCAGAATGGTCTGGTCAAACCCTGCATCAAAATAATGGTCGCGCTCGGCACGCACTTTGCTGTTTGTGAGCGAATTGGGCGCGCCACTGGTGCCGTACAGATGGGTAAGCGATGCCCCGCTTACAATTTCAAACGGTGGGGGAGTAAAATAGCGCGAGTAGCCTGCGTGCAGGGTACCGTTTTTCCATGGTTTCCACACAAGGTTTACACGCGGGCTAAACTGGTGTTCGGCGGTGTATTCGCTCACGCCATCAAAACGCAGGCCGTAATTGATGGTCAGGTTACGCAAGGGGCGCCATTCGTCCTGCGCGTACACGCCATAAACCATGCCGGTTTTGCCACTGCTGTCATACACATTCAAGGGGTTGGGGCCGTATGTGGGCGGGGTGCTGCCAACATTGGTCTGTGGGAAAACGGTTGATGTGGTGCTCGAAACATTGCGTTCCACAAAAACCTGAAACCCGAAGCGCACAGTATGGTCGCGCGCTGCGCGCCAGGTTACGTCGTGCTGGGTGCCGGTGGAAAAGACCGAGCGCGCGGCCCGCTGGGCATTGCCAAGGTAGAGCAGGTCCCCGGTGGGGTCGGGGGAGTAGCGCAGGGAGCTGTAGCGGGTAAAAACGGAATCCTGTAGGCTAAAAGCTCCAATTTCCTTTTGCAGGGCCAGCACGGCAAAGTCGGTAATCTGCTTTTGGTGTTCGTTCAGGCTATCGCTGTTGGTAGTGGCCCCTGCGGGGGGCGTGTAGTTTTGGCTCCAGCTATCGGGGGTTAGGCCGGGGTTGTTAGGGAGCTGATATTCCGCGTTGGAAATGCCTGCAATCAGGCTGATCCGCGTATCTTCATCCACCGTATAACGGGCATGGCCCAAAAAGTGGTACTGGTTGCTCAGGTCATGCGGGGCGTTAAATGAGCTTGTGGTGTTTTCTATGCCCACGCGGTCATGCACAAAGTCCGCCGTGGCAAAAAAATCCCACTTTCCTTTGTGAAAACCATATTGCAGGGAAGGGAAGAAGTAATCCCGTGCCCCACCGTAAATGGACAGGTTCCCCCCTGCATTGGTCGTGCCATTTTTGGTGGTAATATCCACCACGGCAGCCTGCAGGAAGCCAAACTGGCTGGGCAGCGCGCCTGTGGTCAGGGACATGTTATCGGCAAAGCGGGTCATCAGTGCCTGCCCGAATACGCTCAGCCCTTCGGGTAGCTGCACGCCGTCAAGGCGGAACTGCACTTCGTTATGGTCTCCGCGCACATGGATCTGGCCGTAACTGTCCTGCGCAACCCCCGGAGCTTGCAAAAGAACCTGATTAAGCGGGGCATTATCCCCACCGGGAATATTCTCCAGCGCCTGACGGCTGAAATGGTACACGCTGGCCCCCGTGGTGGGCGACAGCTCGGAGCGAGCACGGTCCAGATGTGCGGTTACAATAACCTGTTCCGCCTCATGCGTGGTGGAGTGGGGGATAACCTGCACGGTTTCCGCCCCTTTGCGCACGGGCTTTTTGGTCGTGGCTGGTGTGCCAGTGCCTGCAAGTGTGCCTGTGGTTGTCGTGGCTGTGACCTGCGTGGTGGTCGTGGCCGTCTGGGCTGCTGCTGCATGGCCTGTTGCCAGCAGGCTGCTCAAAAAAGAAGAGCAGAGGAGAAGACCAGATGGTCGGTAGGTCATAATTACATGCCGCCTGAATTGGAGTGAGCCAAGGGCCGCATAGCTATTAGTTATAATATAACATAACAATCAAATTATGCGCCGCACCGCAAACAGGACCAACCTCTGTTGCATTTGTGCAACGCATGGCAGACCCACCTCAAACAGTGCCCTATACAGCACCATGCCATACAAAAATGCCTCTCCCCCACAAGGTGGCGGGGGAGAGGCGTTTGAAAAAAATCCTTATTATAAAAAGGTTATTTGGTTGTGTAACCACCGTTGACCAGAATGGTCTGCCCTGTCATCCACCAGCCATCGGACACCATAAAGCGTACATGGGGCACAATATCTTCCACCTCTGTCAGCCCTGTCTGGCTGAAGGGGGAAAGTGCTGCGGCACTCTTGTGGTAGGCAACGGCCTCTGGTTCCTCCTGCCCGTAAAAGAATGGGGTATCCATGGGGCCAGGCCCAATGGCGTTGACCGAAATACCGCGTGCTCCCAGCTCCTTGGAGGCTGCGCGGGTAAAGTGCTCCACGGCTGCCTTCGCACCTGCATAGGTGCTGTAGAACGGGGTGTAAGCACCAAGCAGGGAGGTCACAATGCTGAGCAGTTTGCCGTTGTCGTTCAGGTGTTTGCCGGCTTCGCGGATAAACTGGAACGCCACCTTTGTGTTAATGGCGAACATGGCATCGTATTCTTCATCCGTTGTGTCGGCTATGGGCTTTTTGAGCACTTTGCCCACGGTGTTGATCGCTATGTCCAGCCCCGCCGTCATCTGCCGGGTTTTTTCAAACAGATCCGCCATGGCTCCGGGCTGGGTCAGGTCTGCCTGAATAACAAAGGCTTTTGCGCCGACATTGCGCACGGCTTGCGCTGTGGCCTTGGCATCTGCCTCGGTTGCGGAGCTGTTGTAGTGAATGACAACCGTTTGGGCGCCATGCCTTGCCAGATCACGGGCCACCATTCCGCCAAGGTTTTTGGCCCCACCTGTGATCAGAACGGTTTTGCCGGTTATGCTGTGTGTGGTCATGTCTGTGCTGCCTTAGCTGGTGCAAACAGGCGCTGGCCCGTTTTTTCTGTCCGGGCACAGTATCATTTGTAAATTACCAATAAAGCGGCGGAATATGATAAGACCTGTCAGCTTTTACGAATAATCCGGGGTGGGGCAGGGGGCAGGCTAATGGACCGTATAGATCAGTGCCGCATATTTGCGCGCGTGGTGGAAACGGGCAGTTTTACCCGTGCGGCAGAAACATTGGGCCAGCCACGCTCCACCGTATCGACCGCCGTGCAGGCACTGGAAGCACGCGTGGGGGCGCGGTTGCTGGCGCGTACCACCCGCTCCGTAACCCCCACCCCAGACGGACGCGCGTTTTACGAACACTGCGTAAGGCTTGTGGCGGATATGGACGAGGCGGAAGACCTGTTCCGCCGCGAGCGCGGGCACGTGCGCGGCGTGCTGCGGGTTAACCTGCCTGCGCGTATTGGCCGCCTGATTGTTGCCCCAGCACTGCCGGAGTTTGTTGCTGCCCATCCAGATATTCAGCTTGAACTGGGGGTAACGGACAGGCCGGTAAACCTGACGGAGGAGGGGCTGGACTGTGTGCTAAGGGTAGGCACATTGCATGATTCAGGACTGATCGCGCGGCGCATGGGGCGTATGAGCCTGCTCAATGTTGCCAGCCCCGCCTACCTTGCTCGCCACGGCATACCCCAGACCCCGGCTGATCTGGCGCGCGATGGGCACGTTGCCGTGCGTTACATGTCCCCCGCCAATGGGCGGGTGGAGGCATGGGAGTGGGAGGAAAACGGAACCCTCCACACGCTGGACCTGCCCGGCCCCGTAACCGTGAACAGTGCGGAAACCCAGATTGCCTGCTGCCTGGCCGGGCTGGGGCTTATTCAGGTGCCGCAATATGATGTAAAGCCCTTGGTGCAGAGCGGGGAATTATGTGCGGTGTTGCCGCACTGGTGCGCGCCCGCCATGCCGGTAAACCTGCTTTACCCCCACAGGCGGCACCTTTCCTCCCGCGTGCAGGCTTTTGCCGGGTGGATGGAAGGGCTTTTGGCCCAGCATCTGCTCTGACCCGCCATGGCGGCGGGCCAGCACGCAGGGTTCAGGGCAGACGGGGGATAATAACCGGATTTTTGGAGTTGGGGTCCGGGTTGAGTTCAACCGTACCCGACTGGGAGGAGTAGGTGGACCCGGCGGACTGGTTGGGGCCCTTGGGCTCATGGAAGGCAGAAACAGGGCCAAACAGCAGGCTGCCTGTGTTTTTGTTCATTGTGCCTTCCGGCTGGCGGGAGCAGCCGCGGGTAATAATGGAGCAGATCCCGTCCGAGCCAATCAGCTCATCATTATTGCCGGTGTAATGCACATCCGCCACCCGGTCATGGTCCAGCCGGATCACGGCGGAGCAGGTGGTGCCACCCCCACCCCCAAGCTGGTTGATGGTGGTGACAATGTCCCCCACCGGAATAAGCGTGGAACCCCCATAGCTGGGCTGGGGCTGTGTGCCGTTATAGATAAAAATCTGTGTTGTATCGTTTAACTGCTTTGTGGCGGAGGGTAGGCCCGCGCAGGCTTGCAGGTCGTATGATGTCATGCCGATCATGGTAACCTGCGCCTTATGCGCGGCACGCGAGTCAAAGTAACCGCACCCGCTCAACCCCAGACAGAGGGAGGACAGGGCAAGGGTGTTTAAAAGACGACAGTTCATATAAAGGCATATCCCAATAGCCAGACTTGGCGCATGCCCCCGCATGGCACACATTCCATACCCAGCCTACTGTGTTCTGTGCGCGCGATGCAAGGCGCAAACAAAGTGTAAAATAAAACCGTGCCAGTAAAATATGCTGTGTCCGCTATTATAGATCGGGCACCGGGCAGTCCTGCCCTATGGGGCGGTCGCTATAAATGCGTCCGCCGCAGTCTTGCCATCCGTGTTATATGCTTTCATCATAAGGGGTGTGGTCACTGGGTGTGGCATCTGTTGTGGATATAAAAATCACAAGTGACGTCTGCCCGTTTGCTTATTGCAAACATTGTTTTCAATATTGGGTGTGCTTGCCGCTCCACCTCTGGCCCCTGTAAGGGAGAACTGCCGGTTATGTTGTTTTTGTTCCGCCATAAGGCGGCTGCGCTCTCCCCTTTCATGCTGTTGCTGCTGGGGGCGTGCGCCTATGTTACGCCCTCCCAGCCTGCGGCTCCGCCCTTGCCAGCTCTGGCAAAGCCTGCTCCGTTCAGTGCGGCAGATGCGGTTTTTGTGCAAAAGCTCAACACCATGGACCTTGCCCAGATTGGCATGGCCAACATAGCCAGAACCCATGCCGCCCGGAACGATATTGCCCTTGTGGGGGAGACGATCTCCAAGGACATGGGCGCGCTGCAAGCCCGGCTGGCCAAGGTGGCCGCAGCCCATGCCCTGACCCTGCCTGCCCAGCCATCTGGCCCCGAACAAAAACAGATCGAACGCCTGCAACGTTGGCAGGGCGCCGCGTTTGACAGGCATTACATCCGCTCCTTTACGGCCACACATGCCAAAATTAAGCCTGTGCTTGCCAGCCAGATTGCCACCTCCAAAAACCCCGATCTGGTCGCAATCGCGCGGGATGTGCAGACCCGGCTGGCGGATTATCAGGCCGTCATGCGCTAGGGGCCTGCCTGCACGGGAAAGGTGCATGCAGTCTTTTATGAGGCTGTGAGTTGATAATGGCTTGCACAAAAACATGAAGCCCCGCAAAGGGCATGCACCATGCTGACAATCGAATTCATTCTGCTGCTTTTACTGCTGACCGCTGTGAGCAGCCTGATAACCCTGCGGTTCAAACAAAAGGTGCCGCAGCCTGTTATTCTGATCGCTCTGGGCGTTTGCGCCGGGCTTGCGGGCATGCATGTGCAGTTGCACCCCGAACTGTTCATGTTCGTGTTTCTGCCGCCTCTTCTGTTCGCGGATGCGTTTCGTATGCCCCTGCGCGAGTTTGGGGAGCTGCGTGGGCCAATCCTGTTTCTGGCCTTTGGGCTGGTGGTGCTCAGCACCCTGCTGTGTGGCTATGCCATTCACTGGATTTTGCCGGTCATGAGCCTGCCGGTCTGCTTTACGCTCTCGGCAGCCCTGTCCCCCACAGATACGGTTGCCGTGTCCAGCCTGATCAAGGGCAGGCGGGTGCCTACACGGCTGTTGCAGCTTTTGTCGGGCGAGGCGCTGTTTAACGATGCCTCGGGCCTTGTCTGCTTCCGTTTTGCCATGGCCGATGCGCTTACGGGCGAGTTCTCCTACCAGCAGGCGTTTGGCACGTTTTTGCTGGTAGCGTTCGGAGGGCTGGCCATTGGGGGGATTGTCGCCTGGGTTGCCGCCCGCCTGAACAAGATGCTCACCCGCTCCGGGTATGATGAAACCCAGTCCCAGATTGTGCTGGTGCTGCTTCTGCCGTTTTTAATGTATGCTCTGGCAGAAGCCATGGGGTGCTCGGGCATTCTGGCCGCGGTTGCGGGCTGTATGGTGGTCAAGCTTTCAGGGATTGTGGAGGATGCCTCCACCAGCACCCGCCTGCAATCCACCACGGTATGGACCATGGTCAGCTACGTGTTTAACGCGCTGATCTTTCTGTTCCTTGGCTTGCAGCTCCCCAACCTGTTGCAAAGTGCGCATACGCTGGTGCTGGCCCAGCATGTGGGCATGTGGCGGCTGGGGCTGCTGGTGGTGCAGATTTACTGCATTATGCTGGTCATGCGGTTTATGGGGGTCTGGCTGTCCATTGCCTGCCGCTGGGCTTCTGCACGGATCAACCACATTCCGTTCGAGGCCACAGGGTTTGCGGCCAGCCTGCTGCTGAGTTTTGCCGGGGTGCGTGGTGCGGTTACGCTGGCGGCGGTGCTGTCTCTACCTACGGGGGAGGATGGCACAATGTCCTTCCCCACGCGTGAAGCCGTGGTGGTTATTGCCGCGGGGGTTATTGTGCTTTCCCTGCTGGTTGCCAGCGTGATTATTCCCTTATGCCTGAAGTTTATCCCGGCCGAACTGGTGGATAAAAATGCGCAGGAGGAAAACATGGCCCGCCAGCGGCTGCTGCGTGCCGCGCTGGACCTGCTACGCAAGGCCGAAACCATGCCCGCCATAGAAACCCCGCCCGAAACGGAGGAGGAGAAAGCCGCTCTGGAGGCCGCCCGTGTGGAGGTTATTGCCCGCCTGACCAAGCTCTACCAGACCCGGCTGGAGCAGGAGGACGCCACCCCCCGCATTGCCCAGGCCGACAGGCGCAACGCCATACGGCATGCCCGTATGGAACTGGCCCTGCGCCTGCAAATCCTGCGGGCCGAACGCCAGACCATGCGTGAACTGGTGGCCCAGCAGGATATTAATGACCAGACGGAGTGGAAGCTACAGCAAGAGCTGGATTACGAAGAAGAAGTGATTCACGCCCTCGCCCAGCGCCTTCCAAGGGAGGTCTGACCCGGCAGGTATGCGTATGCGGCAGGGCTGCCTGGGTGTTTAGTCCCGGGGGTTGATGGTGTGATATTTTCATGTGAATGGAAGGAAGCATTATGAGGCAGATATGTCATGGGAGAGCTGCTAGATGACTGCCTTCATGCCCCGCAGGCCGGCATTCCTCTCGGCTCTGCGTCGCTGCTTTCAGCGTCACGAGATCTCACGGCTTCCGGACATGGAGGAAGACAAGCCCAAACGATAGCGCTTCAAACGCTATCCCATAGGCTTTTTTACATCGATATTGCCGAAGTCCAGACTACTGAAGGTAAGCTGCACCTCTTCGTTGCTATCGACCGGACAAGCAAATTCGCTGTCACACAACTGGTCGAGAAAGCCGACTGGAAGACGACATGAGCATTATCCCTTATCGGGTTCATACATTCATGCCCGCAATCCACATCGCAGCAAGCGTTATCTTCTACCTCAAAGAATGAGTTCTGAGCTTAGTGTGACGGTTCCCCGAAGCCTTAAAGAAAAACAAGTGAGTAAACAAAATGATTAATTCACTTTCAGGCAGTGTGAACTGCCCCGGGTTTACCGGAGAGAGATTTGTTCAGTAATCAGGCAGCGATA
>NZ_JOPD01000036.1:0-23073 GCF_002153575.1 Acetobacter sp. DsW_54
CAATCCACATCGCAGCAAGCGTCATCTTCTACCTCAAAGAATGAGTCCTGAGCCTAGGAAAATGAAAATATTCGGGGACTGGGATAGATTTTGCATAGTGACGCAACTCGATGCCGATTACTGTGGTGTATGGTTAAATGGAACACTATTTTTCAGAATTTCCGGAAATAATATTGGCGACCCTCAAGAAGATAACTCTCTAAGAGATGCTTATTATATATTAGATTCCATTATATATAGAAAACAAAGCAGGATAAACAAAACCATATTCCAAATGGATTACAAAAATATTTTTAAAATAATTGACGAAGCTATTTATAGAGATGGCGAAGATATATTCAAATATATTGACGAATCTATATTCCCATCTGATTTTTCCATACGCATAAACGTACAGTCCATGTTGCGTTGTAGAGTGTATTCTGTTTCTGACGGTGAAAAAACCAAGGTTGTTTATCAAAAAGAATATAGTTCAGAGATTGTAGGAGTGACGTTTTGCGATGATCTTGTTGAACACTCCTTAACTGAGGTTCTTGGGTATTTAGAAAACACCCATAAAATTGAAGTCGATAAAGAAAACACATAAGGTAAGCATCCTGCTCTCAGCCTGTTGTACCTGAGCCAATTGCCTGCGGTTACGATGTAAATACTGGTAAACACAACAGCATAGCTTTTTGCGGCAATGCCCCCTTCCTTTAGACGATCCCCAACACTCTTAGCGAAATGCAGCATTAGCAGGTCCGACTGAACCAAACTGCTACGTACTACGCCGTATGGCAGCAATAAGGTTCCCTGCCCAATGCGGAAAGCCGTGTGTTGCGATTCCGCAACGGTGTGCAAAATAGGCAAGGCTGATATGTTTTTTTATGTCATTTCTATGTCGAAATGTAATACGGAGGACGAGTAATAATTCTTTACAAGTGGGACATGAAATATGCGATTAGCACGCCGCTTTTCTCTGCTTGCCTCCACACTCTGCACCGTTTTGCCTTCGCTTTCTGTGGCAGAAACGACCGGAACGGCTACGACGCATCGGAAAGCTTCACACGAACATTCCGCTAAAATAACGAACGAATCGACCGCTCGCGTTACTACGCCAACTTCAACATCTTCTGTCCGTAAAAAGGATAACACCAAGGCATTGTACGCCGCGGACGTTGAAACCGTTAATGTTTCAACCGGCACGCATTCCACCAACCGCAAGGCAAGGCAAAGCTCATCCCCTGTAACCGTATTAACGGCAGCAACATTGCGCCGTTCCGGTCAGGTTAATCTGGCTGATTCATTGGTGCGCACATACGCATCAATCAACGTGCAAGCCATGGCGGCAGATAGTGCTGCGCTAACATCCTCCATCCAGATGCGTGGTCTTAACCCGAACGAAGTGCTGGTTCTTGTCGATGGCAAGCGCCGCCATTCCACGGCAAACATTGTTGCGGACGCTGGCCCCCAGTTTGGTTCGACCGGTGTTGATTTAAATATGATCCCGGCAAATGCCATTGATCATATTGAAGTACTGGAAGATGGCGCTGCCGCTATGTACGGTTCAGATGCCATAGCGGGCGTTGTGAACATTATTACCAAAAAAGATGACCACGGCCTGCATATGTCAGCCCAGACCGGAGCCAATGCCTATAATGGTGATGGTTGGCAGTATCAGCTGAACGCAGATGGCGGTTTGAAGCTGGGTGAGGATGGTTATATCCACCTTTCAGGCCAGATCACACATACAGATCATTACGTTGTCAAAACCAAAGACCACCGGCTCTTAGGGTATTGGCCTGATGGTGCGACCACCACCGGTTATTATAATGGTGTGGTGGCCAACGCCATGAAGTTGCCGCTTGATTCCAACAAAATCATGAGCACCCCGGAAGAAACGCGGGAAAACCTTGCTATTGATTTTGGCAAAAAAATTAACGACGACATTCAGTTCTATGGCCTGATTACTTACGCGCATCGTTATGGCGAGGCATACGAAAACTACCGTATTCCCACCATTGCCCCGACTTATTACCCTTCCGGTTTTTCACCGCTCGAAACCATCCGCGAGAACGACTACGCCGCGACAATCGGCCTTAAGGGCGATGATTTCTTTGGCTTTGACTGGGATCTGAGCACCACTTACGGTGCTGACGAAACCAAAATCGGCAATAAAAACACCGCTAATACCGGCATGCTGTCGTCCGACTGTTCGTTGGATAGCACATCGGCCAATTATTCATCCCTCGGCTGCGGCTGGACACCAACCAATGTGCGCGCAGAAACATACAGGCTTGCGCAATGGACCAATAACCTCGACTTCCGGCGGCACTTCAACATCGCTCAAAAAGTGCCAATGCTGCTGGCTTTTGGTGCTGAACACCGGTTGGAAACATACGACCTAACAGCGGGTGACGCAGCTTCCTACCTTCTAGGCGGCACGCAGGGCTATGCAGGCATTGGCCCGCAGAGCGCTGGAAGCTGGAGCCGTGACATCTGGGCCGGCTACGTGGATGGAGACTTTCATCCGCTTAAAAACTGGGACCTGGATTTTGCCGGGCGCTTTGAGCACTATACGGACGTCGGCAATGCGGAAAACGGCAAGGTTTCCACCCGTTATGATGTGACGCGGCGCATTGCCTTCCGTGGAACCATCAGCACGGGTTTCCGCGCCCCTACCCTGCCGGAACAGCATTATTCCGCCATGAACGTGGACCCCAACGGTGCTTCCGGCCTGTTGCCTGTTGATTCGGCGGCAGCCCGCACACTGGGCGC
Source organism: Acetobacter sp. DsW_54 (assembly GCF_002153575.1). NCBI lineage: Bacteria > Pseudomonadati > Pseudomonadota > Alphaproteobacteria > Acetobacterales > Acetobacteraceae > Acetobacter > Acetobacter sp. DsW_54. The sequence goes on from NZ_JOPD01000036.1 coordinate 2,758, forward strand.
TAGCAAGCTTAAACCGGAACGTTCCGTCAGCGCCAGCGGTGGTGTTGTGATTGAACCTATCCGCGGCCTCCATGTTGAAGCAGACGTTTACCAGATCAACCTGCGTGACCGTATTGTTGGTGGGGGCACGGTCAATGGTAACAGCGCTATTTCGGCCATTGAGCAGCTTGGTTATCTGCTCCCTTCCAATGGTCTGATTGCCGACAACGTATCTGCATACTTCATGACCAACGGCGCCAGCACCCGTACACAAGGGCTGGATATTAAAGCCGATTATACCTTCCGCTTCCGCACGGCCGGCACTCTGGCGCTGACACTGGCACTTGATCTCAATCGCACCCGTCTGCACCACAATGCACTGGATACAAATGGTAATCCTTTGCTCAATGCACAGAATATTTCCTACATCACAACGGCCTACCCACGTAGCAAGATTATCCTGAACGCATTCTATCGTTACAAAAACTGGGACTTTAACGTGCGTGAAACCCGGTATGGCGAAACAACGTCCATGCTGACCTACTATGACTGGCAGAACCAGAACACACCCTGCGCAAGTGGAGGAAAGCTGGCTTACTCGAATACCTGCTTCAACCAGTTCAAGAACACACCGCGCTGGATGACAGATATTGAAATTGGCTACCGCTTTAACAAAAACTGGCACATGGCGGTTGGTGTTAACAATATTTCCGATGTCAAACCCCGCATGGTTGCGCAGATCAACAACTCCCGTGGCGCGCAGCCTTACGACCAGTTTTCCCTTCAGGTGCCAATCACCGGTGCCTACTACTACGGCCGCCTGAACGCGGATTTCTAAAACATAACATGGATGACGTCTGTTTTTCAAACGTCATCCATATTTGTCGGTTTGGCTTTTGTTGAACCGTGAGTAAAAGAAAAAGCAGGGATACTCAATGGCAAGTCCATCAAACACCCATTCACAAACACGGCGGCAACTTTTGAGCCGCATTGGTACGTTGGCGGGAAGTGTGGCACTGTATCAGGCCATGACCAGCATGGGCCATGCAATGGGCACGGATTTTGCAGGCCCACCCAAATTATCTGGCGCAAAAAAAGGAACGTCAGTTCTGGTGCTGGGTGCTGGCCTTGCAGGTATGCTGAGTGCTTACGAACTGCGCAAAGCGGGCTATAATGTCAAAATCATTGAATTCCAGACACGCAGCGGTGGCCGCAACATCAGCCTGCGCGGAGGAGACACAGTAACAGAACTGGGTGGTGCCACACAAAAGATTGGCTTTGCACCGGGGAATTACATTAACCCCGGCCCGTGGCGTATTCCTTACCACCATCAGGGGCTTTTGTACTATTGCCGTGAGTTTGGTGTGCAACTGGAACCCTTTATTGAGCTAAACCATAATAGCTGGCTCCATTCGACGGGTTCTTTTGGTGGCAAAGCCGTGCGCTACCGGGAGCTGGCTGCGGATTTTACCGGTTTTACGGCAGAGCTTCTGGCCAAAGCCGTGGACCAGCATAAACTCGATGATCTGGTTACCCCAGATGAGGTGGCGCATCTGAAAGATGCCATGCAGGGCTGGGGCGCCCTCACCCCGGAACTGGCTTACACAAAGGGCAACATCAGCTCGTTACGCCGCGGATTTGAAAAGCCACAAGGCGGCGGACTGAACGGAGCCCCGATCCCTTCTGACCTGATGAACCGGGGAGAAATCTGGAAATCCGGTCTGTGGAACTGGATGGCATTCCACGAGCGACTGGATATGCAGACAACGATGTTCCAACCCGTAGGGGGGATGGACAATATTGGTAAGGCTTTTACCAGACAGGTAAAGGACCTGCTACAACTCAACTGCAAGGTCACGGCCATTCATCAGGATGATCATGGCGTCAGTGTTACCTATAACGACATGCAGCATGGTGGTGTGGTTCGTCAGGCAAAGGCGGATTTTTGCGTTTGCACAATTCCCCTGTCCATTCTGTCACAGCTGGATGTGCAGGTGAGCGACGGCATGAAAGCCGCCATTGGTGCAGTGCCCTATGCCTCTTCCGTTAAGCTTGGCCTAGAATTCAAACGCCGTTTTTGGGAGGAAGATGACCAGATTTACGGTGGCATCAGCTTTACGGATCAACCGATCAGTCAGATTTCCTACCCGAGCCACGGCATTTTTTCCAAGGGACCGGCAGTGCTGCTTGGCGGCTATATGTTTGGCCCTGCGGCATATGACTTTGCAGGGATGTCGCCTCAGGAGCGACTGGAACAGGGTATAAAGCAGGGGCTGGCTTTTCATCCTCAATACAGGAAGGAATTCCTCAATGGTGTGAGTTTTGCATGGAGCCGGGTGCCATGGACTTTAGGGTGCTGCTCGATGTGGAGCGAAGAAGCACGCAAAACACACTATAAAACGCTGTGTTCCATTGACCAGAGGGTGGTTCTGGCGGGCGAGCATGCATCGTATGTCGGGTGCTGGCAGGAAGGCGCCATCCTATCCGCGCTGGATGCGGTCACACGTTTGCATAAACGAGCCCTGGGAGCAGCCTGATGCGAAAATTTCTTCTTTTGTCGGCGCTCGTGGCTGCTACGGCACCAGCAGGTTTTGCACGGGCAGATAGCGCGAGTGCAATTTCTGGTAAAATGGAAGCCTTGCCATCGGGCGAGGCAGTCTACCGCCACATCTGCCAGAGCTGCCACATGGCAGAGGGTCAAGGCGCTGTTGGTGCCGGGGCGCAAATCCCTGCTTTGGCCCATAATCCGCGCTTGCAGGTTGCCAGCTACCCTGCAACCGTTATCCTTAACGGTTATGGAGCCATGCCGTGGTTTTCCGGTTTGTTGAATGACAAACAGATTGCGGATGTGGTGGACTATATTCGTACACATTTTGGCAACCATTACACAGATAAACTTAACCCGTCAGAGGTCGCTCTTATGCGCCCGCACCTGACAGCCGAGGAGCAATAAGACTATGCGTGTATTCAAGGCTGGAAGGGTTTCTGCCCTTTTTGCAACAACTGTTCTGGCGGCGTCCGTATCCTTTGCACAAGCGCATGCTCAAAGCGACATTGTAAGGCATAACGAAGCCACTTTTCCTATTGCCTCAGCAATTGAAGTGCCTGCTGGTTCTTCCACCATCTACCTGAGCGGCATGGGCGCCCCTGTCGTCAATACGAAAGCACCCCAGAAAAGTCTGGAAGCGTATGGTGACATGGCGACACAGACGGAAGGGGCTCTCAAACGAATAGAGGAGACACTTGCAGGCATGGGGCTGACCATGGGCGACGTGGTGCAGATGCATGTTTTCATGGTGGCGGATGCAAAAACCAAAAAGCTTGATTTTGAAGGCATGATGAAAGGCTACACGAAGTTTTTTGGCACCGCGTCACAGCCCAACCTGCCGGTTCGCTCTGCTTTTGGTGTCGCGCAACTCGCCAACCCAGGGTGGCTGGTAGAAATTGAGGTTACCGCGGTCAGGCCGTCTCACCACTAACAACGCAAGACATGCTCACAAGTCGAGAGAGTTGTGGGCATGTCAAAAATCGTATTTTGGTTCATAATTGTCTGATTAAATTAAAATCAATACACTCTCATTGCGTTTCAACCATAATCCTGCTTAATCAATAGTATTGCTGTAGATTAAAGCCTTCACAAACAATCTCGATTTTATCACCACTTTGTATTTCCATTTGTACGCACAATCCTCCGTCGATGTCATACGCTTTAACTTCATTTATCGAGACACTCGCACCCCATGGGTGTTTTCTGGGGCAGGTCAGTTTTTTGACTCTATCTGCCACCAAGATTACTGGCCCCTCCCCGGTATTGAGACGACAAGACAACAAACCCGATCGCCAATCCAACGTTAACTGGATTAAGCTAGAATCATGCAATTCACTTAACTTCACATTAACTCCTATAAAAAACGGGATTCCGGAAATCCTAGTGGAATTGAATGTTTATTAATGCCTGGAAGTGTCCCAAAAGAAGTTTTTATGTTTATCTATAGAAAATTAGAAGCAACTCTGCCCCTCTCGTCTGACTACAGACCAGATTAGACTCTATTAGAACTTAATCAAGCCATGGTGGCAGGATGAATAAATTGGATTACAAGCCTTTCCCCAAGTTCATCAAAGAGTTCGTCGAACAGAATATTAAAGTCGATTGGGGAGACTTGGCATGGGCCTTGTCTAACCACTGGCTTGATGTGAGCTCAATTGCAGAATTAGCTGAGGTTCTCGCTCTGAAAAATGAATATTTATATACTTCATTAGCTATCGCTAGAATAAACAATGATGAAGCAGCCCTAAAGACATTGGTCTTTCAGCAAGCGCAGAAATATACGGTTCCCAATGAATTGATACGCGAACGCTGAATGTTATTAGCTGTTAGATGGTTTACCTTTAGCTGACATTAGGGAATAACGATCTCGCTACCTGATTTCACCCGGTCCAGTGTGATAAGAGAACGGTATTTGGCTATGAAATCATTTTGAGCAAAAATTCTACGCGTTATTTGTTCATATGCCTTCACATCGGCAGTAACGATAATTAGCACAAAACTAATACCGCCCGTTACGTAATAACATTGCTGAACTTCAGGCGTTGATTTAAATAGATTTTTTGCCAAATCTACAGTTTCTATACGTTCATCCCTTAGATGAACTTCAACAATAGCCGTAATGTTCATATCAACAGCATGCACATCTAGGACAGCAGAATTTTGCTTGATAATGCCGCTCTTTTCCATAGCGGCAATACGTCTTTGCACAGCGGCGGCTGAAAGATGAACAATATCCGCAATCTGCCGTTGCGGTATTTTATTGTCTTTTTGAACAATGCGCAGGATTGCCCTGTCAAACTTGTCCAGTGGTTTCGTTATGGTCTTTTTATTCATGAGTGAGTTTTTGTTGCATTTTAAGGGTAAATCAAGAGCACAAAAATCATTTTCTCGGTGATATGTCTCCTTTTAAGGAGATAACGTTGTGAGCAGTGTGGAAACAGAAAAGCGCCTTCAAAGCATCTACAATATCCCTTTGGGCACGTTATGCGGTGTTGGTGCAGGTGCATTATGGGGGTTGGTATTTCTTGCCCCCGAACTTGTGCGAGATTTTACTCCTCTTGAACTGGCTATAGGGCGCTTTCTAGCCTACGGGATAATTGCTTTTGTAGTCATTATACCCCGTTGGCCCATACTCACATCAAGCCTTGACAAACAGGACTGGCGCGCTCTTTTCTGGCTTTCTCTATTTGGAAATACTTTATATTATGCTCTACTTTCCAAAGCAATACAGAGTGGTGGGATAGCATTGACCTCCTTGGTAATAGGATTTCTTCCTGTCGCCGTCACGATTATTGGGAGCCGCGACAAAGAGGCCATCCCTCTTATAACTCTCTTCCCATCACTTCTTCTGTGTTGCGCAGGTGCAGTTTGTATTGGCTGGCAAGCCCTTAGAGCGCCTGAGGCGACACATCAGACAAGTATGGGGTTGTTATGGTCCGTTGCCGCACTTTTGTCTTGGACCACCTATGCCGTCGGCAATAGTCGCAGTCTTGCCCGCCTAAGCACAGTATCAATTCATGATTGGAACCTTCTTGTGGGTCTTGTCACTGGCGTTCAGGCCATTTGTCTTATCCCCGTTGCGCTCCTCCTTGGCCACTTAAAGCACGATCTCACCTCATGGGGTAGGTTTGTGGAGGTCTCTACGGCAGTTGCAATCATTGCCTCCTTTTTTGGCAATGTTTTATGGAACCAAATGAGCCGTTTACTTCCTTTGACCATGACCGGACAGATGATTCTTTTTGAAACGCTTTTTGCCCTTATCTACGGTTTTCTCTGGGAACATCGGTGGCCGCGTCCCATTGAAGTAGCCGCATTTACATTCATTGTTTGTAGTGTAATGACATGCGTATCAGTGCATCGAAAACATCATCGCGATCTCAATAACGCTGCAACACCATCACACAAAAGTGGAGTATAAAATTGTGACACTCATTTCTTTCGATGATTTTCAGAAGACTGATATTCGCGTAGGTACCATAATTGAAGTTGAACCTTTTCCAGAAGCACGGAAACCGGCATGGAAACTGAAGATTGATTTTGGCCCTGACATTGGATTAAAAAAATCTAGTGCTCAAATTACGGATTTATATACTTCTGTTGATTTAATTGGCCGACAAGTGGCCTGTGTTGTGAATCTCGCACCTCGGCAGATTGGGCCATTTATTTCGGAAGTCTTGACGCTTGGGTTTTATGATACCCAGAAGAACGTCGTGCTGATTGAACCTGAACGTCAAGTCCCCAATGGTAGTCGATTGTTTTAACAAACAAACCTTACCTCATAATTTCCAACAACCCTGAAGCAGACAGGAGGCAGTCGCCTACAGTCCGGGTATTTGTTTATAAGCTCCGAAAACGGACCGGCGACATCCCCATCAGGTTCGTAAACGCTTTTGCGAATGCACTAAGCGATGCGTAACCGACACCAGCTGCCACATCCGTTACCCGTTGCCCTTCGGCAAGCAGGTTTGCTGCGTGGAAGAGACGGGCCTGGGCGATCCACTCCTGCCATGTCATGCCAGTTTCTGCATGGAAATGGCGGCGGAAACTACGCTCCGACATTCCAGCATGATGCAACATCAAGCTCAGATTTGCCTGTCCGGGGCTGGCAAGGGCTGCGTCCATAGCCCGCACGATAGACGGGTGGGTGGCACGCGGTAGCGTGAAAACCCGTGTTGTTTTCGCCTGCATTTGCTCCATACAGAGCAAACCAACGGTTTGAAAAAAACTTCGGGCAATGGGATCATGTTCGGCTGAGCCGGACTGCCAACGCACAGTGTGGAGCAACATCTCCTGCAACATGGTCGTTATGGGGAATGTGTGGATATGCTCCATGTGGCCATGCGGAAAATACGCTGGATCAAAATAGACGGAAACACCGTCCAGATCTCGGATCATGGTCCGATGGCGTGTTTCTGCCGGAATCCATACGGCATGCGCCGCGGGTAACAGATGATGTCCGTCCGGACCTTCGATCTGTGTCGTGCCGCGTCTTGCATATGTAATCTGGTGGCATGGATGCACGTGCCAGTCATAAAAGATGGCGGAAGATGGATTACGGAATGCAAAGCCAAGCTGGCCCGGGCCATCCAGCCTGTTCTCGACAAGAACACCTTGTGTCTCTCTGGAGGTCAGATTTTTCATTGGCCGGTATCCGCTCATTTATGGCCGGATGGCGTTAGACGGCCACCTGTCCTTTCCTTATCCTGAAACGCCTAGGAAAGGAATAGAGATGTCTGCTTCACGCACACCGCATGATACCCGGATCGTTGACCAGTTTACACGCTGGGCAAAACCATTTGCCGAGTTGGCTATTCACGCAGAGACGGAAAGCATGGCCCAGACGCTTGCTGCCTGCGCAGTTACCAAAGACATGAAGGTGCTTGATGTCGCCTGCGGTCCAGGGATTGTCGCGTGTGAACTGGCCCGCGTTGGCGCAGAGGTCACAGGCATCGACCTGACCCCCGCCATGATCGAACAGGCACGCTTGCGTGCGGACAGGGAGAACGTGAGGGTGGCGTATCATATTGGCAATGCGCTGCATTTACCGTTTCAGGCCAACAGCTTCGACCGGGTCGTGACACGCTACAGCTTTCACCACATGCAAGAACCCGAGAAAGTTCTGGCGGAAATGGTAAGAGTCTGCCGTCCCGGTGGCCGGGTCATTGTGATTGACGCCACCCCTACTCCGGAATGCCAGAAAAACTATGACCGTGCGGAAACGCTCCGTGACCCTTCGCATACAAGCGCCCTGACACTGCATCAGTTACTCTCGCTGGGAGCTGATGCAGGGCTCGAGCCTGTTGTGGTACATCAATATCGCCTTGCGTCCTGTTTGCAGGATCAAGTCGCGCCAGAGGACTGGAGTGCTCTGGAAGCGATGTTCGCCAAGGATATTGCAGAAGGGCAGGATCGTCTGGGCATGGGCGCATGGGAAGATGCAGACGGGATCCATTTCTATTTCCCTGTCTCAATCGTGGCATGGAGCAAAAGCAGGCACGAAAAGCCCCTCCCCTATTCCTGAGAGAAAGAGCTATCAACTCACTCTGCAGCAACAACAGCGCCCTGCGTTGGGGACCGCCCGATCCTCAACGCCATGAGCGCAGCGGCTACCCCGGCAAACCCGGCCATTACCAGCATGTCACGATAGCTTCCCTGTGCCTGCCGCAACACACCTGCAAGCGATGCCGCAATGGCCGCGCCGATTTGATGGCCGAACACGATCCACCCGAATACAACCGGTGCTCGTGCCTCGCCGAAGGCAGCGTTGGCGAGACGCAACGTTGGCGCTACCGTAGCGATCCAGTCCAAGCCATAGAAAACACCGAATAGCGTCAGGCTTGCACCATGAAAGTCTACGAACGGCAGCGCCATCAGCGACAGGCCGCGCAGTCCGTAATAGGCAAAAAGCAGCCGCCGCGCATCCACTCGATCAGTGAGCCAGCCCGAAGCAGTGGTGCCGAACAGGTCAAAAAACCCCATGAGCGCGAGGTACCCTGCCGCCGGAACCGCGCCGATGCCGTGATCAGCGCAGATCGCGATAAAATGCGTGCCGATCAACCCGTTTGTCGTGAATCCGCACACGAAGAACGTCAGGAACAACAGCCAGAAATCCCGCGTGCCCATCGCCTCACGCAGCGCCAACACCGCAATGCGCAACGGATGGCCCGACGGACGCACGGGAGGAACATATCCTTCCTGCGCCCCGTGTGGCACCAGCCCCAGACGCTCGGGGTGCTCAGGGAGGAACAGTGCGATGAGCGGCACAAGACCCAGACACACCACTGTCACAGCAACAATTGGCCCTCGCCAGCCATACGTCTGCGCGAGGGAAGCCAGCACAGGCAGGAATAGCAGCGACCCCGTCGCCGTACTCGCCGCAAGCAGCCCCATGACCATGCCGCGACGTGCCACGAACCAGCGGTTAACAACCGTAGCGCCAAGCACCATTGCAACGGCCCCCGTGCCAAAGCCGGTCAGCAGGCCCCAGGTGAGAAAAAATTGCCACGGCGCTGTCATGAACAGCGAAAGCCCGGACGCAACACCGATCAGCAGGAGTGCCCCGATCAGCGTACGCCGGATGCCGATCGACTGCATCAGTGCCGCTGAGAACGGCCCCACAAAACCGTAAAGGAAAATACCGAATGCAGCGACTGACGAAACCGTGGCCCTGCTCCACCCCAACTCCATTTGCAGGGGCATCATCAGAACACCGGGTGTTGAGCGCACGCCAGCCGATGCCAGCAAGGAAAGAAAGGTGAGTGCCACGACCGCTGTAAAGACGGTACCCTTGCGGATATGAAGGTTTCTGCTCATATGACTGACCGGTAAGTTACAATGCGTGCAGCGTAGGTACCGGTCGGTAACATCGTCAAGCGGAAAATATGTCATGAAGCGACCCATCACCGGCGTCAGCGCCGCCGAACGTATTCGGGCCTCAGCGCGCGAACTGTTCTACAGCAATGGAATACGCGGCGTTGGTGTTGAGGAGATCGTGCAGAACGCGGGCGTCACCAAGCCGTCGCTCTACCGCGCTTATGAGTCCAAGGACGGCTTGGCGGCGGTCTATCTTGATGAATTTTACCAAACCTGTCGCACGCGCTTCGAGGACGCTGAGGCCGCATACCCTGACGATCCACGCGGCCAGATCCTCGCCTATTTCGACGGTCTGGCTGAGCGGGCCTCCCGTCCGGCCTATCGCGGCTGTGGGCTGACAAACGCAATTCTGGAGTTCCCCGATCACGACCACCCCGTTCGCAGGGAGGCCGCGCGACTGAAACAGGCGATGGCCGACTGGATTGCCTCTCGCGTTGCACTTCTGGGCGCACGAGACCCTGAGTCACTGACCGCCGGTCTGGTATTGCTCATGGAAGGTGTCTTTGTCGCGGGACAGGCCTTTGCGCCACCAGGCCCGGCGGCTCACGCAGGCATGGTAGCCCGCCTCCTCCTGGGGAACGTGTAAATGTTATGAAGCGCCTTTGGCAGAGAAAACAGCCATTTACGCCGAGAGGTCATGTCGGGTGATCTTTGCTGATTGGCTCTGCAATGGATATTTTTTCCGCGAATCAAGTGCCCACGCTTAAATATCCAGAACCAGCAGCGGTGATTTCGAGCGTGAGCAACAGATTGTCATCTGGTTGCAGGCCTCACGTTCGATAGCACTGATTACAACGTCCTTATGGTCGGGCACACCCTCCAGAACGCGGGTAAGGCACGCACCACACATGCCCTGCTCGCACGACAGTTCGACGGGAATGCCATTTTTCAACAGGACATGGCCGATCGTATCCTCATCTCCAATCGTGAAGCGTTGACCAGACGAAGCAAGTTTTACAACAAACTCGTCCTTGGTCTTGCTGTTCAAAGCACCTGCAGGAGACGCACGAAAGCGTTCACTGTACAACTGGGCCGGTTCCCACCCTGCTTTAGCCACACGTTTTTCCAAAAGCGTGAGAAAACCATCTGGCCCGCAGGCAATGATTGCTATGTCGGGATCAGGTCGCAGGAGACACTCTGGCACGATCTGTCGAAAACTGGCTCCTTCATCACTGAGATAAAGCGTGGTCACATTTTTTAAATTGCCTGAACTCACTTCTTCAAGAAAGGCAACAGAAGATCGGCGTCCCTCATAATGGTGCCATTCAACATGCCTCCCATCGGAGACAAGACAACGAGCCATTGTGATGATCGGCGTAATACCGATCCCTGCGGAAAAGAGAAGATAGCGCCGGGCATGGGGAATTGCGAACAGGTTGCGTGGTTCCGAGACTGTTACCTTCGCACGTACCCGCAGGTCAGTATGAAGAGATAGAGATCCTCCTCGTGAACTCACATCCTTACGCACACAAATCCGATACACGCGCCGATCCACGTGGGAACCGCAGAGCGAATATTGCCTGATTTGACCAGAGGGTGTCCGAACATCAATATGCGCTCCTGGAGTAAAAGGGGGCAGCTCATTGCCCTTTGGGCAAATCAGTTCAATATCGAGAGTGTTGTCACCATTGATGCGAATGGCCGAGACGATCAGTTCCATGGCAGGTGTCAGGCGACGAAGAACTGGCTGAGACCCATCTCACGTAGGCCTCTGCGATAATTGATCGAGCTTCTATCCGCTGGAATATGGGCTTCCAAACGCGGGTCAAGCGGCAGGTTTTCCGGCTTTTGTTGTTCGACCATTGTCGCGTCTTCTTCAAAAACCTTGCGATTGAAGTCATAAACCTCCTGCACAGGACGATCCGTATCAAAGTTCCGGGCAATCGGGACAAACAGACGCGTTTTCCGCGCCGAAACAGGCGATGCTGCATTAAGGATGGAAAGGCGTCCCCCTTCGGGAAAATGAACGGTCAAATGGGCAGTAAAAGGCAGGTGTGCACGGAAATGCCTCAGCCACAGAAAGTCCTTGGGCGTTTCATCCTGCTTGCCATGCGGATAATTCCCAACGGTGCTGTAATATTCGGCTTCAAAACCAACTGCGGTCGGTCGGGTCTCATAAGACGGCACAAGGGCATTGTCTGGGTCTGCAAAGGTTTCTGTGTGAATGAAAGCAAAATGTGCAACATCAAGGAACCCTTCAACCTGCCGACCGGCAAAGCCCGCAATATCAAACGCCGGGCAATTGATCTGCTGGAATCCCGCATCGTCCCAGTGAGGCATAAAGGGAACTTCGGCCATTGCTCCCCCCTCACCGGGACGCAGGCAGGTCCAGACAAGTCCGTAACGCAGCACAACCGGATAGGATTTCAGGTGCAGCTTGCTCGGGATACCGTTGTCAGGATGCGCGGGTACCTTAATGCACTTGCCCCCCTTTCCGAACTGAAGCCCGTGATAGGGGCAGCGCACACCCTTGTAATCACGGTTCGAGCCAAGCGTCAGCGGAACACCGCGATGTGTGCATAGTTCGTTCGCTACGACGATTTCATCATCGACCTTATAAACAACCAGCCGTTCATCCAGCAGGGTCGCGCCAACAACGCCTTCTTTATCCACGTCCCGAATAAGGGCCACAGCGTACCACTGCCGAGCGAGAATACGCCAGTCGTCAGGGTCAAAGGTGCAGTTTCTGGGCAGATCAAGCGAAGGGGTAGAAGCTGTAAGGGTTGTCATATGCCGGATCATCCTATGCAGAGGCTACTGAGCGACTGGAAGCATGCGGACGGATCGTGTAAACTTCAAACATCATTTTTTTGATTTGTCATTGAGAAAAAGAGAACGCCTGAAGTGCAGCCTTTCTCCCGAATGCTGATCTATTTTGTCGAAGTCGCCCGGCAGGGCTCCGTCCGCAAGGCATCAGAGCATCTGAATGTCTCAGCATCCGCCATCGACCGCCAGATTTTGGCGGCGGAAGAAGAGATAGGCGTTCCATTATTCAACCGCCTGCCGAGCGGCATGCGCCTGACCTCGGCAGGCGAATTCCTCGTTCGCGGCGCACTTGACTGGCGCAAGGATTTTGCAAGGATACGCGAGCAGATTGACGATCTGGACGGTTTACGGCGCGGACTAGTGCGCATGGCCGTGATCGAGGCCTTGGCACATGGCTTTTTACCCCGTGTCATTTCGACTATGCGCGCACACTACCCCGGCATCGCGCTCGAAATCTGCGTTCTGCCTAACGACAGCATTGCGCAGAGCATCGCTCATGGAGACTACGACCTTGGGCTGCTTTTGAACCCTCAATCCTCCCGCGACATCACTGTACGCGCGTTTCGTGAAATTCCACTTGGCGTAGTCATGCCGCGTGGGCACAGACTGCAGTCCGCCAAAACCCTCCGGTTCAATCAGTTGTCGGGGGAGAATGTCATACGACCGATCGACCCTCTTGAGATTGCCGAGCAGTTCCGCATGCTCGAAGTTTCGACCGGACTAAAGGTCAATTCTGCTCTGTCATCGAACAATATCGCCGTAATCCGTTCTCTGGTTGCTCAGGGGAACGGTGTTTCCGTCCTCAGCCAACTAGATGTCGCTGAAGCGAGGGATGACGGCCGTTTAAGCTTCGTACCGCTATCAGACCCCGGCTTGCGTCCAACGACTCTCGCGCTCTGCCATGCCCGGCAAGGACTGATTTCCAACGCTGCTGCGCTATGTCTGCGCCTCATTGACGAACAAAAATCTTGGACGGCTTAGCTGCTTATTTGCCAGCTGTGCGATTACATACGCGTCGTGTGTATTAAGCGTGATTATGGCCGCTTGGATATTACCGAAATCCACGGGATCAAACATCGTCTGACGAAACTCAAGCATCCATGGACCAATGGTCAGGTTGCATGGATGAGCCGGACGATCAAAGAAGTAGCCGTCAAACGCTTCCATTACGGCAGCCATACGCAGTTGCGGACACACCTACACGATTTCATGGCGACCTATAACTTTGGGCGAAGGTTCAAGACCCTGAGTGCCCCCTCCTTACTAATATATCTGCAAAATATGGCTTCAAAACCTAAAAGATTCATCATCAATTCAACCCATCAAGCCCCAGAACGAAATAACTAGGCTCAGGACCAATTAGTTTATTGAACTGAGTGAGAGGTTGTGATCACAGGCTTACCGATGGAGGATAGGCCTGTGAGTGATGTGTTTATGCTGTCTGAGCGCCAGATGGAGCGGATTGAGCCGTTTTTTCCTCTGGCGCACGGAGTGCCATGCGTGAATGACCGGCGTGTTCTAAGCGGGATCGTTTATGTCATCCGTAACGGTCTTCAGTGGAAAGACGCTCCGAAAGCGTATGGTCCGCACAAGACTTTATACAATCGCTTTATCCGGTGGAGCCGCCTGGGAGTCTTTGACAGGATCTTTGTCGCCCTGACAGAACAGGCTGGCCGTTCGAAGCGTCTGATGATTGATGCAACACACCTCGAGGTACACCGGACATCGGCGTCCCTGCTCAAAAAGGAGCTTTTCCCCGCCATATCGGACTGACAAAAGGCAGCGTGAACTCAAAACTTCATGCCGTGTGCGATGATCAGGGCCGACCCGTCCGGCTTCATCTGACCGCTGGACAGGTCGGTGATTTCAAAGGTGCTGATGTGCTTCTGGCAGACCTCCCCGATGAGGCAGAAGAAGTCATCGGGGACAGAGGCTACGACAGCAACCAGATCAGGTTATCGCTTGCAGACCGGAACATCGCAGCCTGTATTCAGCCGAAGAAGAACTGGAAATCAAAACCACCTTCACAATTGGCATCTATATAAAAAGCACCATCTGATCGAAAACATATTCGCAAAGTTGAAAGACTGACGACGTGTTGCGACCAGATACAACCGATGCTCTCATACCTTCATGTCCGCAATCTACATCGCAGCAAGCGTCATCTTCTACCTCAAAAAATGAGTCCTGAGCCTAGTTCAAAGCCCTGCTGCCTAATTAGATCAAGAATTGTCTGAACGCGGATACTTGCAAATGAAGCGTCTTAAGTAAGCCGTGAAGCAAACTTCACAGGGACTACGGAGCGTGCGGCATGAGTTTCATCAAAGCCGAATTTGCAAATACAAAATTATTCAGTTGTCCTCTCAAATTGTAAGCCCACTTAAAACCATGAAAAAAATTATTCCTTAGGCGAGAAATTATCCGCAAAAGAGCCTCAGCTTCCATCTCAAATGTTCGACTATTGCCAAGCAATATCTCTTTTATTTCATCACTTTTGTCACCTTTCCTAAAACAGGCATTACCCCAAATATCGGTCTCGTCACCAGTGGGTGTAAAAAATAAATTCTTGAAATAGTTAATTTCAACAGATACGTCTACTTTTGGTATATGCTCGGAGTTTGCATAGTCTCTACAAACACTTTTGCTTAGAGACTCCTCGGGATTTCTGTCTAACACCTGCATAACTCGATTTTCAAATATTCCCCATATGAAACTGAACGATCCAGCCTCATTTTGTTCCATTCTCGATAAATCTTTAAAAGCATATTGCTGTATGATCCAATTTGTTGCGTCCCCAGGCTTCGGCATAATGACCTCCAAAAACTTTGATTGATAATTACAATAACAAGAGATTTTGAGAACATCTAGGGTTTGCTGATAGCATTTCGACGTCCACTTCTTGAGGGATTCTGCGGAAAGCAGACATTTTCATATCCCTCCCCTTTACTGACGAAGTCCAGACATCAATCACAATGATGTTGTTGGGTGAGACGACCCTAGTTAGGGGTACAGTTCGGCGCTCGTGTGCATATCGTCGCTCAGTTCACGATTGATCCATATCCACAGAAACAGACGAGAGTGAGCTAGTTGTTCATTCGATCTGCCTACCGTGATGCTGTTGCGTACTGCTTTGGCGTAACCCCGAAATGTCGACGAAACTGATTGATTAAGTGGCTCTGGTCATAAAAGCCAACGCTCGTCGCCGTTTGCGCGGCACTTACGCCTTGAGCAAGCTGGGTTTTGGCGTGACCGAGCCGGATTTGTGTCAGGAATTGATGGACGGACAGTCCAGTCGCTGCACGAAAACTGCGCATGAGGTGATATTGGCTGATCCCAACGGCCGAAGCGACCTCATCGATGCTCAAATGTCCGTGGAATTCGTCTGCGAGAAATGCCTGCGCTTTCCGGATATCGGCAGGACGCGATGCAGTTTTGACTGATCGGCTGGTGCGCTCGCCATAGCGTGCGATGACATGACCCAGCGCTTCATAGACGGCGCATTGCCGCTCGAGCGGATCCTGAGACTGTGAGGCAAGCAACGAGGCCTGTAAGAGCCTATCGGCGAGGTCTGTGTTCTGGCGGAGAAGGTCGCGTCCAAAGTCGAGGTTGCCCGCCCCCGGCAGGATGTCTGCCGCCAGTGCGTCGATAAACTGGGAGGTTGGATAGAAGGCGCAGTAATCCCACCCCAGATCACATTCTACAGCTTCGCCTGTATGCACCTCCCCCGGCGGGATAATCATGACGGTACCTGGCTCAGCGACGCCTTGATAGCGTGCGATGCGGTGTCGTTGAGCGCCGCGAACGAATGCCGCAATGACGAACTCATCATGCGAATGTGCAGGATAGCGATAATCGAAGCAGGATGCCCGTAGCACATCCATCCCGCCCGGCAGGCTGGAATCACGCCACAATTTCAACCTGTCTCGGGTGTTCGCCATCGGTCCTTCATCTCAATCTGTGCCCTGTGACGCATAAGAGCAGGATTTTCCAATCCTGCGCCGAATGCGTCGATTAGTCAGGATACAGATTATTATGGAGATGAGCGACCAGACATGAATGAGATTTCATCTCAACGCCCTTTGCGCCAGAAGACTATCGGCATTCTTGGCGGCATGAGCAATCAGGCGACTGGCGAATATTATCGGATGCTCAACGAGCAATTGAACCAGCATCTTGGCGGCTGGGACAATGGTGAGATCATCATCGCATCGGTTAATTTCGGGAACATCCAGTCTTTCGTGCGCGAAGATCGTTGGGGCGAGGCCGCGGCCTATCTGGAGGACAAGATCCTGCGTCTCGAAGCAGCGCGCGTGGATGTCATCGTCTGCGTCTCCAACACCATGCACCGCGTTGTCGAGCCTGCCATGGTGGGACGCACGACGCCGTTCATCCATATCGCCGATCCGACCGGCGAAGCCATACGCAAGGCTGGGATAGGCCGCGTAGCTTTGCTGGGTACGATGCCGGTTATGCAATCGGAAGCACTACACAAACGCTATCGCGAGAAATTTGGTGTAGAGGTGATTGTCCCGAACGAGACCGACAAGAAGATTGTCGATCGCATCATCTTTGACGAACTGGTTCGTGGTGACCTGAGGTCAGAGTCCAAGACCGAATATCTCCGTGTGGTCGAAGCACTGCGGGCCGAGGGCGCGGAAGGCGTAATCCTGGGTTGCACCGAGATATTCCTACTTATCAACCAGCCAGATTTTCCAGCGTTCCCTGTCTTCGATACGACCGCTTTACATATTCAGGCCATCGTAGACTTTGCTCTGGAAAAATAACTGCTCACCGTGACCTGTGAAGAAACGACACCGACATTCAGGAGAGAGTAATATGCACATGATCGGCCTTATCGGGGGCATGAGCTGGGAAAGCTCGGCAGAATATTACCGCATCATCAACGAAGGCGTTCGCAATAAGCGTGGGCCGACTGCATCCGCACCTTGCCTGCTCTGGTCTTTCGACTTTTCCGAGATCGAGGCGCTTCAGCATAAAGGGGACTGGGAAGGCCTGACCGCAAAAATGGTCGATGCGGCGCAGCGGCTCGAAGCTGGTGGAGCCAAGGTTCTGCTGATTTGCACCAACACCATGCATCGCATGGCCCCAGCGGTACAGGCGGCGGTCAGCATTCCGCTCCTGCATATTGCTGATCCAACAGCTGAGAAAATCAAGGCGGCAGGTTTTTCGAAAGTTGGCCTGCTGGGCACGGCTTTCACGATGGAGCATGATTTCTACAAAGGTCGCCTGATCAACAACCATGGTCTCGACGTTATCGTACCAAACGACGAGGATCGTGCTACCGTTCATCGCATCATCTACGAAGAATTGGTGGCAGGCCGGATCGAGGAAGCGTCCCGAACAACCTATAGAGCCGTCATTGCCCGTTTGGTTGAGGCTGGTGCAGAAGCCATCATTCTGGGCTGCACCGAAATCATGCTGCTTGTAGGCCCCGAGGACAGCAGTGTGCCGATCTTTGACACCACAGCGCTCCATGCTGAAGCCGCGATAGAGTACACGCTTAGAAATTGACGATTTCGCAGCCTGTAACACTGTTGGTACGCCACCAAACCGGCTCAAGCAATATGAGAATGAAGCCCGTCCGGACACTGCCTCACACGCTGTTCCTGCTGGCCTCAACAGCTGGAGCGCAAACGAGCAAATCTACCAAGAGCGAAGGCGAAAAGACGCAAAACCCAAAAAGGTCTGGAAACCCACTATCATGACCCTCCGAAGGTAACGGTCGGGCGGGATGGCAGAACATGCGCAAAATAGCGCGAAAGCTGCACCTCCAGTCCATCAGATAGAAAAATTCCGGCGATGTAACCGTCTGGACGCACGAGCACCCACTGATCAGGGTCGATCCCGTACGCTTCGGCGATATGGCCGCCATCATCGACGAGTTCATGCCACGCGCCGACGGTAACGATACGGATCCCCGCTATGTCCGACGGGCAGTCACGCGGCTGGTAGCCGAGCAAGGTCCAGTCAGGCCCTTTAAAAACCGTGAACAGCCGTGTCTGCTGCCCGGCCTGTCCGCGACAGGGCGCATCGGGTGCACGATCGCCCGCCTGCACTTTTCCGCCCACCGAACCGGGTACATTCAACGATGAACCGCGATAGCCGAGGTCGAGCTGACGCGCCTCGCGATCACGACGCATGGTGCCCTGCTTTGCTTCACCGAGCAGTCGCGTCGAGAGACGCAGCATGTTCAACGCAACCGGCCGGCGCTCCGCCTCGTAGCTGTCGAGCAGCGCTTCTGGTGCGCCCGCAAGCACGGAGGCCAGCTTCCAGCCGAGATTATAGGCGTCCTGAACGCTGGTATTAAGACCCTGACCACCGGTTGGCGGGTGAACATGCGCGGCGTCCCCCGCGATAAAGATCCGCCCAACCCTGTAACGATCGGCCAGACGGGCGCTCATTACATAGACTGAGGACCAGGAGACGGAGTGGACGATAATGTCCCTTCTGTCAGTCCGGGCCACGATAAGCGTGGTCAACCCGGCCGGAGACAGATCGATCTCTCCCTCCATGGCTACAGGTGCCTGAAGCTGGAACAGGTCCGTGCCCGCCAACGGACAGATCATCACCTGTGTCACGGGCGTATCGAGCTGGAAACGGTGCCAGGCGGATCGATCAAGACCTTCCAGCCGCACGTCGGCAACGATCGCACGCACGCCTAATGCTTCCCCTGGAAAATCGATCGCCAATGCATGACGCACAAAACTGCGGCCACCATCGGTTCCAACAAGGAAGCGGGCACGGACAACTTGCTCGCCAGTCTCCTGTTCCATCCTCGCCGTAACGCCATGGGCGTCCTGTTCAAATCCAGTCAGTCTTGTCCCAAAGTGTGGATGATGACCCAGCTCGGCAAGCCGCTCCCGCATAACGGCCTCGGTTGCAAACTGCGGCAGCATCAGCGGCGCAGCATAGGGCTCGGCTGCGGTCGGGAAGACTTCCGCCTCTGTCAGAAGCGACATCGTATGAGTTCCATCAGGGCGATACTGGCACAGTGGTGGATAAGGTCCGCCTGCCGCGGCCATACGATCGACGATACCGAGATCCTCAAAAATCTCCATCGTCCGGGGCTGGATGCCCTTGCCGCGCGATCCGTTGAACGGCTGCCCGTTCTGCTCGATCAGTTGGAACGCAACCCCGCGTCGGGCGAGGTCGATGGCAAGTGTCAGGCCTGCGGCCCCCGCACCCGAGATCAGGACGTCTGTATCGAAAGACACTGGCAACTCCGCGAATCAACGTGTATTATTCACGTATATGAGATGAACACCGAAGGCAACGAAAAACATGAATAATACACACGACCCTGAAATCCTGCGTGGACTGCATACTGCGATCATTGATCTTGTCGATGAAATCAACCGCCCCCGCCGTGACGATCGCCTGATCGAAGAAGCCGGGATTCCACTGGATCGAGCCCTTTTCCCACTTCTGGCGCGCGTATGGCGTTACGGTCCTATCGGCGTTGTCGAACTCGCGGACCGTACGGGGCGTGATCATACGACCATCAGCCGACAAATGACCAAGCTGGAAGATCTGGACCTCATCGAACGTCGTCCTTCGGCAGCGGACAAGCGTGTACGCGAAGCGACGGTAACTGAAAAAGGCCGGGACATGGTTCGCGTCCTCAACGCGGCACGTGAGAGGCTGGCCAACCGCATTCTTGTCGATTGGACCGACGAAGATCTCGATCAGTTGCGAACACTTCTGCGACGCTTCGCTGACGACCTGATGCGGTAATATTCAGACTACGAAAAGCCCTACAACGCTGCCGCAACCACAATATCGAGAAGCATTTTCGTAGCCTATTACCAATTTATGACAGACGTCCTGAATCTGGCCTCTCGCTCAGATGGCCTGCCCGCCAGAGACCTCAATCCGCTGTGCATTGATCCACCGGTTGTCCTCGGACAGCAGCGAGGCGATCATCGGGCCGATATCATCCGGCACCCCCGGACGCCCAAGTGCGGTTGCTTCCGCGATGTGCCGTGCCACGTCCGGATTGTCCCGCACGACACCGCCTGAAAAATCCGTCTGGATAGCGCCCGGGGCAACCGTATTGACGGCGATACGCCGCGGACTGAACTGCCCCGGGTTTACCGGAGAGAGATTTGTTCAGTAATCAGGCAGCGATA
>NZ_JOPD01000037.1:0-16547 GCF_002153575.1 Acetobacter sp. DsW_54
AGGGAACGGTACGCCGTGGCGGTGTTGGCCCACAGGGTGGCCCCGCCGTAAGGGGCGGGGCGTATGCACCGCAGGATGGACGCTTTGGGGTAGGAGGCCATGAAGGTCATGTCGGCATGCCATGTGTTGGCAGCCCGGCCCTTGCGTGATTTAAGCTCAAAAATATGTTTTGTGCCCTGCGCGCTGGAAACCGTGGGGTGGGACACAAGCGTGCCAAACCGTGCGCCAAGGTCCTCCTGCTGTGCGCTGGTCAGTGACTGTTTGCGAAAGAAGATCACCTTGTGTTCCAGCATGGCGTTGTAAATGAACGCGATGCTGGCCTCGTCCAGATCGGGGGACAGGGTAATACCCCTGATTTCCGCACCAATTTGACCACCAAGCTTTGTAACGGTTGGTGATGCCGTTTTTTCTACCAGACCGAGAGACATTCGAGCATTCCTTAAAAAACAACACCAAAAAATGGTGGATTATGGGCGGCGGAAGAGGGAATTGTTCCAAAACGTCACTAATGTGTTGTTCTGGAACATATTTTTCTTTCAGGCACTGGGCATTCCCACAATGTTAAGCGTGGATTAAGGGGCGGGAAACCCCGTTTCTGACTCGCATTATGGCGATATAAGATCGTTGAATATACTAAATTCTAATTAACAACAACACGTGATAGTTTAATCTTGACGTTATGACGGAATTGTATCGTTATTTAAGAGTCGAATCATATTTAAACTTCCAAATGTAGTGGAAAACAGAATGCTCACCCTGCCTTCGAACCTGCGCCGTATTGTTCTGAATGTCTCGGTGACGTCCCTTGGTTGCGCCATGGTTGCTGGCACCGCACAGGCGCAGTTACAGACCCCCGCCAGCAAAAAAACCTCCCCCAACCATTCAGCGCTCGAGGCCGGGCAGGCGGAGGATGTAACCGTTAGCGTGCGCAGGCGTAGCGAACCGTTGCAGAAGGTGCCTGTGGCCACATCGGTCTATTCCGCCAAACAGGCCACGCGGGATAACGTGCATGACCTGCAGGGCATTTTTGAATTTATCCCTTCCGCCAACTTCCGGGCCAATTCCTCATCCAAGGACCGGGCAACCTTTGTGCGCGGCATAGGCACCATTGCGACCTCTCCGGGGGTGGAGCCGTCCGTATCCACCGTGCTGGACGGGGTGGTGCTGGCCCGGCCCGGGCAGGCCACGGCCGATATTCTGGACCTTGACCATGTAGAGGTCATGCGGGGGCCACAGGGCACGCTGTTTGGTAAAAACGCCTCTGCCGGGGCGGTCAATATTGTTACCCGGCAGCCTACGGCGGACTTCCATGCTTTTGCGGAGGCCTCCTATTTTTCGGGGAACGAATACCGGCTGACCGGGGGGGCTACGGGCACGCTTGTTCCGTCCAAGCTGGTTGCCAATGCGTCTTTTCTGGTCGGTGGTTTTGACGGGAATGTTAAAAATCTGGCCAACAGCACCACGGTGAATGGCTACGAACACCGTGGTGCGCGCAGCAAGTTCCTCTGGACCCCGGATGAGGAAACACAGGTCACATTCGGGCTGGATTACATGTACCAGAACGATCTGGTGCCAACGGGGGTTTATACCTCCACCAATCAGGTGGCGTACCCTACGGGAGCGGTCAAAACCAACCCCGCACTGGCTTCGGCACTGGTGGGGGAGGGGGTTACACCTTCCAAGAACAACACCTCGGTCAGCAATAATACGCAAAGCCGCTCTGTGGACCATACTGGTGGTTTTTCCGCAACGGTCGATCGCGAACTTGGGCGTGGGTACAAGCTCACTTCCATTTCCGCCTACAGGCAGTGGCAGAATATTCAGGATCAGGATTACGATGGCCTGTCCGGCGTGTACGCCACCCTGCCCGAGGTGCGGGACCACGGTAAGCTGAACTTCTGGCAGGCATCGCAGGAAGTGCGCATTGCCTCCCCCCGTGGACATTTTTTTGATTATGTTGCCGGGTTTTACTACCTGCACGGGGTGGACCGGGAGGTCTATAGCCGCACCCTTTCGCAAAACGGGCAGGGCACGGCTTACGGCCAGTCGCATTATGGCATAACCAACAACAACTATGCCGTTTTTGCTGAAGGGAACCTGAACTTTACAAAAAACTTCCGGGCTATTCTGGGCCTGCGCCTGCTGCGTGACGATCTGGGGTATGACATGTCACGCAGATCCACATCTGCCGTGGCGGTAACGGGTATTCGCCCGTCCTATGCGTCCTCCGGTTCCACGTCGCAGAATGGGTACGTGGACCGCATTGGCCTGCAATATGACATTAAGCCTGACATTCATGCCTATTTTACCTATTCGCATGGGTATAAGGGGCCTGCCTACAATACGTTTTTCAATATGCAGGCAACAGATGCGCAGGTGCTTAAACCCGAGCAGAACAACAGTTTTGAACTGGGGCTTAAATCCCAGTTCCTGCACCGGCGGGTTACGGCAAACCTTGCCGCATTTATTGAAAACTTCTCCAACTATCAGGCCAATTTTCTGGATAACGTAGCCGGTGGTGCGGTTTACCGCATGATCAATGCCGGGTCTGTCTCCTCCAAGGGGGTGGAAGGGGATGTGGCCGTGCGCACCCTGCCGGGGCTGACACTGGGCGGTAACTTTGCTTACACCTACGCTGTGGTGGACAAGTTTAACTGCCCTGCTGGTGCCCCTGCATCGTGCAATGTTAACGGCCAGCCCCTGCCTTTTGCACCACGCTGGAAGTTTGTGCTGAATGCGGATTACACAAAAAGCCTGAACAACCGCTTCACCCTATCGGTGGACAGTGACTACACGTGGCAGAGCCGCACGCAGTTTGCCCTGACCGAAACGCCAGACACGGTGCAGAAGGCTTATGGCATATGGAACATGAGCACCACGTTGCAGGACAAAAAGCTCAAGCTCCAGCTTTCACTTGTCATGCGCAACGCCATTAACACGCATTATGCCTCCTACATGGCATATGGCGCACTGGGCGGTGTGACCAGCTCCATCCCGCGTGATTACGGCCGTTATGGTGGCTTTGTTCTGCGTAAGGATTTCTGAACATGGCAGGGAACGCACTCTCCCCCCGTCCTTCGCAGGTTTTGACCACCTTGCTGCTGTGCTCCATTATTGTGGTAGCCGCAGCAGACAGGCAGATTATTGCGCTGCTCAAGCCCGTTCTGGACCAGACATTTGGCTGGACGGCGCGCGATTACGCCAGCATTGCCGCATGGACGCAGGTTGCTGCGGCATGCAGCCTGCTGGCGGCGGGGTGGCTGGTGGACTGGGCCGGGCCAAAGCGCACACTGGGTGTAGCCCTGACAGGCTGGAGCCTGCTGACCGTACTGCACGCCTTTGCCTCCTCCGTGCGGGATTTTGTGCTGATCCGCGCGGGCCTTGGCGCGTTTGAGGGGGCAGGCACCCCGAGCATGATGAAGTTTATTGCGCTGGCTGTTCCACGCTCCCAGCGCGGCAAGGTTATTGGCATTCTCAACGCCACACCCAATGTGGCAGCGGTGCTGACCCCCCTGCTGGTTGCGCTGGTTCTGCCCCTGCTTGGCTGGCGCGCTCTTGTGGTGGGGCTGGGCGGGGTTGGGCTTGTGCTGGCCCTGTTCTGGCAGCTCCGGGGGCCGGTGGTCCTTGGCCCGGCTGGGCCGCAACAGGCGGATGGTGCCACCACGGCGCGGCTGCGGGACCCGGCGGTGCGCCGGGTTGTGGTGGCGTTTTCCATTAGCAAGGTGCTCTCGGATGCTACATGGTGGCTGTTGCTGAGCTGGCTGCCCGATATTTTTCATTCCCATTTTGGCCTGAGCATGCGGGGCATGAGCGGGGCATCGGGCACGGTTTATATTGGTGCGGGTATTGGGGCATTCTGCGGGGGTATTCTGCCGGGGCTTCTGCGCCCTTACGTGGGGTCGCAGGAGCAGGCGCGCCGTATTGTTATGGGCACGGCAGCCCTGTGCGTTGTTCCAATGATGTTTGTGTTTTTCACAACGTCTCTGGCTGTTGGCCTGTTCCTGTTTACCGTGGCGCTTATGGCGCATCAGGTTTTTGCCAGTAACCTGTTTGGGGTGGTTACGGACTGGCTGCCAGCCAGCCTGGTTGGCCGGGCTACGGGTATTGGCGCGTTCTGCGGCAACCTTGGTGGGGCGTCCATTCTGTGGGCCAGCGGGTTTGTGCCCATGCCGGTTATTCTGGGTGGGTGCAGTCTGGCTTACGTGCTGGCATGGAGCGTGTTGCGCGTGCGGGTGGCCCCTGTGTGGCTGGAGAGCACCTTTTGCGAACCACATGGCGGGCGTGTGGCTCTGGCGGTATAAAACGCAAGACGGAATAAAGATTTTTCCATTTTTACCAAAAAAGGATCGTGTAATTCAATGAACTGGCAACCTTCCGCCACGCGGTATGAGCAGGCAGACTTCCGGCGTTGTGGGCATTCCGGGCTGGACCTGCCGCGTATTTCTCTTGGCCTGTGGCACAATTTTGGGGATACGGACGCCTTTGCAACCGGCCGCGCCACCATCCGCCGGGCGTTTGACCGGGGCGTGACGCATTTTGACCTCGCCAACAACTACGGCACGCCCTATGGCTCGGCAGAGGAAAACTTCGGGCGTATTCTGCAAAAAGACCTGCACCCCTACCGTGATGAACTGGTCATTTCCACCAAGGCGGGGTGGGATATGTGGCCCGGCCCCTATGGCAATGGCGGGTCACGCAAATATCTGCTCTCCTCCCTCAACCAGAGTTTGAAGCGCATGGGGGTGGACTATGTGGATATTTTTTATTCCCATCGCCCAACCCCCGATGTGCCGCTGGAGGAAACCATAGGCGCGCTGGTTCAGGCCCACAGGCAGGGCAAGGCGCTTTATGTGGGGATTTCCTCCTACGATGCCGCCAGCACGCGGGAGGCCGAGGCTATTCTGCGCTCTGCGGGCGTTCCCCTGCTTGTGCACCAGCCCGCATATTCGCTGCTGAACCGGGGCATAGAGGCCGAGCTTCTGCCTGCGCTGGAGGAGCTTGGGGTTGGGTGTGTTATTTTCTCCCCTCTGGCGCAAGGGGTGCTGACCCGCAAATATCTGGGGGGTATTCCTGCCGAATCCCGCGCGGCTACAAGCCGTTTTCTGGATCAGGCGGCCATAACCCCGCAGGTGCTCAAGGCCGTGCGCAGGCTGGATGAGCTGGCACAGGCCCGCGGGCAGAGCTTGGCGCAAATGGCTGTGGCATGGACGCTGCGCAACCCGGTTGTCACATCAGCCATTATCGGGGCCAGAAACGTGCAGCAACTGGACGAAACTTTGGCCGCGCTGGAGAACGTGGCGTTCTCTGCCACAGAACTGGCCGCCATTGAGCAGGCTCTGGCTGGCGTATGATGCGGGCGGGTCAGGCCTGTTGTGTCTGGCCCGTAGCCTGCCCTGTGTTTGTGGTTTTTACGGGGTGTGCGCCAGTGCCTGTTCCCACGGCGGAGTGGGGGTGTAGCACTGGCTCAGATAATCAATCATGGCGCGGATTTTAAGGGATACGCTAATCCCCGGTGCATAAACCGCGTGCAGGTCCGGCCCCGGTACGGGGGGCAGGTCCAGTGTGAGCGCACGCAGGCGGCCTGTGCGCAACTCCTCGCTCACAACAAAAACCGGTTGGTACACAATGCCTTCACCCGCCAGTGCCGCTTCACGCAGGACATCGCCATTATTGGCGCTGAGCGGGCCGGAAACAGGCACCGTTTTTTCCCCTTTTTCTCCAAAGCTCCAGCGGCTGGCGCTGTTGGTGCCGCTTAGCGTGTAGCCAAGGCACTGGTGCTGGCTGAGCTCTTCCACCCGGGTGGGGGTGCCCGCACGCTCCAGGTATGCAGGGGCTGCGCACACCACCATGCGAATGGTGGCCAGCCTGCGGCTGCGCAGTGTGCTGGACGGCATTTTGCGTATGCGCAGGGTCAGGTCCCAGCCTTCGTCTATCAGGTCCACTGTGCGGTCGTTCAGCCCCAGTTCAACACTTACGTGCGGGTGCAGGCGGTTGAACTCGGGCAGGTAGGGGGCCACGTAGCGTATGGCAAAGGAGACAGGCGCATTCAGCCGCAGGTGGCCGCGGGCTTCGTGCCGCTGCTCGCTTACGGTAAGCTCCATGTCCTCCATGTCCGCCAGAATACGCTGGCTACCTTCCAGAAACAGGCGCCCTGCCTCGGTGAGCGAGAGGTGGCGTGTGCTGCGGCGGAACAGGGTTACGCCCAGCCGGTCTTCCAGCGTGGTGACATGCTTGGTCACCATGGTGGGGGAGAGGGCAAGTGCCCGCGCTGCCGCGCTAAAGCTGCCAAGCTGCACCACCTTAACGAAAACCTGCATACTGGTAAAACGGTCAAGCATGGGCCGCTCCTGTGGTGGCGGGGCTGGGGGTGCTGGCCAAAACGCCCCTGTTGTTCTAGCAGCCCATGTTGGTTTTTGTCATGCTGGGGTAAATACCGGGCATGGGGCTGGCGCACGGGGTGCACTGCCCGCGCGTGCTAACAGGTGTGGGCCGGGCTGGCCGGTACCACAAGACACAGGCAGGGAACGTGGCAGACACAAGGCAGGCAGACAACCGGGTAAACCAGCAGGCAGGGGCCTGCGGTGGGCAGGGTGCGCGCATGTCCGGCCCGGTTGCCCGTGGTGCCGGGGCTACGGCGGCCCCAGCCCGGCAGGCCCGCACGGGTCTGGGGCGGGCCATGCTGCTTGGCACCATGCTGGCAGGGCTTGCCCTCTGCGTGCAGGCCGCCCCCCTGCGTGCCACACCCCCCGCCGTGCAGGATGTGCCCCGCTCCGACGGGCTGCACGCCCTGCCGGTTACCAGCGTACAGGCCGATGCCCTGCCCCGCGTGGCTGATGTGGCACCGGGCCTGTTCCTGCCAGCGGAGAGCACAACCGGGCTTGCGGCATTCTGGTCCGGGCCGGAACTGATGGTGGTGGTGGACCGCGCCCTGCCAGCCCTGTTCCACCTGCCTGGCGAGGGCGGTATGTTCGACCGGCGGGAGAGCGTGGCCCTGAACGGTGCAACCCTGCTCCGGATTTACCTGCCAGATCACCCGCATATTGCCGTGCTGCGCCAGAAGGCGGGCTGGCTGCTCTGCGCCGTTCAGCCCGGTCGCCCGGATGGGTGTGGTGCACGTGTGGGTAGCCCTGCGGGGAATGGCGGGGGGCATGGGGCTTCGGCTGGCGCGCACCCCGCTACGCCAGCGGTGCAGATGGTGCCCCTCCCTGCCCGCATCCTGTTTGCACAAAGCCAGCCCGGTCGGGTTGTTACCCTGCCCGACCCCGCAACCGGGGGCAGGCTGTTTGTGGCGACGACCCGGCAGGTGGAAACCCCTTTGCAGCCGCGCTCGGCCGTGGGGTATGCCGTGCGCCCGGCGGTGTTGGGGGTGGTGGTTGCAGCGGATTCGGCGCAGCTTTTCATGCAGCCTACGCCCAGCGGGCCGGTGCTGGAGGCCATAGCCGGCCAGCCCGTGCCGGTTGGCCTGCCTGCTCCGCCCCCCAGTGCCAGCGTGCGGCAGGGGCAGGACTGGTTCTGGCTCGGCCTGCGGGATGAACCCACTCCCCTGCTGTTGCAGAAGTGGCGCAAAGCGCGCGACAGTCTGGGCCAGGCAGCGGGAGACCCCGCAACCGTTCTGGCGGGCCAGCCGGAGGCGGTAGTCATTACCATGTGGGCCATGCGGGTGGCGGCGGCACAGGCGGCCTTTGCCGCAGGGTACCCCCAGCAGGCATGGGAGCTGCTGCGTGCCCTGCCCGAGCACAGCGGGCATGATGGCAGCAGTGCGGCCGATGTGGGCGGTGTGGTGCGTGGCGGCTGGCCGGGGCCGGGTGTGCAGGCCCTGCGCGCCTGTGCGGCCCTGCTTAGTGGGGACATGGCCGGAGCCGCCCCATTGGCCAGTGCGGACTGGGCCTTTGGGCCAGACATGGTGCTATGGCGTGGCGCGTATTTTATGCTCAGCGGTGCAGGGAGCGTGCCCACATCCGTTTTGCTGGCGCGTGGTTACGCACGGCTGGAACAGTACCCCGCACCAGTCCGTGCGGGGCTTATGCTGCGGGTTACGCAGTATCTGGCCCAGTTTGGCGGGCCGGATGAGCGCGCAGTGCTGGGCTCCCTGCCAGATGACCCGGCATACAGCCTTGCGCGCATTATGGTGCAGGCCCGCGGCACGGAACCCGAAAGCGCGCGTGTTGCACTGGAAAACCTGACCGCTTCGGGTAATGACCGCATGGCCGACATGGCCCGGGCCGAGCTGGTCGGCTTTTTGCTGGCGCATGACCAGATCGGGCCGGATATGGCCGCACAGGCCTATGCCCAGATTCTGGCCGCGCAGGTGGCCGAAGGGAGCAGGGTGGCCCCCAATGCCCAACAGGGTGAGATGAATATTGTACCCGCCTTGCGGCTGGTTTACGCGCAGGCTCTAGCCCGTAGCGGGCAGGCCGTGCGCGCTGCGGGTGTGCTGAGTGGGTTGGGTGCGTCCGAGCTGGCACCGCAGGACAAGCTGGATGCAGCATGGCGCACGGTGCTGTTTGCGCTGGTGTTTGGCCCACCCCACGCCGATGCAGCGCAGGGCACGCCCGCCCATGGCAGCCACGGCGCCGTGGGGCGGAAGCGGGGCGGGCGCGGGGCTGTGCCCAATGTTCCCCCCGCTACAGACCGCGCCCAGCAGCTGGCACTGGCAAGGGCCAGCATGGGGCTGGTGCCAGATGACCCGCTCAAGGCCAAACTGCTGGCCGGGCTTGGGCGGCAGCTTATGGCCATGGGGCAGTTCGGGCAGGCCATACCGGTTTTGCAGCAGGCCGATGTGCTGGCCATAGAACCGCTGATGCGGGCTGATATTGAAGAACAGCTTGCGCAGGCTGCATTGCAGGGCAACCAGCGCCCGCTTGCCCTGCGCGCGCTTGAGCGCAGCGCACTGGCTGACCTGCCGGAAGACCTTGCCGCCCGCCGCAGGTATGATGAGGCCAGACTGGCCGCCGCCAGCGGCAACCGCGAGGGCGCACAGGCCCTTCTGGCCGAGGATGAATCGGATGCAGGCCTGTCCGTGCGTGGGGCCCTGTATGAGCAGGACCAGCAATGGGCACAGGCCGTGCTGGTTGTGGGCCGCCTTGCCAGCCGCACCCTGCCAGAGCAGGGCGAGCTAAGCCCCCCGCAGCGCGACCTTGTGATTCGTCTGGCAACGGATGCCGCTGCGGCAGGGGATATGGAAACCCTGCACAGCCTGCGCGCATGGGTGGCTGGGCGTGCCCTTGGGGCGGAACGGCAGGCCCGGTTTGCGGCCCTTCTCAGGCAGGCGCAAAAAGGGCCGGTTGTCTCCCTTGGTGGGTATGGCCTGCCATCGACATTTGACAAATCTGTTAAAGACCCAAAATAGTTCTTGCACCCAAGGGGTAAAAAGCCCTAGTTAGCGCGCTCTTGGCCCAAGGGGGCGATTAATTTCGCCCAACAGGCTGTCTACTGGTTTGGGGGTACGTCAATGAACGCACTTGCTCAACTGGGGATGGTCTCGGAACTCCCGAGCAATAACCAGGCAATTTCTGTTCCGGTCACATTTGAAGATGATGACCGTAAAGATTATTTCGTCGAAAAAGACGGCGAAAAATTTGCAGGGACACACCTGCTGGTTGATATGTGGGGGGCCACTAATCTGGACAACCCCGCGAAAATCGACAGCACCCTGTGTGAAGCGGCTCTGGCGGCAGGGGCAACCATTCTGCACAGCCATTTCCACCATTTTACACCCAATGGCGGTGTATCTGGCGTTGTTGTGCTGGCTGAAAGCCATATTTCCATCCACACATGGCCCGAACGCAACTTTGCTGCGGTCGACATTTTCATGTGTGGCGCATGCGACCCGCATCTGGCTATTCCGGTTATGCAGAGCCTGTTTCAGGCCGAGCAACTGGACGTAAGCGAAGAGCGTCGCGGCCGCGTGCAGGCTTAAAAAAGCCCGCGCGGATCAAGCGCAAACTTCCTCTTTATCGGTATTGAACGGCGGCTTTGCCCAGGCATTGGGCAGGGCCGCCGTGCCGTGCATGGCAAGGATGGCTGAGATGGCTGAAAACTGGATTGAAGAAACCCTGTACGACAACTGGGGCCAGCGCTTCCGTGTTGTTCGGGAACTGGCGCGCGTTAAAAGCCCGTTTCAGGATATTGTTGTATTTGAAAGCGATTCTCACGGTCGCGTCCTGCTGCTTGATGGCGTGGTGCAGATTACCGAACGGGATGAATTCGTTTATCAGGAAATGCTGACCCACGTGCCGCTGTTTACGCACAAGGCTCCGCGCCGGGTGCTGATTATTGGCGCGGGTGACGGTGGCGTGTTGCGCCGTGTGCTGGAACACCCCGGCGTGGAAAAAGCCGTGATGGTGGAAATTGATGGCGCAGTCATCGAACTTTCCAAACAGCACCTGCCCTCCATTGCGGGTGATGCCTGGACCAACCCGCGCGCTGAAGTGATTGTGGGCGACGGGATTGATTACGTTGCCAAAGCAGCCGATGGCTCCTTTGACGTGATTATTGTGGATAGCACAGACCCCATTGGCGTGGGTGAAGTCCTGTTTACTGACAGTTTTTACGAACACTGTGCCCGCGTGCTCAGCGCGGAGGGGCTTATTGTCAACCAGTGCGGTGTGCCCTTCATGCAGGCCGATGAACTGTTTGAAACCAGCGAACGCCGGGCCAAATACTTCCCCCATGTGTCTGCCTATGTGGCGGCTGTGCCGACCTATGTTGGCGGGTTCATGACTCTGGGCATCGCCTCCAAGGGGCCAAACCCCGCCGGGCAGGATACAGCCGTTGTGCGCGCCCGTGCTGAACAGGCTGGTATTTTGGGTAAAACCCAGTACTGGACGCCAGAAATCCATACCGGCTCTTTTAACCTGCCGCCCTATATTGCCCGGCACCTGCCCGGTGCAAAGGCGTAATCTACCCCGCGACCGTGATTGACTCGTAAGGGAAATAATGTCACGGTCGCACCCGCGCAGAGGGAGAGACCAGCCGTAAAAAGCTGGCGCCGAAGGAGCAACCGCCCCGGAAACTCTCAGGCAAAAGGACCCTGCGCTCTAAACTTCTGGAGAGAGGTGCGTTCGCACCCGCCGACGGGATAGCGATCTCAGGCAAAAGCACAGAAGGGGCAGCGGACGGTCCGGTCCGAAGCTCCGTGTTTTTGTCCTGTGTTTGGCATGGGGTGCGCGCGGAGTTTGGGCCTTTTTTGTAAGGCGGCGTGCATGGGCACCGATTCTTCTCTCCTCCATACTCCTCTCCATACCCTGCATCAGGATTTTGGCGGCAAAATGGTGCCGTTTGCAGGCTATTCCATGCCGTTGCAATACACGGATGGCATTATGGCCGAGCACCGCCATGTGCGCGAACAGGTGGGTCTGTTTGATGTCTCCCACATGGGGCAGGTGCGTATTCGTGCACGCTCTGGCAATGTGGAGGACGCAGCCCGCGCGCTGGAACGTCTGGTCCCTGCCGATATTGTGGGCCTTAAAACCAACCGGCAGCGTTATACGCAGTTCACCAACACATCGGGCGGTATTCTGGACGACCTGATGGTGATCGCGCAGGAAGAATGTCTGCTGCTGGTAGTGAACGCCGCATGCAAACAGGCCGACTTTGCCCATATGCAGGATAATCTGGCCGACTGTCTGGTTGAGCAGCTGGAAGACCGCGCTCTGCTGGCCCTGCAGGGCCCACTGGCGCAGGACGTGCTGAGCAGCTTTGATGCAGATGCCGCAACCATGCGCTTTATGGATGTGTGCATGCTCGAAATTGATGGCGCACGCTGCATCGTCTCGCGCTCGGGCTATACGGGGGAAGACGGGTACGAAATCTCGCTCTCCGCCAAGGATGCAGACCGCGTGGCCCGCCAGTTGCTCCAGCACCAGCAGGTCAGGCTGATCGGCCTTGGCGCGCGGGACAGCCTGCGGCTGGAAGCCGGGCTGTGCCTGTATGGTTCCGATATTGATGAAACCACAACCCCGGTGGAAGCAGCACTGGAATGGTCTATCCAGAAGTCCCGCCGCACCGGTGGCGCACGTGCTGGCGGCTTTCCGGGCGCGGATATTATTCTGGAGCAGCTTGAAAAAGGCGTAACCCGCCGCCGCGTGGGCCTGCTGCCAACCGGCCGCGCCCCCGTGCGCCACGGTGCCCCCCTGTATGCAGATGAAGCCTTGGCCGACAAGGTGGGCGAGGTGACATCCGGCGCATTTGGCCCCACGCTGGAGGCCCCGGTTGCCATGGGTTATGTGGCCACCCCCCATGCCGCTGTAGGTACGGAGCTTGTGGCGGAACTGCGCGGGCGTGGCGTGCCATCCCGCGTGGCGGCTCTGCCTTTGGTGCCTGCGCGCTTCAAGCGGTAAAGCGCTTTTTTCCTTTTCAACATGTTTTCAGGCAGGCCCCGGTTTGGGGCCTTACGGAGTATTAAGGCAATGACCCTGTATTTTACGAGCGAACACGAATGGCTGCGCGTGGATGGTGATACGGCCGTGGTGGGCATTACCCAGCATGCAGCCGATGAGCTGGGTGAACTGGTGTTTGTGGAAACACGGCCCGCTGGCACGCAGGTCAAGGCGGGTGAAGCCGTAGCCGTTGTGGAATCGGTCAAGGCTGCATCCGACATTTACGCCCCCGTGGATGGTGAGATTGTGGAAGGCAACGCCGCTCTGGCCGATGACCCCTCCACCGTCAGCTCCGACCCGCAGGGTGCGGGCTGGATTGTCAAGTTCCGCCTGAGCAACCCCGCACAGCTTGATGGCCTGATGAATGCCGAGGCCTACGCCGCCTTTATTGGCTGAGCAGCCCCGCTCCACCCCGCCCGCCTGAGCGGCGCGCCCGTATGCCTGCCAGACCGGTGCGCGCATACGGGGTGGGGTGTTCCTTGTTGTTTTGCGTTTACCCGCGTGTATCAGGATCGTTCCTCGCATGTTCTCCCAAGTTGAAAACCTGCCCGCTTTTGCAGGGCTTCGGGCCGATGGCGCAGCCTTTGCCGCCCGCCATATTGGCCCCACGCCAGATGAGCAGGCCGCCATGCTGCGCACGGTGGGTGCCAGCTCCCTTGATGAGCTGACAGCCCAGACCCTGCCCGCCGCCATTCGGGTCGGGCAGCCGCTGGGGCTGGGGGAAGGCTGGACCGAAACAGACGTGCTGGCACACCTGCGCACGCTGGCCGGGCAGAACCGTGTGCTCACCAGCCTGATCGGGCAGGGCTATTACGGCACGGTGCTGCCTGCCGTGATCGGGCGCAATATTCTGGAAAACCCGGCATGGTACACGGCCTATACGCCTTACCAGCCAGAAATCAGCCAGGGGCGGCTGGAAGCACTGCTGAACTTCCAGACCATGGTTACCGAATTGACCGGGCTGGACATTGCCAATGCCTCCCTGCTGGATGAGGCCACGGCAGCGGCGGAAGCCATGGCGCTGGCCAAGCGGGTTGCTAAATCCGCCTCCAACACGTTCTTTGTGGATGCGGACTGCCACCCCCAGACCATTGCCGTGCTCAAAACCCGTGCCGAGCCCATGGGCTTTTGCATACAGGTGGGCAACCCGGCAACGGACCTGAACGCGGCAGACGTGTTTGGCGCGGTGTTCCAGTACCCCGGCTCCTCGGGGCAGCTGACCGACCCGCGCGCCTGTGTGCAGGCGCTGCATGCGGCTGGTGGCATTGCCATTATGGCCGCCGACCCGCTGGCCCTGACCATGCTGGCCTCCCCCGGAGAGCTGGGGGCGGATATTGCCATTGGTTCCACCCAGCGCTTTGGCGTGCCCATGGGTTTTGGTGGCCCGCACGCCGCCTATATGGCCGTGCGCGATGCGTATAAGCGGAGCATGCCCGGCCGCCTTGTCGGGGTTTCGGTCGATAGCGAGGGCCGCCCGGCCTACCGCCTTGCGCTGCAAACGCGCGAGCAGCACATCCGGCGCGAAAAAGCGACATCCAACATCTGCACCGCACAGGTGCTGCTGGCCGTTATTGCGGGCATGTATGCGGTCTATCATGGGCCGGAAGGGCTTAAGGCCATTGCCCGGCGTGTGCACGGGCTTACGTGCACACTGGCTGCGGGCCTGCGCGCACTTGGCGTAACCGTGCAGACCACCGCGTTCTTTGACACGATGACCGTAGATGCGGGCGACAATGCCGCCGCCCTGCTGGCCCGTGCGTGCGAAATGGGCATGAACCTGCGCAATGCAGGGGCTGGGCGCATTGGCATCAGTCTGGACGAAACCAGCACAATCAAAACCGTGCTGGATGTCTGGTCCGTGTTCTGCACCGACCGCGACCGTATGGGGCATATGGCGCTCAAGCTGGAGCAGGCCGCCTCGACCGTGCCGGAAGCGCTGGTCCGCCAGTCTGCCTTCATGCGGCAGGCGGTGTTTGGTTCCTGCCGGTCCGAGACGGATATGCTGCGCTACCTGCGCCGCCTGTCCGACAAGGATCTGGCGCTGGACCGGACCATGATCCCCCTTGGCTCGTGCACCATGAAGCTGAACGCCACGGTGGAAATGCTGCCCATTACGTGGCCCGGTTTTTGTGACCTGCACCCCTACGCCCCGGCTGATCAGGCGCAGGGTTACCAGAGCCTTCTGGCCGACCTTGAGCGCTGGCTGTGCGCGATCAGCGGGTATGATGCGGTGTCCTTCCAGCCCAATTCGGGCGCGCAGGGTGAGTATGCGGGCCTGCTGGCCATTCGGGCCTACCACCGTGCGCGCGGGCAGGGTGAGCGCAATGTGTGCCTTATCCCGGCCTCTGCCCATGGCACCAACCCCGCTTCCGCCCAGATGGCGGGCATGAGCGTGGTGGTGGTCAAATGTGACGGTGAAGGCAACATTGACCTGGAAGACATGCAGGCCAAGGTTACAGCCCACGCGGCGGACCTGTCCGCTGTGATGATCACCTACCCCTCCACCCACGGCGTGTTTGAAGAAAACATGCGCGCCATCTGCGACATGGTGCACGCAGCCGGTGGGCAGGTTTATGTGGATGGCGCAAACATGAACGCGCAGGTCGGCCTTGCCCGCCCGGCGGATTATGGTGGGGATGTCAGCCACTTCAACCTGCACAAGACCTTCTGCATCCCCCATGGTGGGGGTGGTCCGGGCATGGGGCCCATTGGTGTGCGTGCTCATCTGGCCCCGTTCCTGCCGGGTAATCCGGCGGATGCGGCGGTGGATGTAGCCGTGAGTGCTGCCCAGTTTGGCTCGGCCTCCATCCTGCCTATTTCATGGGCGTATATCCGCCTGATGGGGGATGAAGGGCTGAAGCGCGCAACGCAGGTGGCTATCCTGAATGCCAACTACATTGTCAGCCGCCTGTCCGATGCGTATCCGGTGCTGTACCGTGGGGCCAAGGGGCGGGTTGCGCATGAGTGCATTCTGGACCTGCGCCCGATCAAGGACAACGTGGGCGTGACGGTGGATGACATGGCCAAGCGGCTGGTGGACTACGGGTTCCATGCCCCTACGGTCAGTTTTCCCGTTGCGGGCACGTTCATGATCGAACCGACTGAATCCGAAGGCAAGGCCGAGCTGGACCGCTTTTGCGATGCCATGCTGGCTATTCGTGAAGAAGTGCGCGCGGTGGAGCAGGGTACGGTGACAGCCGAGCAGTCCATGCTGCGCCACGCACCACATACGGGTGCTGCGGTTACGGCAGAGGTATGGGAACACCCTTACAGCCGCCAGCAGGCGTGCTTCCCCCCCGGTGTAAACCCGGCCACCAAATACTGGCCCAACGTTGCCCGGATCGACAACGTATATGGGGACCGCAATCTTGTGTGTTCCTGCCCCGATATTGCGGAATGGATGGAATAATCACAGCCCGCACCATCGGCTAGCACCATCGGCTAGCACCATCGGCTAGCACCATCGGCTAGCACCATCGGTTCACAACAGGGCGGTTCGGGGGTTTTCCTCCGGGCCGCCCTTTGTGTTTGTGGGGCGTGCGGTGCTCTGGCCATTTGCGAGTTCAGGGACGGGCGGGCCGCAATGCCAATGGCGTAGTGGTGTGTGCGGCAGTGTGTTGCTGGCGTTGCGCTCGCCTTACCTTACAGGCCTGCACCGCAGGTTAGGTAAGTTGGCCTTGCTCCCCTTGTGTGGGCATGTGGCGGAGGTTCTGGCCAGTCAATGGGGTGGTTTTTCAGGCCCGGGGTTTGCGTTTGACACAGGCTGGAGCGCAGAATAAAAACGAAACTGTCTCGTTTCTTAAAATACCGGTTTAGCCTGTCTTTACCTGCGGCAGGCGGCTGCCCCTATGCCAGAGGATGCAAGAATCCGTGCCAGTCTTGGCTGAGTTATCCAGTTGTTCCACGCCAGTGCCAGTGCGTGGGGTGCCTTTGTGGCGCCGGGGCTTTGCCTCGTTTTGCAATTTTCTGCGCGGCACGTCTGGTCTGGCGGGGCGGGTGCATGTGCTGGCACATACCCCGCTGGTAGTGCGTTCACATAAGGGTGGCAGGACTATTGCCGGAGGGCTGGCAGCCACATTCTGGCTTGTGGCGCACCCTGCTCTGGCCCAGAAATCCCAATCCCAATCCCAATCCCAATCCCAATCCCAATCCCAATCCCAATCCCAA
>NZ_JOPD01000038.1:0-6798 GCF_002153575.1 Acetobacter sp. DsW_54
GCTCGTCAGGCTCATAACCTGAAGGCCGCAGGTTCAAATCCTGCCCCCGCAACCACGCATATCCGTCTGAACAGACACGACAAACCCGCTCTCATCAGGCGGGTTTTTTTGTGGCTATCGAACAGCAGAAGAATGAGGAATCATCCCAGCCTCCTCAGCTAGGCACCACTAACGTTTCGATCTTAGCCGCGAGCCAGTGCAGGTCGTTGCTGCTGGCCCGGTAGCAGCTGCTTCAGTATCAAGCTCTATCTTGCTTAATGGATTGTTATTAAGGGGTTAGCTCGACATCTGCGCTTGGCTTTATTTTGTACCAGATCGCATACAAGGCTGGCAGAAAGACCAAAATCAGCACAGTGCCGGCAGCAGTTCCCCCAATGAGCGTAAAAGCCATTGATCCCCAGAAGACTGATTCAGTCAGGGGGATGAATGCTAGCACGGCAGCAAGTGCAGTCAGGATAACAGGACGCGCGCGCTGCACGGTGGCTTCAACAACGGCATGAAAAGGATCAAGCCCCTCTGCCTGATTAACCTTGATCTGTCCTATCAGGATTAGCGTGTTGCGCATCAATATGCCCGACAGTCCGATCAGTCCCAGGATTGCATTGAAACCAAAGGGCTGATGAAAGAGCAGCAGGACAGGAACAGTGCCGATCAGACCCAGGGGGGATGTCAGAAAGACCATCGTCATGGCTGACATGGTGCGTGTTTCAATGACCAGAACGAGGAGGGTCAGGAGGATCATTACTGGAAAAATCGGGAGAAGTGCTCGATTGGCTTTGCCGGCCTCCTCGGTGTTGCCGCCAGTTTCGATGCGGTATCCGGGCGGCAATGTCGCCTTAAGCTGGGTGAGGGCGGTCTCAATTTCTGCTGAGACCTGAGGGGGTTGAAGGTTCTCGTCGATATCGCTTTGGACGGTTATGGTCGGAACGCGATCGCGCCTGCGCAGGATGGGATCTTCCGCGCGATAGTCGATATGACCGATCTGGTTCAGGGAAATCGCCTTACCCTCGTTATTGCTGATGGTCATGTCTTTGAGGCGGGCAGGGTCGAGGCGATCGCCGCCTGAACTCCGTGCGATCAGATCGACGGTCCGGACATCTTCGCGCACCTGTGTTACCGGGATGCCAAGCAGAAGAAACTGGATTTGAGAAGCCGCGTCTTCGGGTGTCAGACCAACGAGCCGTAAACGGGCCTGATCCAGTACAAAATGTGCTGTGGGCGTGCGTTCACCCCAGTCGGTGTTGACCTGACGGGTGTTGGGGCTTTTTCGCATGATGTCCTGCACCTGTCGGGCAATCGCCCTCAGTTCGTCGACATCAGGACCCATCACACGAAACGCGACAGGAAAGTGCGAATAGGGACCAAAGACGAGCTGCGTTGCGCGAATACGTGCTTCCGGCGCCAGTCCCTGAGCAACCTGCGTGCGGAGCTTGAATTTCAGACGATCACGCGCTTTTTCGTTCGGAGTTAGAACGATAATTTTCGCAAAGGACGGATCGGGGAGTTCGGGGTTATAGGCAAAGAAGAACCGAGGGGCACCGGCTCCTACATAGCTCGTGACAATGTGGGCTTCCGGCTGGGCGCGTAGCCAGTTCTCCACTCTTGTTGTGATTTTGCTGGTTGTTTCGATACTCGTGCCTTCGGGCATCTGGACTTCGACCAGAACTTCGGGACGATCGGATGTCGGGAAAAACTGTTGTTTCACCGCGCCCATCCCAATGACTGCGAGAACGAATGCGGCAATTACACTTCCGGCAACCAGAAATTTGCGACGCACGGCCCAGACGACGAGGCGACGGAATTTCTGATAGCGGGGCGTCATGTACGGCGACCCGTGTTCGTTATCGACCTTATGGATTTCGGGGAGCAGTTTCACACCGAGATACGGGGTAAAGATGACGGCAACAACCCAGGATGTCAGTAGGGCAAAGCCCACGACCCAGAAGATATTTCCGGCGTATTCGCCTGCCGTGGATCTGGCAAAACCAACCGGGGTGAAACCGATGATCGTAACCAGAGTGCCTGCCAGCATGGGGGCTGCCGTGTGGCTCCAGGCATACGCGGCCGCTTTGGTGCGCTCATAGCCTTCCTCAAGCTTCACGACCATCATCTCAATCGCGATGATCGCGTCGTCCACGAGCAGGCCCAGCGAAATGATCAGAGCACCGAGGGTGATACGATCCAGTGCCCGGCCCGTCAGATGCATGATGATCATGACGGTTGCCAGAGTGAGAGGGACCGCTGCAGCAACCACGATGCCGACACGCCAGCCCAGACTGATGAGGCAGACAATCATAACCACAACAAGGGCGACGAAGAATTTCAGCATGAATTCGCCGACTGCCTCGTGAATATTCACCGCCTGATCAACAACTTTGGTCAAGGTAACGCCTTGCGGCAGGCCGGAGGAGAGGGTCTTGCCGGCATTGTCGAGTGCCTGCCCCAGTGTCTGCCCGTTCCAATGCTCCTGCATGACGACGTTGAGGACCAGAGCCTGCTCGCCGTTGTGTCGGATCAGATAGGTCGGAGGATTTTCATAACCGCGTTCCACAGTTGCAATGTCGGATATCTTGAAGGTGCGGCCATTGGCGGCGACGGGCGTATTACGTATCGCGTCGAGATCGTTGAATTGCCCATCCAGACGGATGAAAACCTGTGGGCCACTGGTATCAATCGAACCTGCCGCCGTAACGCTGTTCTGGCGGGCAAGAGAATTGAAAACATCCTGCGGCCGGATGCCGAGTGTGGCGAGGCGCGGGTTGGAAAGATTGACGAAAATCTGCTCCGGGCGCTCTCCGACAATATTAACTTTGCGCACGCCGGGCACGTGCAGAAGACGCTGCCTTACGGTCTCGGCATGCCGCACCAGCAGACGTTCGGGCAGGCCGTGGCCTTCGATCGCATAAACCGCAAAATCAACGTCACTATACTCGTCATTAACAAAAGGCCCCATGACGCCGTGCGGGAGTAAAGGAGCGGTATCATAAAGCTTTTTGCGCGCCTGATAGAACTGTTCTGGCACTGCGGAAGGGGGTGTGCTGTCCTTCAATGTGACCAGAAGGACAGTCATGCCGGGTCTGGCTAGCGTTTCGACCCTGTCATACCATTGAAGCTCCTGCAGTCTTTTCTCGAGCGGGTCGGCCACGAGGTCCTGCATTTCCTGCGCCGTGGCGCCGGGCCAGACAGCGGAGATGGTAAAACTCTTGACCGTAAAAGTAGGGTCCTCCGCCCGCCCGAGCTGTTTGAATGCAAAGGCTCCGGCAAGACTGAGGGCGATAATCAGAAAAAGGGTGATCCCGCGTTCACGGACAGCAAGAGCGGAAAGGTTGAAGCGGCTCATTGCATTGCAACCTTCTCATGGGCGAGTACAACCTGCTCGTCGGGATGGAGATAATGCCCGCCTATGGCGACGATAGTTGTCCCGACTGTCAGGGCGGGGTCATCGGTGAGCCTGAGCACGGCGTTTTCTTCTGTCAGGCGTGTAACCTGCACTTTGTGGTAGCTCACGCGGGAGGTTTTGCCATCCACAACCCATATTCCCGGGCCTTCGCCTTCGTCATCCAGAGCGCCCAAGGGAACTTGCAGATTTTCATGCGTCTCATCGGTTGGGAGACGCACCTGCACCGTGGCCCCGAGTGGTGCTGCGGCGCCTTCACCCTCCATCACATAACGGGCCTCGTATGTACGCGTCGTGGTGTCTGAAGCATCTGAAAGCTGCCTCAGATACGCCGGTACACTCTGCGTGCCGCCATACAGAATGGCCTGTACCTGGGATTGCAGCGCGGGACGAAGCCCTTCTGGGAGGTCGATGCGGGCTTCACGCGGGCCAGCATGGGCCAGCACGATAACTGTTTGCCCGCTCGACACAACCTGCCCGGGTTCAGCCAGAGTTTGGACGATTACTCCATCAGCATCAGCGCGGAGAAGTGAGTAATCATCCTGATTGCGAGCCATTTTTTCCTGAGCGATGGCAGCATCAAGCTGTGCTCTGGCACTATCCGCTTCGGCTTTCACTTCGTCATAGGTCAAGGCGGACGCCGCGCCTGTTCCCACAAGGCTGCGATATCGTTTTTCATCAGCAGCCGCTTTTACCCAATGGGCACGGGCGGCCGCCATGCTGCCGGTCTGTGCTGTCAGGGCATGAACGTAATCCGTCGGGTCCAGCCGCATCAGCACCTGACCGGCTTTTACCGGCTGGCCGACATCAACCAGACGCTGAATGATTTTGCCCTGAACACGAAAGCCCAGATCGCTTTGCACGCGTGCGACGACAGTGCCTGTAAACTGGTAAAAATCGTTACCTGCGTGTTCGATATAGGCAGCTTGCACAACCCGATCTGCAATACGTGGGTCGTGCTGATCCTCACGTTTGCAGTCGGTGAGTCCTAGCGTGGCGAGTAAGGTTGCCGCCGTAAGGCGGGGCAGGCGCGAAACGGCCATTGAAGCGCTCCAGGACGAGAATGATGCCTCATCCTGTTTACTAGTGATCAATTTGTCAATTAGTCACTAATAAATTTACGGAGCCAGACTACGCAGGACGAGGTTGGCTATCATCGTTGCATCGTCGTCCAGCGTTTCCAGGTTGTATTCCAGAAGAGCAGGGTGCCGGATGGGCTGGAGGGTCAGGACGATCGCCCGGCAGGCTTCGTCAATGGGGGTCTTGCGTTCGAACTCTCCCTGCTCGCGGCCTTCCAGAAGAATGTGGCGGATGATGCCGCTTAATTCCTGATCGAAGGCGATGGCCGCGTGCCATTTTTCTTCAATCGCAGAGGCCACAATGTCGTGCATCTTACGGTCGTGCAGGAAAAGTTCTGCTCCGTTATGAGCAAGGGACTGGAAGATTTTTCGCAGTTTTTCAGGGGGTGTAATGGAGTCTTTTACAATGGACTGAATGTCCGCCAGAAGGGTGTTGTGGCAGAGGGAGCAGATTGCTTCGCCAATGGCTTTTTTTGATTCAAAAAATTTGTAGAGATAAGCGGTCGAGAGGCCGATGGCCTTGGCCAGGTCCGCAACGGTTGTTTTTTTATACCCGTAAAGCCTGAAATGCTCATGGGCCGCAGCGATAATCTGATCCCGGCGTTCGTGATCGACAGGCCCGCGCTGCCCTGATGGTTGTCTGGTCATCATCTCATCCCGCTGTGTCCACTCCAGAGTTTATAGCTTCCCCAGCATATATTGACAACGAGTGATGAATATGAAAACCATTCACTCGTATTGCATGATCCGGCAGTTTTTCTGGATCCATACTCGGGGCATGAGCATATGGCTGTCTATCACACTGCACGAAAGATGCTGCCAAAGCCGCTAAGGCCTCTGCCGGTTGGTCGGGCCTTTGCATCATTTGCTGCTGTGCTGAGCCTTGAAGCCTGTGCAGTAGGGCCGGATTACAA
The DNA here is from genome assembly GCF_002153575.1 of Acetobacter sp. DsW_54. NCBI lineage: Bacteria > Pseudomonadati > Pseudomonadota > Alphaproteobacteria > Acetobacterales > Acetobacteraceae > Acetobacter > Acetobacter sp. DsW_54. The sequence goes on from NZ_JOPD01000038.1 coordinate 5,391, forward strand.
GGCACCGCACGCCAATATTGCTGCGTTTCGTAACCCCAGCCTTCAGGGCAATATTGCTGAGCAGGTTCCGCTCCCTCTGGATCGCTGGTGGGAGGGATTTCACGACCCCGAACTGGTGCGTATAGAACAACGTGTTTTAGCGCAGAACCTTGATCTTGAAGCAGCAATGGGCCGCATACGGCAGGCACATGGTGCGGCGGAAGCCGCTGCTGCACAAATGCTGCCCACGCTGGATTTTGCGCCGCAGGCCTCGGCATATCGGTTGTCCAATGAAGGGCTGATTGGCCGAATAGCGCATAATTTTCCGGGTTATAACCGTGACCAGCGCGCTTATGATGTGCATGGGGTTGCCAGTTGGGAGCTGGATCTTTTTGGAGGTCTGCGGCGTGGGCACGAAGCCGCGCGGGATGAGGCCGAGGCAGCCGTTGCGCAAAGTGCAGGTGTGCGGGTGAGTGTGGCGGCAGATGCCGCTGATGCCTATTTCCAGATCCGTGGGTATCAGGCCCGGCTACGTGTTGCACAGGATCAGGTTGCAACAGATCAGCATCTGTTTGACCTTGTGCAGCAAAGGCGGGGCCGGGGTGTTGCATCGTTGCGCGAGGTTGATCAGGCGCAGGCGCTCCTTTTGTCTGAGCGGGAGAGCATTCCGGTGCTGCGGGTTGCTTTGGCGGTTCAGCTCAACCGGCTGGATGTTCTTATGGGGGTACAGCCGGGAACCTATGCACAGGAACTGGCACTTTCCGCGCCTGCCGTAACAATTCCGTCTATTGGGTACGTTACGCCCGCAGATGTTTTAAGGCGTCGCCCCGATGTTATTGCGGCAGAGAGGCACCTTGCTGCGTCAAACGCTCGTATTGGACAAGCGTTGGCAGATTATTATCCAAAGCTCTCCTTATCGGGTGCTCTGGGGTTCCAGAGCCTGAGCGTGAACAAGATGTTTACGCCTGCCGGTTTTGGCCCGTCTGCATCTGGGGCACTGCGTTGGAGAATTTTTGACTTTGGCAAAATTGATGCCGAGGTTCAGCAGGCCAAAGGAGCTTATGCAGAACAACTGGCGCAATACCGGTCAACAGTGCTTCATGCGGCAGAAGATGTGGAAAATGCCTTCATGGCTTTGGCGCAATCTGAACGGCGCGCAGACGACCTCGGGATCGAAGTTGCTTCCTTAACGCAAGCCCGTGATCTTTCCAGCCAGTCCTACAAGGCCGGGGTTATCCCGTTAACGGATGTTCTCGATGCCAATCGCCAGTTGCTCGCAGCGGAAGACCGGCAAGCCGACAATCAGAGTGAAACCGCCCGCGCTGCCGTGAGGTCCTTCCGAGCAATCGGTGGAGGCTGGGAGGGGGCGGTAGTGAACTGCCCCGGTTTTACCGGAGAGTAAAACTCTCGGAGGATGAACCCTATGGTA
>NZ_JOPD01000039.1:0-1980 GCF_002153575.1 Acetobacter sp. DsW_54
CCCCGCCTCAAACGTAAAGACTAATCGCCACTGATCATTGAGATTCAAAGACCAGAAACCAGCCAGGTCACCCGTAAGCTTATGTAGACCAACGCTTTTCAAAGGTGAGATGTCTCTTAGGTCGGATGTAGCATCCAAATCAGCAAGACGCTGATCGGCCAAATCTAGATCTAACCCTGAAAATTTACTTTTCCCTGAGACTGCAAACCTTTCGGTATCAGCATCGCCAAACGTGATAATCATATCGTCTTCTCCTATGTCTTTTGTAGTGAATGTTCATCATAGTACTCTCCAAATAACCTGTTGATTTACAAGATCTTACTGAAAACCCTAATCGGGTATGGGATATATTATCCCCGCATTTTTCTCAGTTTATCTGGAGCGTGGTAGGTTTCACCCACGCTCTGATTTATATATAGTACGCAATACATACTATGTCAACGAAAAAATTCTGTCGAACATGATATTTTTGAGCCAAAGGCGAATAAGTAGGCGTGGTGTGACGTCATACCACCTGTCTTGCCCAGCATTTACAAATTATTTTTACGGCAAAAATGGTTATCTTTTTTTGAAAAACTTACACAAAATATGGCTACATTCCGATGAAAATTTTGGATAAGAACCGGAACATTTTTGGCGTGATTCATCTAACTGACAGATATAAGAAAATGAGCTGTCAGTTAGATGAACAGCCTTCCTCGTTTGCTCCTTCTTCATGAGCATTTTTTTCTATCAGTTAGATGAATGTTGGGATGTCAGTTAGGTCTGCCAGCTTGCGATTTCGGCTAGAAGCTCATTTCTCGATCTTTTTGGAGGCTGTGGTTCTGGGTATCGCCTTCCAAAACTTAAGTTAGATATATTTTGAGTCACCTTCTCTGACATTCTGTCAGTTAGATGACTTACACCTTGCCATATTGCTCGTGCCATATGTTTTCCGGCGGCTCTAGCCTGCTCTGATGCAGTCACAATTAGGCGGTAAAGATTGCTTGTCCTAACTTTCTTCCCGCCTTGTACGATCATCCTCCGAGTTCTGACGACCAATCCAAGTTCATAAGCCCGTTCAAGAGCCCGGATAACAGTACGTTCTGACCTATTGCAGGTTTTGGCTATGGTCTCATGGCTAGGAAACAAACCGGCATGACCTAAAAAGGTCGCCAGCGTCATAAGCACGGATTTATGGGAAATCGTCAGCTTACCCTCGAAGTAGAGGTCATTCACCTGCTGACGAAAGGCTCGTTTTATCGTGAGAAAAGAAGATGTGGTCACTTGTCGTTCTCTCCGCTCAAGCAACCGTTTTTGTAAGAATAAGCAGTTGAAGTTATCTTCAACATTACTTAAGTCTTTCCTCATACGCGATCTGCTTGAGTGCTAGTCAGCGGTTCGTGAAGGCGATGGAGTTACCGCTCCATCGCCTTATTTTTTCAGATTCACTTTGTGAACCTTTGAGTTCAAAATTTCTTTCGAACATTAGCAAAATATTACTCTCAAACTAAGCACTAAGTAAGACTACTTCTTTGTTTATATCTTCTTCATGAGTGCGTTTTGCCAATGCCAGATCATAATTTTTCTGTAGACTCAGCCAAAAATCTGCAGAATTACCAAAAGCTCGACCTAAGCGTAGAGCTGTTTCGGCTGTTATTGCTCGCTTGTTCCGTACAATGTCGCTAATCCGGTTTGCAGGCACGTGAAGCTTTAGCGCCAAAGCATTAGCAGACAAATCTCGCGCTTTCATTTCAGCTTCGAGTGTTTTACCGGGCGGCACTGGACGAAGCGAAAAGCTACGTGTTCCAGTTGTCACTTCCGTTTTCCTTCTAAGTGTGTATCATGCTCCAAGCCCGCCCATTTCCGATAGGCGGGCTTGCATCACAATACGTCAGTGTTTTTTCTTTTTGTGAGTGTCCATAATCTTAACGTCGTAGGCATTCCCCGCCTCAAACGTAAAGACTAATCGCCACTGATCATTGAGATTCAAAGACCAGA
>NZ_JOPD01000040.1:0-359 GCF_002153575.1 Acetobacter sp. DsW_54
TCCGAACACATCTGATAGGCCGTGCTGACGGTCGCATCGATGATCTGGTTCATCCCCTCGAAGGGCTCACCTGTGAGCGGCATGCACACGGTTGAGAGGAAATTGGTCAGAAAGGCGCGGTGATGTTCCAGGGGCTGGCGGCAGCAGGCTTCGGTGTCGAAGATATTGTAGGCATGGTCGGGGCGGAAATCGAACGGGATAAAAAGCGCCTGATGGGCATCCTCGGCTCGCAGCCCGTTACGGATCATGTCGATAAAGCCACTTGCCGCGTCGCCGATGTCCAACTTGCCGATCAACGGAAGTCGCGGTCCGGCATCGGTCAGCGAGGCAGTGCTCAGAACCGTGGCCAGTAGCAGGGA
>NZ_JOPD01000041.1:0-24735 GCF_002153575.1 Acetobacter sp. DsW_54
GAGCATGAGCATGAGCATGAGCATGAGCATGAGCATGAGCATGAGCATGAGCATGAAGGTAACGGGGCGGCCTGCACGCACAAGCACGGATTTGGCCACCACCATGTGCACACGCCGGCCTCCTTTGGTACGGCTTTTGCCATAGGGATTGCCGTTAACTCGCTCTATCTGGTGGCCGAGGCCATATGGGGCGTTTATGCCCATTCGCTCTCGCTCATAGCCGATGCGGGACATAACCTCTCAGACGTGCTCGCACTGGCTGCTGCCTGGCTGGCCGAGCACCTCTCACGCAAAAGTCCGACCGTGCGCTTTACCTATGGGTTGCGCCGCTCCTCCATTCTGGCAGCACTGGCCAATGCCATTATTCTCATGCTGGTTACTGGCGGCGTTGCGTGGGAGGCCATCCACCGCCTGATGCACCCCACCCCCGTTGCGGGCATGACCATGATGGTGGTTGCAGGCATTGGCATTGTGGTAAACGGGGCATCCGCCATGCTGTTTGCCGCCGGGCAGAAAGGGGATCTGAACATTCGTGGGGCCTTTTTGCACCTCATGGCCGATGCCCTGACATCCCTTGCCGTGGTTATTGCCGGGGCGTTGGTACTGCTGACCCATGTTGCATGGATAGACCCCGCCATAAGCCTTGCCATTTCTGTTGTGGTGGTCCTGAGCACATGGTCCCTTTTGCGGGATTCGCTGGATATGGCGCTGGATGCTGTCCCACGTGAGGTGGACCCCGGTGCAGTGGAAAGTTTTTTGCGCGGTACCCCCGGTGTTGCCGACCTGCATGACCTGCACATCTGGCCCATCAGCACGACCGAAACCGCCCTGACCGTGCATCTGGTCCGCAGCGCAAACGCGGCTGATGCGCAAAGCGATAGCCACCTGCTCGACACGCTTGTCACCACCTTGCGCAAGCGCTTTGGCATTGCCCACCCCACCGTGCAGATGGAAACACAGGATTACAGCCCCACGTGCCACCTGTCTGACCCGCACACCGTCTAACACCAGCATAACAAGAGCCTATGCCCGAACTTCCGCTCCCCCAAAGTAACCGGGGCCTTGCCGTTGTCAGCCTGTTTGTCAGCCTTGTGGCGCTGGGGCTCAAATACGCTGCCTTTGCCGTAAGCGGCAGCGTTGCCCTGCATGCAGATGCCATAGAAACCATTATTAACGTGGTCGCCGCCGCTGGGGGGCTGTGGGCATTAAGCGTTGCAGAGCGCCCGGCAGACCACAACCACACCTATGGCCACTACAAGGCGGAGTATCTGTCTGCCGTGGCCGAGGGAACACTGGTGGTCATTACCGCCTTTATTATTGGCCGCGAGGCCGTGGAAGGCTGGCTGCACCCCCACCCCGCACTGGCGCCATGGAACGGCCTGCTGCTGAACGCGGCGGCAACCTGCGTTAATCTGGGCTGGGGGCTGATCATGCTCCGCGCCGGGCAGGCCCGCCACTCCCCCGCCCTTATTGCCGGGGGGCAGCATGTGCTGTCCGATGTATGGACAGGTGTGGCCCTTGTGGCCGGTGTTGCGCTGATCCCCCTGCTCGGCTGGCCACAGCTGGATGCGGTTCTGGCCGGGCTTGTGGCCCTGAACGTGCTGCGGGTAGGCTGGGAGGTCATGCGGGACTCCATTGCCGGGTTGATGGACGAAGCCCCGGATGCCCAGACACTGGGCGAGATCGGCTCGATTATTACCTCCAACGGGCATGGGGCCATTCAGGCGCATGATATCCGCACCCGCATTGTGGGGGCCATGACGTTCCTTGAGTTCCATCTGGTTGTGCCAGGCACCATGAGCGTAAAGGCCGCGCATGACATATGTGACCGTATTGAGCACGCCCTGCGCGCGCATATGGGCAGCACGCTGGTCCATATTCACATAGAGCCCGAAACCTGCGCCAAGCATGATAATACGGTCCTGAGCATACCGCCCGCAGGGGTATCCCCCGCCAATTCGGGTTCTTCAGCAGAAAAATAAACAGAAAACCGTAATAAAAGGCGGGAATGTCTTTCTTCTGGCGCATGAAATGTTAGACTGTCCCGCATCCTTTTTCTTTTATGCAAGAGATGCCTCATGCCCCCCGCGAGCGTGATACCCACCGCAGAGTCCCTGCGCCATCTGCGTGAACACGCCAAGGCTGGCACGGTAAGCTGGCGCCGCAAGCTTATGTACTGGTCGGGGGCGGTTCTGGTTGGTCTGGTAGCCGTGGCCTTTGCCGGGCTGGCAGACAAGGCTGCCCATGTGCGCACGACCCTTATGCACATCAACCCATGGCTGATGTTGCTGGTGACCCCGCTGGGGCTGGCACTTTCCACCTGGCTGACCCGCACATGGTTCCGCGGTGCGCAGGGTAGCGGCATTCCGCAGGCCATTGCCTGCATGCACCTGCATGACATGACCATTGTGGACAAGGTTCTGGCCCTGCGGATTGCACTGGCCAAAATCTGCCTGACCTGCCTTGGCCTGCTCAGTGGTGCTTCCATCGGGCGCGAAGGGCCAACCGTGCAGGTAGGGGCCTCCATCATGCATACGGTGGGCCGCCTTGCGGGGCTGACCGACGTGACCAAGCAGCGCGCCCTGATCAAGGCTGGCGGGGCTGCCGGGGTCGCGGCGGCCTTTAACACCCCACTTGCTGGCATTGTGTTTGGCATAGAAGAACTGGCCCACTCCTTTGAGCAGCGCACCAGCGGCACCATGCTGACCTGCGTGGTTATTTCTGGCGTGACCGCCATAGCCCTTGTGGGGAACTACACCTATTTCGGCCACACCTATTCCGCCGTGCCGGTTGGGGCGAGCTGGCTGGCTGTGGTGGTCTGCGGGGTTGTGGGGGGGCTGTGCGGGGGCATGTTCTCGGCGCTTCTGGTCCGCATTTCCCGCGGGATTCCGGGCGCATTCGGGCGGTTTATCAGCCTGCGTCCCGTTCTGTTCGCCGCGTTGTGCGGGCTGGCGCTGGCCATAATCGGCCTGCTTTGCGGCGGCATGACCTATGGCACGGGCTACATGCAGGCGCGTGACATTATTATGGGCTCCGACCAGTACCCGGCCTCGTTCTTTTTGTTCAAGCTGCTGGCCACTCTTATTTCCTACTGTTCGGGTATTCCCGGTGGACTGTTCGCGCCTTCGCTCTCTGTCGGGGCAGGCATGGGGGGGTGGATCGCGCATTTTCTGCCGCATACCACACCCGGTGCCGTGGTGCTGCTGGGCACGGTGGCCTATTTTGCTGCGGTCACCCAGTCCCCCCTGACCGCAACCGTTATTGTGATGGAAATGTGCGATAACCAGCAGATCACGCTAGCGCTTATGGCCAGTGCCTTTTTGGCCTTCGGGGTTTCACGCGCATTGTGCAGCCATGCCCTTTATGGCGCGCTGGCCGTACGGTTCCTGCGTTCTGCCGCTCCCAAACAAAAACCCCAGCCCCTTGTTACCGCCACGGACACACACAGAAACTAGGCTTTTTACACGCCACGGAAGTTCCGGTTATGGCGCGGCGGGGCCGTGCCTCTCTGGTTTCTCATAATCTGGCGTCCTATATGAAAAGCACGATTGTTGAATTGGAGGCTTACCCTATGTCTGACGCATCCCTCGCGCCGGAAAATGCTGCCACAAGCACGCCCGATACCCGTGTGCCCGTTACGGTGCTGACCGGCTTTCTGGGCGCGGGCAAAACCACCTTGCTCAACCATATCCTGACCGCCGAACACGGGCGCAAATATGCCGTGGTCATTAACGAATTTGGCGAACTGGGCGTGGACAACGATCTGGTTGTGGATGCGGATGAAGAAGTGTTCGAAATGAACAACGGCTGCATCTGCTGCACCGTACGGGGCGATCTGATCCGTATTCTGAACGGGTTGATGAAGCGCCGCGGCAAGTTTGACGGCATTATTGTGGAAACCACCGGCCTTGCCGCCCCCGCCCCCGTGGCCCAGACCTTTTTTGCCGATGAAGACGTGCGCGAAAAAGCAAAACTGGACGCCGTGGTAACAGTTGTGGATGCTTTTAACTTCCTGAGCACACTGGCCGAAAGCCCCGAAGCGCGCGAACAGGTGGCTTTTGCCGATGTGATTATCCTCAACAAGACCGATCTGGTGGATGCAGGCCAGATTGCCCAGATTGAGGCCGCCATTCGCAAGATTAATGCCTCGGCCCCCATCCACCACGCCAAAAAAGGCAATGTGCGCCTGACCGATGTGCTGGACCGTGGCGGGTTTGATCTGGCCCGTGTGCTGGAAAACACCCCTGATTTTCTTGAACATCCCGAACACCACCATGAGGAAGACATTTCCAGCGTCTCCCTTCAGGTCAAGCAGCCGCTGGATGCGGGGCGTTTTCAGGCATGGATCAGCGCCCTGTTGCAAGAAAAAGGGGCAGACATGCTGCGCACCAAGGGGATTCTGGACTTTGCAGGCCAGCCCGAGCGCTTTGCATTTCAGGCCGTGCACATGATGGCCGATGGCAACGCCATTGGCCCATGGAAAGATGGCGAAACCCGGGAGAGCCGTCTGGTCTTTATTGGCCGCAACCTGAACAGGCCACAGCTCCGCCGTGGGCTTGAAAGCTGCATTGCAGCATGAGCGCGACCCAGGAAACCCTTCTGCGCGGGCTGATTGAAAAGCGCGGTGCCTTCAAACAGGTTGAGGGAGAAATTACGGGCTGCGTTGCCTCGCGCGATTCCAGCCGGTTCGCCTTTACCACGGGTGAAGGGGATGTGGTGGTCGCCCACCGGCATGACCTGACCGCCCCCAATGCGTGGGCAACCTACGCGGTGCATGACGGGCCAGTACTGGCCCTCTCCCCCGATACGCTGGCAGACAGTTTTTTAACCGGCGGGGATGATGGCCGCCTGTGCCGCCTTGACCCTGCGGGCGAAATTGAAGAGCTGGCCAAAACCCGCCGCTGGGTGGAGCACATTACCACATTTGTCAGCGACAAGACCGCCCTGATCGCTGCGGCATCGGGCAAGAATGTGGAACTGCGCGATGCCACGGGCCGCACAATTATCCGCACGTTTGAACACCCCACCACCGTTGGCGGCATTGCGTTTGACCCCAAGGGCAAGCGCCTTGCTGCATCGCACTATAATGGTGTGTCGCTGTGGTTCACCCAGTCCAAGGATGGCAGTGCCCGGCTGCTGGAATGGAAAGGCAGCCATCTGGGTATTGCCATGCACCCGAATGGGGATGCGGTTGTAACCGCCATGCAGGAAAACGACCTGCACGGCTGGCGGCTGGCAGATGGGCATAACATCCGCATGAGTGGCTACCCGACCAAGGTGCGCTCCATGTCTTTTTCCAGCAATGGCAAATGGCTGGCCACCAGTGGTGCGGACATTGTGGTGATGTGGCCGTTCTTTGGTGGCGGCCCCATGGGCAAGCCCCCGGCAGAACTCCCCGGCGCAGGGGGCGCTTTGTGCACCCGCGTTGCCTTCCATCCCTCGCAGGAAGTTGTGGCTGCCGGCTTTGCCAATGGCACGGTTGTGATGATGGAGCCCACGACCCAGCGCGTACTTCCTGTATCATTGGGGCAGGCTGGCGCGGTTACCGCACTGGCTTATAGCCCGGATGGCTGCACACTGGGCTTTGGCACAGAAGATGGGGTGATCGGGCTGCTGGACCTGTCCAGCGCAGCCTGAACCGCGCAAAACTGCGCCCACCCCAGCCACTGCCGGCCCGCCGCGCCGTGGCACAAAAAACGACATACCGCAAAACAGCCTCCCCCTCAGGCCAAAAGGGGGAGACAAAGGACAGGAATGATATGACGAACAGGTTCCGGCTCGTGATTATTGGTGGAGGCGTTGCCGGTCTGGCCCTGGCAACCCGCCTGGGCAACACGCTCGGCCGCTCCGGCAGGCTGGAAATCACGCTGGTGGACAAAGGCTTCAGCCATGTGTGGAAACCCATGCTCCACTGCTTTGCCGCTGGAACCGCCCGGAACGAAAACGACCGGATTACGTTTGTCTCCCACGCCGCAGCCCACGGCTTCCGCTTCTGTTATGGCGAAATCGCGCATCTGGACCGGGCCAACAGGCGCATTACCCTTGCCCCGCTGATGGAAGAAAACAACCAGTTGCTGCTTGAAGAACGGCATCTGGATTACGACGCCGTGGTGTTTGCCATTGGCAGCCGGGCCAATGATTTTGGCACCCCCGGTGTGGTGGAACACTGCATGTTCCTCGACAACGTGGTTGAGGCCAATAATTTTAACGAACGCTTCCGCCATGCCATTATTCAGGCCTATGGCCGTGGCACACCGGTCGATATTGCCATTGTTGGCGGTGGGGCAACTGGGGTGCAGCTGGCGGCGGAGCTGCACAAGGCGCTCGACATTGGCGCATTGTACAACTTTACCCCGGTCACGCCGGAAATGCGCGTAACCTTGCTGGAAGCCGGGCCGCGCATTCTGCCCGCCTTCCCGCAGAATGTCTCGGACGCAGCCCAGAAGCAGCTTGAGGCTTTGAATATTACCGTGCGCACCAACACCATGGTCAGCGGTGCAGACGAAAGCGGGTTTATTCTTAAGGACGGCAGCCGCGTTAACGCGCAGTTCCGCGTCTGGGCCGCAGGCGTTAAAGCGCCGGATGTCACGCGGGATATGGACGGGCTGGATTACCAGCGTGGCGGGCAGCTTACCGTGCAGGCCAACCTGCAAAGCACGGTGGACGAGCATGTGTTTGCCCTGGGTGACTGCTCCTTTATCAAGGATGCGCCTGTGGCCCCCACCGCACAGGTAGCCCGCCAGCAGGCCCACCATCTGGCCCGCCACCTACCGGGCTACATCTTTAACAAAAAGCCTGTGCCGGACTTCCACTTCCGTAACCGGGGGGCCATTGTTGCCCTTGGGGATTATAATGGCTGGGGCGCCTTTGCCGATGGCAAAACCTTTGGCGGCGGTTTTTTAAACGGTCTGAGCGCACGCCTTGGGCATATGGCCCTTTACCGGCAGCATCAGTTTGAACTGTATGGCCCCTTCCGTGGTGCCATTGCCTGCTTTACGGACTGGCTGGACGGTTTTGTGCGCCCCTCCGTACGCATGGACTAAACACACCCCCTTCCCCCATTTTTTAACGGGGAAGGGTTACACTTTATGATTACAAAACCCCTAATACGATCAGGGGTTTTCACATGCATGTAAAAAATCCCTTGCCAGCGCATTAACCGTAGCCGCCTGCTCTATATGGGGCAGGTGGCCGGTGCGGGCCAGAAAATGGCAGTTATCCTGCGCAGGAATCCCCTGTGCCTGTGTGGCAGGCAATACCTGATCTGCCTCCCCCCAGATAATCTGCACGGGGCATGGCGGATTATTGAGCAACGGGCGCAGGTTATTGGCCTGCTCACCATGGGGGAAGCAGGTTTGCGCAATGGTGCGCAGCGCAGCCCGTGCCCCCGGCACGGCGCGGGCTTCCACCAAAAACTCCGCGACCTTGCGCCCGATCAGTTTGGGATCATACACAGCCATGGCCATGGCCTGCGCCATATCCGCCGCAGTGCTGGCCTCCACAAAGCGGGTCATGAACGCCATGTTGACCGTGCGCCCCAACCCTGCCGGGGCCAGCAAGGACAGGCTGGCAACCCGTGCGGGAACACTCTCCAGCAAGGACAGGGCAATACCACCACCCAGCGAATGCCCCAGAACATGGGCTTTGCTCACCCCCAACCCGTCCAGCGTCAGGGCTGTAACCTGCGCCAGACGCGCCAGTGTGGGGGCTTGAACCAGAGCACTGGACTGGCCATGCCCGGGCAGGTCAAACGCAATAACCCGCCGGTGGGCCGCCTGTACCTGCTGGGTGAGCTGCCAGTTGGTTGCACTGCCACCAAAGCCATGCACCAGCAGCAGCGGCAGACCCGGCCCCTCCCCCATCTGGCGGACATGCACGGTCTGCTCGCCCAGCCGGAGCAGGAAGGATTGTGTCTGAACAGCCTGTTTTGTCATGCCGCCATCATGCCCTGTTTGCCCCTAGGGGGCCAGATTGCAGGCCATGGCTTTTTTCAGCCGTTAAAAATGGCAGGCAATGCGGCCACCAATAAAACGCGGCTCACCGGGAATATAAAAATAGGTTGTGGTGGCCATGCCCCCGCTCTCCGCATAGCGGCGGTCCAGAATATTGCGGGCATAAACCGTTATGTCCCACAACTGGGAGGGAGAATGCAGGGTTGCATGGGCTCCCAGCAAAAAATACGGAGGCAGGCGGTAAAAGCCGGTTCCCCCCACCGTAATGGCCTGGCTGCCCCTGTATTGCCAGTCTGGCCCAAAATCCAGCCTGTAGTTCCGGGGCAGGGGCTGCCGCCATGTGGCATCCCCGTTCAGGGTCAGTTTTGGGGAGCCGTTATCCACGCCGCTAAAATTACGTTCAATGGCCTTCCACTGCTGCGGGTGGCTTGCGTGGTACGCATTGGTAGCGGCCCGGTCCACATTTGGAAAATCCTGAAAATCCCCGCGCTGCCAGCCAAGGTTCTGCATTAAAAACAGATGGCCAAACGGGTGGGCTTCCAGCGTTGCCTCAAACCCCCAGCTTTCGGATTTGGGGGCGTTGGTAATTTCACTCAACGGGCCAAAATTGGGGATCAGCACAGTGCCTATGACCTGCTGGTTATGAAAGTCGTTGTAAAACGCAGCACCATTCAGGCGCAGACGCCCCGGTATGGGGTCCGATTTAAGGCCGAGTTCGTAGGTGAGAACCGTTTCCGGCTTAAACGGGTCCAACTGGGCCTGCACCTGCGTATTGTTGGCGCTAAACCCACCGGGTTTAAAGCCCTTGCTCATTTTGTAATACAGCAAAGCCTGCGGTACAAACTGCCACGAAACCCCAACCTGCCCGGCAAACTGGTTGGCGGCGGTGTTCTCGGGGTCAAAACTCCGGGTTGCCCCGCCGAATATCTGGGACTTCAGGCTGGTAATGCCCCGGTCATCCAGCTCATGCAAAAGCCCGGCCCAGATGGTCACATTATGCGGCAGGCGGTAACTGACATTCCCGAACTCGGAAACGCTCTCCTGATTCATGCCAAAGGTTGTGGCCATCATGTATTTGCGGGCAGAGTAATCCGTATAGTCAAAGAAAAACCGCTGGTTCATGCGGCTACGCTGGTAATATGCCCCCACAACCCAGCTCAGGCGGCCATGCAGGGCAACCCCGTTCAGCCGGGCTTCCTGCGTGAACACGTTGGCATCTATGGTGCGGTACGTATCTGCCTGAGAAAGCGCCGTGCCATCCTGATCCGTGTATTCGCCCTGTCGCTCGGTTTCAAACGCGCTGATGGCCGTAAAGGTAGCGGGACCAAAATCATGGATCAGCCGCAGGTCTGCCCCCCAGTACTGGTTATGCTCGCTGGGTTTAAGCCCCGCACCGCGCCCAACAAGGCTTGCAAACTCTGGCCGCATGGACCACTCCGCCCGCCGCCCCAGCCCAAAACCCGGCAAAGGCTGTGACCCGATAAGCCTGTGCACGGGAACCGCCGTAACCACCTGGCTGTTATCCTGCACAAAGTGGCCCCCGAGCTGGATGGTCGTGCGCTCATTGGGCTGCCAGCGCAGTTTGCCACGCAAGGCCCACAGGTCCGCATCCCCCAGATGTGCACCGTTGGTCGGGTTGTACTGCCACCCCCCACCTTGGCGCGTCTGCCCGGCCAGCCGAAAACTCCAGCCCTTGGCCAGCGGGCCGGACACATAAGCCTCGCTCCGGCTCCGAGCGTAGGAGGCTATGTCCTCCATCCCGCCATAATGCCATGTGGTGGTGGGGTCGTTGGTGCGCAGGCGCACCTCCCCCCCTGTGGTGGACTGGCCATGTTTTGTACCCACCGGCCCCGGGTCCACGGCTGCATCGGCCATATCAAACAGCAACCCGTTGCTCATGGCGGGGTACGCGTAGGCCACATCATCCATATACGTCAGAACGGGGGGCATGTTGTTCTGCGTAAAATCATTAAACCCGGCACCGCGCAGGTAAAAATTGGTCGAGGCCGTGCCGTTGATGCTCTGCATGGTCAGGTTCGGGGCCACACGCTCCAGCCCACGCAGGGTGGTAACATCCCTGTTACGCAGCATTTCCGCGCTCAGATGCGTTGTGGCATCCGGCTCATGCTGGGCTGCGGGAAAAGCAAAATCGGACCGGTGCGCCCCCACATCCACATGGGTTACGCCACGGGCGGCCACATGGGCGGGTTTTGCCTGCCCTGCCTTACCGGGCACAGCGGGGGTGGCAGGCAATGCAGCCGGTTCACCCACTGGGCCGGGAGTATTCTGCGCCTGTGCCAAAGGGGCTGCAAACAGGCCGAGCGGGATCAGGCTGACACAGCACAGCATACGCTGCCAATACGCGCGGCTGTGCCTGCTGGTGTGTATGGCCAGAGGAAGGCCATATGCTTGCTGCCCGAAAATAACCCGCTCCTTCCCCACCCATGCGCTGCCACGTTGCCGCGCAAGCCATGCTCCCCCGGCAAAGCTGGCCTCTCTCATGACGGAAACAGCCCCCCCTGTGCAAGGCTGTTGGCCCAAATCCATCTTATTTTTAACCGTTCGACTGCACATTCATGCAAATCCCGATCAAAAAGACCTGCGCCGGTGTGTAAGGTTTTTTTTAAGAAAACCTCCGCATGCAAGAGGGTAGGCAGGCTGGAACAAGCTGGCTAAGGTAGGTGTTCATCTTGTGTTTTGCATAAAAAACACGGCCAGCAATCCGTAGTGTCAGCAACTATAATAAAGAACCGGAGTTCCCCTGTGCCAGACCTGTCCTTGCGTGCCATTTTTCGCCATACCCTTATGCTTTCCGCCATTATGGGGGCAGGCAGTCTGGCCGGGCAGGCCCATGCTGCGCCACAGGACACACCACAGAGCACACAGGCCAGTTTTGGGGCCTGGGGGGTGGATCTTGCCGGGCGGGATCTGGCGATTGTTCCGGGGAACAACTTTTTCCGCTACGCTAACGGCACGTATCTGGACCACCTTAAAATCCCTGCGGACATGACCAGCTACGGCCCGTTCAATGCGCTGGCCGAACTCTCCCGCACACGGGTCCAGAGCATTCTGGATGATCTGTCCGCCCACCCGCAGGCCGCCCCCCGCAGCACGGAAGAAAAACTGGGCACTTTCTACGCCTCCTACATGGATGTAGCGGAAGTGGAACGTCTGGGCACGCAGCCACTGGCACAGGATATGGATGCCATCCGCGCCATAAAGGACATGGCGGGGTTTGCGGCCCTGAGTGGTACGGCTGTGGGGTCGTTCCAGTTTGGTCCCTTCTCGCTGGGGATCAACCCTGACGCCAAGGACCCCACGCGCTACGCGCTCACCCTTGACCAGGCCGGGCTGGGCCTGCCGGACAGGGACTATTACCTCAAGCCCGTATTTGCTGCCAAAAAAGCCGCTTACCAGAGCTATATCGAAAAAGCGCTCACGCTTGCAGGCTGGCCTGAACCCGGCAAGGCCGCAGCCGCCATTGTGATTTTTGAGAGCAAGCTGGCCGAAGCACACTGGCCCCGCGCGGACCTGCGTGACCCACAGAAAACCTACAACCCCATGACCCTAGCCGAACTGGGGACCAAGGCACCGGGGTTTGACTGGGCCGCATGGCTCAGCGCCTCCGGCCTGCCCGCACAGGACATGGACAAGCGGAACCTGATTGTTGGAGAACCTTCCGCCATTACAGGCGAGGCCCGTGTGCTGGCCGCAACGGACATGGACACCCTGCGGGCGTGGCTTGCCTTCCATCTGGTAGAAAACGCCACAGCCTACCTGCCAGACAGCTTTGAGCAGGCCCGGTTTGTCTTTACCAAAGCCCTGACCGGCCAGCCAACCCTGACCGCCCGGTGGAAGCGGGGCGTACAGGCCACCAGCGCCGCCATGGGCATGGCGCTGGGCAAGGTTTACGTGCAGCGCTACTTCCCCCCCGAAAACCGCGTGGCCATGCAAAAACTGACCACCGACCTGAAAAACGCCTTCAGGGTCCGGTTGCAGAACAATAGCTGGATGAGTCCAGCCACCAAGGAGGCCGCACTCCGCAAGCTGGAAAACTTTGAAATTCAGGTCGGCTACCCCAACCGCTGGCGCGACTACACGGGCCTTGCCGTTAAAAAAGGCGATGTGTACGGCAATGCGCGCAACGGTGTGGCCTTTGAATGGCGCTACTGGCTGGACCGTCTGGACAAGCCGGTGGACCGCAACGAATGGGACATGACCCCACAAACGGTTAACGCCTACAACAACCCGCTGTTTGATCAGGTGGTTTTCCCCGCCGCCATTCTTCAGCCGCCGTTCTTCAATATCAAGGCGGACCCGGCCGTAAACTACGGCGCCATTGGCGGCGTGATCGGCCATGAAATGACCCACTCATTCGATGATGAGGGCCGTCAGTTTGATGAACACGGCCGCCTGCGCGACTGGTGGACAAAAGACGATGCCGAACGCTTCCAGAAACTGGCTGACCGTCTGGGTGCGCAATATGACGCATTTGAGGTGCTGCCGGGTGTGCATGTAAACGGCAAACTGACCATGGGCGAAAACATTGCCGATCTGGGCGGGCTGACCCTGGCACTGGATGCCTACCACGCATCGCTCAATGGCAAACCCGCCCCGGTAGTGGACGGGCTGAGCGGTGAACAGCGCGTATTTCTGGGCTGGGCGCAGGTCTGGCGCGAAAAACTGCGGGAGGAAACCATCCGCAGGCTTGTTGTCACGGACCCGCACTCCCCACCCGAAGCGCGCGTAAACCTGCCCATGCACAATATTGACGCATGGTACGATGCCTGGAACGTACAGCCCGGCGACAAGCTATACCTGCCAGTGCAGCAGCGCGTTAAAATCTGGTAAACTCACCTGTGGTGGCAGTGCAGGCTGCCTTGCAACACCGGACCATTCCTGTAGTGGTCCTCTACCCTGCCCGTTACCTGCCCAAGCCCCGGACCAAAGTTCTCTGTAGCACCGGGGCTTGAGCAATGGCAAAATAGCAGGCAAGTGGGCTATACCCACGCACACCATACTCATGCGGGGCAAGGGAGAACTCGGGCAGTCCATGGTCGATACGCGTCGCTCTTCCACACGCCCGGATACCGCCCTGCCCAACAGGCAGGAACCCCGCCTGCAACCTGCACGCCCCCTTTCTGCCCCCCCTCCGGCCGAAGTGGAAGGTGGTGCAGGGCAACGGCCGCGGCTGTTCCCGTTCATGCCCGTGCCCAAACCACCGGGCAGCCCGGTGCGCGGCTCCTCCACCCCCCTGATCCGTAAGGATATATACGCCGACCCCACATTGGGGCCGGTGTTTACGGCCTCTGCCCTTGCGCATTTTCTGTTACTGGCCGCACTCCTTTATCAGGCAACACACCACGGCAAGACTGGCTCCCCCCAGTCCAATCAGGCTTCCCCGGTGGAAATGGTTTTTTCCCAGCCCACAACCTCCAGCGGCATGGTTGGCCCCCATTCGCCCGAAGCTGGTGGCGGCAATGCGGCCCCGCAGGCGGCCCCGCCCCCTCCGGCCGAGCAGCAGCCCGATACCCAGAAATCCCCCCCCGAAGCCAGTGAGGCAGCACCAGACGTGCCCCCCCTTGCACAGTCGGATGATGGTTTCCCCAAACCCCAGCCTACCCCCCAGAAAGCGCGGCCAACCCCGCACAAATCCACATCAAAGCCGAGCAGCCGCGCTGTACCGCGCCCCCAGCCCCAGCAGCTCCCCCAAAACCTGAAATCCCTGCTCCAGCACCCGATGGATTATTCGTTTAACGAGGCACCAGCCCCGCGCCGGCCCAACCGCCGGGGCCGCCCTGGCGGGTCAAACGCCCCGCTGGACATGTCCATTGGGCCAATGGTGGAAAATGGGCAGCTGAATGCCCATTACGCCTCGCGCACAAGCGTGCATGGCGTAAGCAGCGACTACGGTCAGGAAATTGACGCATGGATCCAGCGCCATCTGTTTTACCCACCCGAAGCCGCTGAACGGGGGGAAGAGGGCAGCACGTCTGTCCATGTTATTCTCGACCGGTCGGGCCATGTGTTCAAAGTCTTTATGAGCGGGTCTTCAACCCCGGCACTGGATGCCTCCACCGTTGGCATGTTCCAAGGCGCGCAACTCCCTCCGGTACCACCGGACATGAAAGATCAGTATATCAACTTCGATGTCACGGTGCATTATGTCCTCATCCGCAACTAGGCATGCTGCCTGCACCCCCCGAATTATTCGCGGCTGATGCGTGGGCATGACATGCAGATCACACAAAACTGAGGAGGCATCCTTGGTGCAATTCTGCTTATCTTACAAACTGGCCTCTGCCACTCCAGACGACCCAAAGAGTTAAGGACATACTTGCGATGCCACGTTCATCCAGCTCCGATCTGCCGCCAGGTGTGCCCACAATCCGCGTTGTGGCCATGCCAACAGACACCAACCCTGCAGGGGACGTGTTTGGCGGGTGGATTGTCTCGCAGATGGATCTTGCCGCTGGCACAACCGCTGCCTTCCGGGCCAATGGGCGGTGCGTGACCGTTGCGATCAACAGCCTTGTGTTTCTTGAACCCGTTGTGGTGGGGGATGAGGTGAGCATCTACACCAAAATCATCCGCGCGGGTCGCACGTCCCTGACCATTCATGTGGAAACATGGCGCAGGGCGCGCCACACCCATATTACGTCCAAGGTGACGGAAGGGGAGTTTATTTTTGTCGCACTGGACGACAAACGCCGCCCACGCGCCTTACCCCCGTTTGAGGACACACTCCCCGCAACCAGCCACGAAAACGCCTGAACACCCCCCAGCGCCACCCCAATGCCGGGAGGGGGCTATGGCCAGTCGGGCAGCACCGTTACCCTTGGGTGTAAGGGTGCGCAGCTGGCCGTATCTGCCATGGCGTGTTTTTCCCTGTTCCAGTACACGGGCTCCCCGTGCCATAGATAGACCCTTGCGCCGCCGACCTTGCGCCAGGGCCAGACCCGGGCAAGATATGCGGCACTTTGGGTACAGATGTACTTTTTTGTCGCGCACTACTTTGCCAACGCGCCATATGGTTTAAAAAACCCGCCAGCCTCTTCTGCTACCCCCCTGTTCCAACAGGGCGGACCATGCAGGCGTGGCGGTGGATTTGGCGTAACAGGAGGTCCGGTACATGAAGCACTGGCAGATTGATCAACTGCCATGGGATCGGTTTGATCCCTCCAAGGTTGACCCGGAGCTGATCCCCGCCATTAAGGCGGCCGCTGTTGTGGAGCGCAACAGCGTGGACTACGCGCAGTACCTCAACAACGTCTTCCACAATGACCCGGATTTCTGCACGGCGGCCGACCACTGGGCGGAAGAAGAAATCCAGCATGGGGATGCGCTGGGCCGCTGGGCCATGCTGGCCGACCCGGAGTGGGACTATCAGGCGGCATTCCAGCGTTACCGCGATTTTTACAAGATTCCACTGGATGTGGACCACTCGGTACGCGGCTCCCGCACAGGGGAGCTAATCGCACGGTGTATGGTGGAAACCGGCACATCCTCTTTTTATTCCGCGCTGGCCGACACCACGGAAGAACCCGTGCTTAAGGCCCTGTGCAAGCAGATTGCTGCTGATGAGTTCCGGCATTTCAAACTGTTTTATGACCACATGCACCGCTACCTGCAGCGCGAAAATATTGGTCTTTGGCAGCGTATCCGCATCGCGCTGGGCCGCGTGACGGAAACCGAGGACGACGAACTGGCCTCCGCCTACTACACAACCAATGTGCCAGCAGACCAACCTTACGACCATACACGCTGCATTGCGGCCTATATGGTGCGTGCCATGCGCAACTACCGCCCCCAGCACCTGCGCCGCGTTACCACCATGGTGTTCAAGATTATTGGTCTGCCCCCCCATAGCTGGTTGCAGACCGTGGCGTTCCGCATTTCGGAAAAACTGTTCATCCGGCGGCAGCAACGGTTTGCACGCATTGCCGACATAAGCTGAACAGGGCTTGCCGTGCGTGGCGTGGCAGGTCATCCTCCCTGCGTTCCAACCGCTGGAGAACAGACAGACCATGTTCACGCACATCATGGTGGGCACTAACGATATTGCCCGCTCAAAAAAATTCTACGATGCCGTTTTTGCTGCCCTGAACATTCCTCCGTCAGAAATCAGCGCCACGGGCCGTATTACCTATGGCAAGCATGGTGCCCGGTTTATTGTCACCCCGCCGCTGGATGGCAAAGCCGCCACAGCGGCTAATGGCGGCACCATCAGCTTTCAGGCGGATACTCCGGCCATGGCAGACGCATGGCACAAGGCAGGCGTGGAAAACGGTGGCAAAACCATTGAAAACCCACCCGGCGTGCGCCAGACCCCGGTTGGCCCGCTCTACCTTGCCTACCTGCGCGACCCGGATGGCAACAAGCTGTGTATCGCCTGTAAAGTGCCCGCATAACGCGGCTTTACTGCGCCTCCCCCTACTATACGGAACACACTGATCCGTTATGCCGGGGGGAGCTTACTCCTGCCGCGCCAGACAGGTGCAGGGCCACAACACGGGCCTGAACTCCCTGTCTGGTGCGGCAACCCGGCACCCAGCCAGCGCTCTATGAACCCAGCATGCTGCGGTCCACTGCCAGACCGGCAGAGGCCTGGCAGGTTGGCATCATTTCCACATGGTTGATGTTCACATGGGCGGGCAGGCCAAGCACCCAGGCCACGGTCTCGGCTATATCCTGCGGTAGCAGCGGGGCAGTGCCCGCATACACGGCATCGGCCTTGCCCTGATCCCCCAGCCGGACCTGACTGAACTCACTCCCCCCGCACAGGCCCGGCGCAATGGTGGTTGCCCGCACCTGCCTGCCCAGCAGGTCGCTACGCAGGTTCCGCATGAACTGGTCCACAAAAGCCTTGGTCGCCCCATACACATTGGCACCGGGGTAAGGGTAAGTGCCAGCCGTGCTCCCCAAAGACACAACATGCCCACTATTGCGCGCAACCATGCCGGGCAGCAGGGCGCGGGTGATTTCCACAAGCCCGGTTACGTTGGTTGCTATCATTGTCTCCCAATCCTGCGGATTGGTCTGCCATGCTTTTTCCAGCCCGAGCGCCAGCCCTGCATTATTCACCAGCACATCAACCGCCTGCCACTCCTGCGGCAGGCTCTGTGGCAGGGCGCGTATGGCGGAAAGGTCGGTCATATCCAGCCGTAGCGGCAGAATACGGCCGGCCTCCACCTGCCCCGCAAGAGCCTCCAGCCGTTCCTGCCTGCGGCCGGTGGCAATAACCCGGTATCCTTCATGCACAAGGCGCAAGGCTATGGCATGCCCAAACCCGGCGGTTGCCCCGGTTACCAGTGCAATCTTGAATTTCTGCGACATTGATCTGTTTCCATTCCTGCCAGAACACCGCCAGCAGCCTATGCCAGCATGCTGGTAGAACCAACACCGTAACCCGCTCTGGCACACACACAAATGCATGACGCCTGCAAGGTGCAGCCCGCTTTGCCCGGTGGCAGGGTCAGGGCTGTGGCGGAGGGCTTGCCGCCTGCAGCAGTGTGCGCCGCTCATACGGGTGGAGCAGGTCCGCCAGTGTGGCCTTGTCCAGAACCCCCATAAACGCACCCAGCGCCTGCCCCAGAACCCCGCGCAGGCTGCACCCCCCGGCAAGCAGGCAGGGAGCGCCGTCCTCCCCATTACGGGCCATGCAGCCGACCAGTGCCATATCCTCTTCCGTATGGCGCACCACGTCCCCCACACAGATTTCCTCGGCAGGACGACCCAGCGTTAACCCTCCGCCGCGCCCTCTTTGTGTGTGCACAAACCCGCCACGCCCCAGATGGTGAATAATCTTGACCAGATGATTTTCAGAAATGCCATAAGTCTGGGCCACCTCGCGTATGGAAACACGCCTGTCCGTGTGTACGGCCAAGTAAAGCAAGGTGCGTAGTGCATAGTCGGTGTACAAAGTCAGACGCATAACAAAAAAATCTGCTCCAGCGGGTTACGGGCAGGACGGGGAACACCCCACACCAAGGCAGGCAGGACTAACCCTGAACGCCGCCTAACTGGCATGGTTTTTATAAAATGCGAACCCATGCCCCACCAGACAGCCCACAAACTGGCAAAATAAGGAACAAATGCAGAAAGACGATGAAACATATGCACGCTCCTGCCTTCCACAAAACTATCCACAGGGTTTTCCCGCAATCCGTCCCCCTGCTTTGTGGATAAACTTACCCGCCTCTGGACCTGAATAGTATAAAAAATGTCTGTTTACTGCGGTTTGTAGCTTTTTTAAGCTTTTATGACACCAAACCCTCTTGACCTCTTACTCCAACAACGAGTCGGAGTGTTGCAATTCATCCACAGCCTGACTTGCCCACCTCCACACGCCCAAACCATGCTCCCGCCCCCACACCCCCGATTGCACAGATACGGGAACGGCTGGCACACTACGGCGCGATTCCTTTCAGGCCCGAGGAGCAGACAGAGCCTTATGCAGTTCATTCTTACTTTTTCCTGCCCGGACAAGGCTGGCATTGTTGCAGGCGTAACCTCGGCGCTGGCACGCCAGGGGGCAGACATTACCGAGACCCACCAGTTCAGTGACCGCAGTACGGGCCAGTTGTTCATGCGGCTGGCTTTTTCCACCCCCGCCCCCAATGACATGGCGGACATAAAAACCTGTCTGGCCCCTGTGGCAGAGCAGTTCGGCATGAACATGCGCCTGCATGATGCAGCCGTGCTGCCACGCATGATTATTATGGTCTCCCGCTTTGACCACGCTTTGCTCAACCTGCTGTATCAGGTCCGTGTCGGGTGGTTGCAGGCCCGGATTGTCGCCATTGTCTCCAACCACCCGGACAGTGAGGCCACGGCCCAACAGGCGGGTATTCCCTATTACTACTGGCCGGTAACCCCGCAGAACAAGGCGGAGCAGGAAGCCAGACTGCTGGAGCTTGTACACACCACACAGGCGGACCTGATTGTTCTTGCCCGTTATATGCAGGTGCTCTCGGACACTCTGAGCGCGCAGTTAAGCGGGCGGATCATCAACATCCACCATTCTTTCCTGCCCTCCTTCAAAGGGGCACGCCCGTACCATCAGGCTTATGCACGCGGCGTCAAACTGATCGGCGCGACCGCGCATTATGTGACCGCTGATCTGGATGAAGGCCCGATTATTGAGCAGGAAACCGCACGGGTGAGCCATAACCTCTCCCCCAACGATTATATTGCCACAGGCCGAGGAGTGGAATCGCAGGTGCTTGCGCGCGCAGTCAAACTGCATACGGAACACAGGGTGATGCTCAACGGGCATCGCACCATTATTTTTTCCTGACCCGCGGTTTGGCTGGCCCTTCCCATACACCCGCGGGTCAGGCGGGCCAGTATGGGAAGGCATGCCTTATTGGACCTGCCCCCATTTTTGCCAGCCCCGCAACGCCAGCACCACAAACCCTGCGTACAGGGCTGCCGTAACCCACAGGCCGCGCTCTACAAACAGCACGGTGTAGAAGACATCCACCACTATCCATATCACCCAGCTTAACCTGTAACGACGCGCACCCCAGAACTGCGCCAGAATACTGTAAGCACTCAGCAGGGCATCCCCCATGGGGGTTGGGTCATCCGTCCAGTGCCGCAAAACCAGTGCAAGGCCCAGACCGGCAAGGCCCGTGCCCCCCACATGCCCCCATAAACGCCGGGCTGTGGGGGAGCGGAGCACACGCACCTGCCCTTCCGCACGGGCACCGCGCAACCATTGCGCCCAGCCGTAAAGGGACAACCCAACAAACACGCCCTGCAAGGCGGCATCCGCGTACAAAGCGGCACGCACAAACACCACGCCATACAGGGCCGATGCCACCACCAGCACAGGCCAGCACACCACCATACGCTGCCCTGTTAGCCAGACCCCAAGGGCACTGGCCAAGGCAGCGGCCCATTCCAGCGTGGTCATTCCGCCCCCTGCTGGCTTGCGGTCTGGCGCAGCAGGGCAGGCAGGCTAGCCAGAAGCTCCTTGCCTTCCCCACAGGCAAACCAGCGCCCATGCCCGAGCAGATAATCCGTATAGGCGACCTCGGCCGAAGCCTGATCATGCACCAGCCCGGCAAAATAGCCGACTTCGGACAAGGCAAACTCCACATGCACAAGGGGCAGAAACGCCACAACCTGTGCACATTCCCCAGCACTCAGCGGACGAACGGACTGGTACCCTTCCAGCAGAGCTGCCACCTGCTCCCATGCAACAACACCGGCGGCAGGTAAGGCCAGCCAGTCCACCACAGCCCGCTCCAGCGCCACGGCCAGGTCGAACGATGCGCAGGTCCGGTCCGCCATGCCGAAGTCGAGCACACAGCTCACATCATCCCCATTCCAGAACAGGTTGGAGCCGTGCCAGTCCCCATGCCCCCATGCGGGAACAATATGGGGCAACAAGGGCTGCAAACGCTGGTGGAAAGGCCGCAGCATGGCCTCCACGTCCCCTACCCAGTTGCGGTGTGCCAGAGCGGATCGCAACCGGGGCTGCCGGGCCACCCAATGCTGCAAGGCAGGCACCAGCTCTGGCTGGCCAACAACCCGCAACCCCGAGAGCAGAGGCACCACCTCTGCCCCTCCACGCGCAGGGGTTTTGAACCCGGCTGCCGCCAGATGCAGCCTGCCCAGCGCAACACCAGCACCATAAGCCTGCCTGACCGAAAAATACGGCTGCCAGGACATGACACTCTGATAAACATCCACCCCACGGGCGGGCAAAAAAGCCTCGTATGTCCAGTCCCCAACCGTTAGGGCCGTATGGCCATCGGGCAGAACCAGCGGCGGGCAGACAGCAGCCCCCTGCCCTGCCAGATGGTTTATAAAAGCGTGTTCTTCCTCCAGCCACGTTACAGAGCGCAGGGTTACGTGGTGGCGTTTAAGCAGGCATTCCCCCTGCCCCTCCAGCCGCACACGCCCCAGAGCGGAAAAAGGGCGCATGCTATGCCACGCCACACTCTGGGCAGGCGGCATATTGTGGAAAAAACGCAGGACTGACCGGCTTTCATCCAGTGTCAGGCAGGGCCAGTCGCGCCGCTGCTGCACGCCGTTTACCCCAAACTGGGCCTGCTCCCCCGCACTCATGCCTTAAAAACCGGTGGATGCGGTAAAAAGGGCGGCAAAACCTCCCCCAATGTAATAGTCAGGCGACTGGCCAGAAACCACACTCCCCCGCCGCCCCACCGTATCGTGCGCAGCAAGGGTTGGGTCGGCAATACCAGACAGATAATGCTGGTTGGTGATGTTGATGAAGTTCATGCGCAGCTGCGGCGCATGCAGCACGGATACATCCTTCATACGGTAACCAAGCGCCAGATTGCCCGTAACGTGGGAGGGCATGCGCTCGTCATTCATAAAGGTTGCATACTGGTGCCCGGTATATTTGACCGTCATCACTCCAAAAAAATGCCCGTCGTCGTATGTCAGCCCGGCTGCGGCCTGCAAGGTGGGGGAACGCACCGAACGTTTGCCCCGTGTTGGCAGAACTTCCGAGCCCGAAGACAGGTCATTATCAATTGTGGAGTGCAGATACTCACCTGAAAAATAAGGGCTTATATGATGCCACGGCCTTAGCCCCACCTCCACATCCACGCCCCGTGTAGTTTGGCCGCCCGCATTAATGGTGGATTGCACTGGCGCACCATTGAGCATGACAAGAGTGGAAACCTGCCTGTTGGTGAAGTTGTAATTGAACAGGGTCAAGCTCCCCACAAGCAGATCATCCGCGTAACGGTAACCCAGTTCCTCTGCAATGGAGTATTCATTCTTCAGATTGCCCGTGCCTTTTTGCTCCAGCGCACCACTTGTGGGGTCATAGACATCATACAGCGCTGTTTCCGCCGGGGTACGAAAGTTGGTGGTGGCGTTAAATAAGACCTGATGATGCGGCGTTATCTGGAATCTGGCACCAAGGCGGGGCAAGGGTACGGCCGTGTTTGTGCCAATATTATAGCGGCTACCCGGCATGGCATTTGTGCCGGTGCGGGAGAACATGACTTCCTTAAAACCCGCACTCAGCAACAGCCGGTCATGGAGCAGGCTTAGCCGGTCACCTATAAAAAGGGCGTTGGTCTGGGCAATGGTATGGTTGTTAGCCCCCCACAACGCCTGCCCCCCGGCCGTGCGCAAGGGATTGCCCCCCCATATGGACCCGGCTGCCCCCGAGGCATCCAGTATGGCAAAGGTCTGCTTTTGCGCATCGTCCCCGTAATCGTACCAGTAGCCTATGGTCAGGTCATTGGGGCCACGTTTCCAGTCCAGTGTTGTGGTAAAGCCTGAGCGGTAACTCCGCTGCGTATAATCCGCCCGCACGGGTATGGCCCCATCGAGGCTGTTTGCCAGAGCAGGGGCAAGCTGCACGGCGTCCGTGCCATTAAACAGGCCTGTGCTCGGCAGTTGCATGCCCCCCGGCGCATTACCGTAGGCCCCCTGCGCATAGGGTGTTACCTTTAGTTCCAGCCCATTGCCCAGACCAAGGCTAACGGGGGCGGCCATGTAAAGTGTACGCTCGGGCTGGCGGGCCAGACGCCAGTAATCCGTCCCCCCTACTGCATTGTCCGCATTATAATGGGCGGCAAGATTATTGCCCCCATGTATGCCATCGGTCAGCCAAGCGTCTTTTGTAACCTGTGGGTAATAGCTGTCTATCGCCTGATTCCAGGACCCAAGCAGGGCAACACTACTCTGCCGCCCCCATGTTTTAAGCAGCTTGAAGTCCACATGCTGGCGCTCATCCCGCCCCGGGCCACGCCAGTTATCTGTTGCCCCGTGGGAGTAGGAGACAAACCCCCGCAGGCCGGTATGGCCTATTTCACCACTTTCAAGGCGCAGGAACTGGCGGTTGGTATTGTACGAACCATAAGACGTATCAAACACCCCTCCGGCTTTGTCCGCCGGGGTTTTAAACCGCAGCGTCATCAAGCCGCCAGCCGCATTCAGCACCGGGCTGGTCAGGTCTGGCGCACCTTGTTGCAGGCTTATGGTTTCGTAATTCTCGTTATCGGCAAACTGGCTCGGGTAGCCTGTGTAATAGGCAATGTCATTCAGGGGCATGCCTTCAAGCACATAGCCTATGGCATCCCCGTTCATCCCCCTGACAGAAATATTGCTCTGGGGGGAAAAACCGAACGGGTCTGACCCACTTACCGTAGCCCCCGGCAACTGGGCCACAAGGTCAAACGCTGTAGCAGAGGGAGCCTGACGGGCAATATATTCGGCATTCACCACACTCTGGGCCTGAGGCTCGGACTGGGGGCGGATCAGCCCACCGCCCGCGGGCAGGTGCGCAAGACTGGCATGCACCGTAACAACCTGCGTCTTGCCTGCCTGCACTGCTTCAGTCTGCACGGTTTCCGCCGCCATGGCAGAAGACCCCGCAGCCCCCACAAACACGGCAGATACCCCATAGCAGGCCCATACCACCCGCAAGGTCTGGCCCCCTTTGTAACCTTTATCCAGCGCACACCTCCCCATCATGCTCATAGCCACGCATGCAGGTGTATAGCGCACGAAATGGTTTTAGTTTTCATCCCCGTCCGATTTATCCCCCAGCACAATGGTCTGGTCGGAAATGGAGACATCGGTAACCGCAGGGCGTTGCAGGGCTTCGGTTGTATCCCGCGCGATCCCGGCGGTCTTATCCTTCAGGTCTGCTAGTTCTTCACGCACATCGGACAGGATTTCCAGCAAGGCCGCATGATCTTCCGATGCACGCTGGTCCGCCCCCTGGCTGAGTACCGCACTCCCCACCATAAGCGCGGGCAATGCCACCAGCTGAATGCAGTTGCTTATGTAAAGCAGCGTGTTCTGCCATTGCGGCACAATAACCGGAACCAGAGAAAAGACAAAAAAGGCATAAACGCACCAGATACTGCCAAACAGCATGGTCATTTTAACGGCCACGGCCACATTAAACCGCGTGATAAGGGACTTGGCTATTGTTTCGGGCTTTCTCATGGAGTCTCTTCTTCAGTTACGCCGCGCGCATAAGCAGCGGGCATTGCCGCGTGCGCTGTAACATACTCCAACCACCTTGTCCGCCATATCACAACGGGCAGCACGGTTGCCCTGCACCAGACAGGTATGTGCCTGCGCCCCCGCGCACATCACCCCGCCCGGCTCTTACCCTTCTGGCAGAAGCCTGCGTGAAAACCGCAGCCGAAAAAACGCAGCCTGCCCGCGCGCAGCATCGGCCTTGCGCAGGAACACTCCTACAACATACGTTCCATCCTGCTCGGGCCTGCCAATATACGCGGCATTCTGGACCTTGCTGTTATAAACCTCCGCCCCACCGGGGTCGCGCACCCAAAAGCTGACACGCGCGCTTTTCGCATGCCCCCCAACCAGCAGGAACTGCCCGACTTTTGCAGGCACCTTGTACTGCACGACCTCTTCCCCCTCGACCGTGCCAGCAACAGTGGCCTCTTCCCCCTGTGTGCGAAAATGAACAGTGCGCTGGTGGGCCTGTGCGTACCCTGCATGCCCCAACAGCAACGTAGCCGCCACCAGCACTCCCCCCATCCGGCGCATAATGTTTTGCTCCTTGTTACGCAATGCAGCCCTGTTCGTGCCATACGCCCAACAGATGCCTGAGTTCCCTTGGCTGCATCATACGCGACAAACATTTTTGTCCGGATGTTATTTTTATGATTTCTGGTGAATGATCGCCTGCACCAGACATAAAAAAAACGGGCCTGCCTTATGGCACGCCCGTTTTTATCTGGAGTTTTATGCTCCCTTACTGATCGACGAACTGTTCCTGCCCGACGATGCCCATCTGGGTGACCCC
>NZ_JOPD01000042.1:0-12672 GCF_002153575.1 Acetobacter sp. DsW_54
AAAAGCCAGAAATTACCCGCCAAGCACATCAATCAACGGTTCTTCGATCCCTCCAGCTGTAATGGATTGGTAGTGGTGGCCTGAATTTGAAATATATTCCTTTATGCGCCGTACTTTTTCAATGCCATAACAGTTATTTCCCTTTAACTGCCCGGTTGCCCGATGCTTTTGGTCTCCTTCTAAAGAAGAGCAAAGCACATCATGAAATCCTGCCGCACGGGCCCAGGGCACAAGATAGAGGTCGAGAGACGCGCTGAGCAGGATACAGTCCTCCCCCCGCGCCTGATGTGCATGCAGCCGTGCCATCATATCTGCCCGAAGCATGGTGGGAATGTTGTTTTGTGCAAACGCGCGCCCTGCGGCCCGCAGGTCGTCAAGGGGAAGGCCGCCCAGCGTATAACGTAGCAGGCGTTGTTTGGCTGTATCATTCGGGGTGCACTTCAAGGCGTAGCCCGCCAACCATGGCAGGCTTTTCGTCATGCCACAGCCTAAACCCCAATAGCCTCTGACGGCGCGAAGGAAAGGAATAAGAGAGTCATGCCGCGTGAGTGTGCCGTCAAAATCAAACAGAGCCAGCTTACGTGTCACAGGGAAAGCTTTTTGAAGATTGCTTCGGGAATGGACCGAATGATCAGCATGATAATCCGCCAGAACCACGGCAGATAGACAACATTCCGTTTCCGTTTAACGGCCTGGATAATTCCCTGACCAATCTGGCCCGGTGTCGCCCACAAAGCCCCTTTTGTGGGGATATGTGCTGTCATCGGGGTATCAACAAAACCAGGTTTGATGGTCAGCACCGTAACGGAAGCCTTGGCCATACGATTGCGCAGCCCTTGCAGAAAAATATCCACCATGCCTTTGGCTGCCCCATAGACATAATTGCTCTGCCGCCCGCGATCACCCGCTACGGAGCCAATGACAGCGATTGTTCCTTCACGCCGGGGTTCAAACAGGTTGGCTGCCAGCGTGGTGAGCGAGATAACGCTGAGCGCATTTGTCCGGATTTCCTGCATTGTCAGCTCAACCGAAGCTTCGCAGGCTTTCTGGTCAGGGAGGGACCCGTGTGCGACCAGCACAATATCCGGCGCGCCAAGGGCCTGAGCTGCCTGAGCGTATAGCGCCTCATGCGTAGAAAAATCATTAAGGTCGGCCGTGGCCGTGGCGACTGTCTGCCTCTGTGTGCTCCGGGCCAGCAGGTCGGTGCGCATGATCTCCAGTTTGTCCGCACTGCGACCAACCAGAAAAAGATTATGGCCTGCTGCAATCCACTCCCGTGCGCATGCCGTTGCAATAGCCGATGTGGCGCCGAATATAACGATATTGCTCATTCAGGGTTATCCCTCAGGTTCATTTACACGGCGCCAGAACCCCGAGGAAAATCGAGGGTCAATAAAAGGCAGCATTTTTTCCCATTGAGGGAAGCCACGGCGGAACATGGCTCCCGACATGCGGGCGTCTTTGGCTGGATACAAGGCCCCCCCGGCTGATGCAACAATGCTGTCCAGGTGGTTCAGCAGTTGCAAGGTCTTCTCACCCATATTGGGGAAGTCCAGCGCCAGCGTGGCTCCGGGACGCGGGAAGGAAAGGATGCCCATGGCGGGGCGGGTACCGAAAGTTTTGAGCACTGCCAGAAATGACCCCATGCCAGAACGTGCAATCTGGCGCATGAGCTCCGCGACCCCATCGGCTGAGACGTGTGGTGGCAGAACACACTGATACTGGTAAAACCCCTTGGTGCCGTAGATACGGTTCCAGTTTTCTATTGCGTCCAGAGGGTAAAAATAAGGCGCATAGTGTGCCAAGTGCCGGTCACGGGGTAGTTTCTGCCGGTAATAGACCTCATTAAACGCTTTGAGCGAGAGGCTGTTGATACATGAGAACGGCAGGTCCACCGGCACAGTGCGGTGGCGGCTTTTCCATACGGGCAATTCAGCCTGCGGCGGCGCATGCTGCCCCGCAAACAGGATACCCCGCCCGCTCTGGCGGGTACAGTCTATCCAGGCGACGGTATAGGACCATTCACGCTCAGCGCGCGCATTGAGCTGCCAGAACTCATCCAGTGTCGAAAATCGGTAAGCCTGCGTCACCATGAACGGGTTGGCAACAGGGAGCAGGTCAAAAGTAACCTGCGTGATCAGACCAGTCAGGCCCAGCCCCCCAATTGTAGCGGCGAACCAATCCGCATTCTGTGCCGCCGAACAGGTCAGGCGCTGCCCATCGGAACGCAGGAGTTCAAACGAGCGAACATGATTGCCGAAGCTCCCGGTATCATGGTGGTTCTTGCCATGCACATCGTTTGCAACGCAGCCGCCCACCGTTACAAAGCGCGTGCCAGGGGTTACGGGGGGGAACCAGCCCTGAGGGGTAACCAGTTCAAGAATATCCGCAAGGAGTACCCCGCCCTCGCAGGTAATGCGGCCATGCTCCCGATCGAAGGCAATCATATGGTCCAGCGCGCGGGTGCGGATTACGGCCGCATCCGGGTTCAGGCAGACATCACCATAACTGCGGCCGTTACCAAACGGAATACAGGTTTCCGCACCCGGCGGTAAAGGCAGGTGAGCAGTGCGTGCCGGTATATCAAGAACATGCTGATGCCCTACAGCAGGCAGGCAGTTCCAGGATTTGATGTCCTGTCTCAAGCAATCCTCCCGGCGTTTTGGCCGATATGACCATACCCTGCACAGCATATCCCTGCGATCAAGCTCAGCACCTTGTGCTGGCAGGTGTTAGAACAAAGCCGAAAAGTGTACGCGCGGTGCTGGATCATGTGGTGAGGAATATCATTGGTCTATGAACAATGACAACGATGAGGGATGGCGCAGGGTTGGTTCTTTGTGCCCCTCAAGCTTTGCCGTAGAGTGCCAGCGTGTATGGCTGGCTGGCCCACTCCACCAGAAATTGTCAAACAATTCAGAGTAAAATGGGTGGCGTGTCGCTATTGAACGTTTTGTCTGGGAACGATATAAAGTTCACTCTTCATGTATAGGGCATCAAGTGAACTTGGAAAACAAAAACTATAAAAATATTTTTATCAGTTTTCTGATGGGTATATTTTTATCAATAATCCCTATTGTGATTCACAGCGATGCCTATTGCCGTGATGACATGCAGGTGCAGTATATGCCAACGTTTTATGCGATTGGCAGTACCATTCTGCATGCGCATTTGGTACCTTTTATAACAACGCACACATGGTTTGGCGGGAATCTTATAGGTGAGTTTCAGTACGGTATATTAAATCCGATTGAACTGGCTTTGTATTCCATATTGCCATTTATTAAATCCATTCAATATGGCGCTGATTTTATAGCCGTCTTTCATTATGGCATATTGTCATCAGGTATGTTCTTTTTGGCAAAGACATTGGGAATATCAGATAAGTTCTCATACGTTGCCGCGGCTACTGCTGTTACTAACAATTTTATATATTACTGGTATGCTTCCAGCTGGTTCCCTCAGTTTACTTCCATATCTTTTATGGTGTGGGCCATAGCGTTCACATTAAAGGCTAACCAGTCCAAATGGTATTTTCTGGCGGCGATCATATCTATATATCTGATGATTACCATAGGATTTCCACAGACCATTGTTGCGTTTACTACATTTGGTCTGATCTATTCATTTCTGGAAATATTTAAATATAAAAATATTCAATCCTGTCTGCCTCTTTTTGCAGTCGGCCTTGGGGGCATGTCTGCTCTCATATCCTTTTTGCCGTCTGTGGCTATGCTTGCTGTATCGGATCGCAATGTAACAAGCTTATTTAGTGCTGGGTCTCTTATTCCCCAACTGGGCGATCTTTTATTTTTCTCCAATCCCGTTCACCCGTCCCATATGGTGATGATGTCATATCGGCATATCAAGGCATCACATTTTTATGTGGCATGGTTTATCTTGCCGGCACTCTTCTTTATTGACTGGAAAGCAGTTCGAAGTGTTCCAACTAAGGTTGTATCTATTATAGTTTGTATGTTTGTTTTTCTTGTTCTGACACAAGGGCCTGAACATTTGGGGCCGTTGCGTTTACCGTTCAGATATATGGCGTTTTTTCAGATTTTTCTTGTTCTCACTGTTCTGTATTTTTTTGATCAGTACAAAAAAATCCATACTCCAAAATATAAATCATTTTGTTTTGCCGGCACACTCTTCATTCTGGATATGATCAGTTGCGTACAATTCCCAAATAAATGCATATACATTGGTATATCTTTCATTTTGTGCTGGTATTTTGGACTTCGGATTGCTCAGAAAAATATGAGTGCCGTGCAATGGATAATCATAACGGTTTTATTTACGATATTCTCGCGCGGAGTAGGTGGCTTTCATAATGGAGCTATGCCGGACTGGCAGATATTCCCGCGGATTTCTGCCGAAATAAATCTTAATTCGGTAGATCCCTATTATAATATGTATCTTGTTGATAATATTTTTAATAAGAAATGGTACAAAAATAGTGACCAATATATAAAAGATATTGGTCTTGGCAATGTTGGATTTGCTCGTAATGATCCGAGTATCAATGGGTATTCGCCCATGCAGCCGTCAGGGCTTTCCAGAAGATTTTTCTCGCGTGGAGAGCATAAGGCTTCTGTTCATGGTACCACTTCCATGGAAGCAGGCATCAGAGGGCTGGAGATTGAGCCTGTAACAGGTTTGTCCTTTTTTGATCTGATGCGTGTTAAAAACGTCATAGCCTTTAATGGAGAGCAGGCGGATACATTCGACCGGGAAAAAAACGCAGAGTGGCAGAAAACCGAAAATCGGCAGTATGCTACGGTTTTCTCGCATCCATTACCAAACGAAATGCTGCCTGGCTCGCTTTCATGGCCATTGCAGGGCATCTCGGTTGCTGAACAATCAGTGGCCACGGGTACGCATGAAGCTATGACCCTATCGTTGCGGAGCAAGAATGCGCACAAATTGATTTTCGCACGTACATATTGGCCCGGCTACGAAGCAACATTTAATGGTGCGACTGTGCCAGTCTCGGCGTTTGCAGGCTTTATGCTCTCTGTTGATCTTCCTGCTGATGCGTCCGCTGGGAAGTTGGAGCTGTTTTACCGTATGCCTTATTTGAAACTTTCCACATTTCTATTCATGCTGAGTGTATTAATCACGGCAAGCATTATGAATATAAAAATGTTTTGGAGAAAAATATAAAGATAATTTTTAATATAATATGGAAGAATGTTTACCGCTTACATCGGCCATGAGATCAATCCGATGATAACGACAAACCAAAGCAGACCAGTGACAAGTAAATGAGGGTCCTGCAGCATATCACGGGCTGTGTCATTGCCACCCGTGCCGCGATGCAGAAGGAAAAGGTAGCGGAAAATCCCGTAAACGACGAAGGGAACCGTATAGATCAGGTTGGTTGTGTGGTGCCGTGCTACGGTTTCAGGTGAAACGGTATAAAGGCTATAGCAGATGATGGTGCATGCTGCGCTGATGGCAGTAAGCTGCTCAATCATTTCTGGGGAATAATCATCAAGCACCCGGCGGATGGAGGCGGGGTTGATGTCATTATTGTTTTCTAGAGCAAGCAATTCAGCACGTCGTTTTGCAAAGCCTAAGAACAGGGTCAGCATGAAGCCACAGAGCAGGATCCATGAGGTAGGCTGGATGCCCAGGCCTACCGTGCCGATTAGAATACGTAGCATAAAGCCAGAAGAAATCAGGAAAACATCTATGACTGGAATGTGCTTCCAGCGGATGGAATAGCCGAGATTAATAACCATGTAGAGTGCAAGGAACACAAAGGCCCAAAGGCTAATGCTCACTCCTAGTGCGAATGCACTGGTAATGAGAAGAATGGCCAGAATTACAGCTGATCTGGTAGAAATTTCACCACTGGCAATCGGACGCTTGCATTTTTTGGGATGCAACCTGTCGGCATCCACATCAATCATGTCGTTAATAATGTACACTGCGCTCGAGATCGCAGAAAATGCAATGAACGCGAGAAAATCTTTTAAAAGAAGATCGTATTCACGTACATCGTAGAAAATTGGACCAGCAAAAACAAAAAAATTTTTTATATATTGATGTGGTCGGCAAAGACGGACGAGATGAATGATTTTCATAGTCAATATATAAAATGATGATTTCCCTTAAACATACCTAATATTTATTGGGTCGTCAAGAGACGTTGTAGGTGATCCCCTCTATCTATTTTGCAGAACATACGCACTGTTTTTCATATTTCCAGGAATTATTCTGCATAATTAAACAGAATTGTCTGGCCTTCCATCAGCGCAACAATGTTCATTCAGGCTCAAAAAAATCCAGATCAATTCTTTTGATCTCTATTGTGCGGCTAATACGAACGCCTACGCCATGCTCGATCATCAGATCGGCAAGGGTAGTTCCATCAATCAAAATAACGCGTTGGCTTAGGTGGCGCACGAATTCTATGGCATGAGTGCTAAACGATGATGTGGTGACAAAAACGCCCTTGTGTGATCCGTGTCCAACAAGAGTGCCAACAAATGCCTGTACGTCGGGGCGACCAACGCTAACATGAGCGGCATAACGCTTTGCCTGTACATAAATTCGGTCCAGCCCCAGGCGGTCTTCATTAATGACCCCATCAACACCGCCGTCTCCCGTGCCCCCCAAACGTTTTGCTGCATCTTCATGGCTGCCGCCATAGCCCATGGCCACCAATAGATCGACAATCAACTGCTCAAAAAATGCAGGACTCTGCCTCAAAATCTGATCCAAAAGATCTGACCGCAACTCGGTCATCAGTTCCGTGTGAGCAGCTTCAATGCGTTCTTCAGGCGTTTGGTGATCTGTTATGGTAGAATCAGGTCTTACGGACAAAATTTCTGGTTTTTCACCCTCATTTGGTTTGCTCCCAACAAAGCTGACGAATGATGGGTACTGCTCCAGTATGGTGCGTGTGATGGCAGCAGGGTTGGAAGCAAGGAGTGCGCTACCGGCCGGTGTTATTGTGAACTGACCGCGCGCAGGAGAAGACAACAAACCTGCTTTGATGAGATACGTTTTGGCCCAATGAACACGGTTAGATAGCAATTTTTGTGTGCCACTGGGAAGCAACGCGGCTCGATCTTCTGCCGAGAGACCGTATTCGTTTGCAATTGTCTCGGCAATTTCCGGCACGCGGCGAATACCAGTCGCGGCAAGGCGTAGCACCGGCAGCATAAGGGATTGGTAATCAGGAACGGCCATTAGTGTTACGTCAAACCTCGCATTGTCACTTTAGTGCATTGTAGAAGAAAAATATGTCGTGGCATATTATAGAGCAATCCAACATCTTTGAATTGCAGTTAAATCAGAAAATTTGGGCATAATATGCGCTTATGCTCGTATGGATGCTTAGCGAGAAGGACCGAAGACGCGTTAATTGAGAGGACAGTGTCCTCATTTGAGTGTTGAGCTGGAGCTTTCCATGTCTCGGGCATTCAAGCTGGATCATGGAGAGTTTATGACGATGATTACGAATGCAGCCCTGCCAGAGGATGTTCTGGTTGCTCTGGACCGACTGGGTAATAGTCTTCGGTTAGGGGGCGTGCCGCCGCAGAGGCTTGTTGATGAGGTGGTCGCTGCCCTGAACACCATACCAGTATTACGGATTATTTCTGAGATATATAATATCCAGAGAAATCTCGGATTTTACGATTGGGAAAATCACAATTCGGAGTATGAAAAACGCGAAAGAGCTTTGCACTTGCTGGTCTGTATGCCTGCTTTGGCACAGGTTTTCACGTTTCATTCTAACGGGTATGTGCGTGAGGCTGCTTTGCGGGCTCTGACAGATGTGCCGTATTCATCTTTCATGTTGGCGATTCTTGCTGTGCGTTTGAACGATTGGGTAGCCCCTGTGCGGCAAGCTGCT
Organism: Acetobacter sp. DsW_54; assembly: GCF_002153575.1. NCBI lineage: Bacteria > Pseudomonadati > Pseudomonadota > Alphaproteobacteria > Acetobacterales > Acetobacteraceae > Acetobacter > Acetobacter sp. DsW_54. The sequence goes on from NZ_JOPD01000042.1 coordinate 7,871, forward strand.
GTGTAGTGTGTGGAAGCGCTGTCTGGGCGGGTTGATCCTGCGATTGTGGCTGCCTTTGGCATAGAACTTTGTGGCCGGTGGCATGAGTGGAGCAGGTGGTCCCCGGAGCAAGCAGCCTGCATAGAGGGCTTGTTTGTCCAATCTGCTGTGCACGAGCAGTTGGTTGTCCAGTTTGCAGTGCGGCGTAGCGGGCCGCTGCCGACGGCCCTACGTTATTTTTTACGCAAGCCGGGTTTGGATACTGCGTTGCCCATACTGGCGCGTACGGCACAGGTAGCCGGTGTCTGTGCGATAGCCGTGCTGGTGCTTTTGCGGGGGCACGCCCGGTGGCAAACTGGTACACGACGTCAATGGTTAAACAAGCCCCATGGAATCAGCCGCACAATACCGGTCCTGGCGCAGCGAGATATTGAAGTGTCTGTTGATCGTCACGAACTGATCAGCACAGTCCTTTGTGACAAATCCGCTATTGTCAGGCAGACTGCCTTGGTCACGTTGACAAGTTGTGCAACAGACCTTCCCGATCTTGCCACCTTTTTACCTGCTTTTCAGCAGGATGATAATCCGTCTGTGCGGAGATGGGCCGGGTATCTGCTTCAGCAACAGGAAATGATGAAAACCCATTGACGGGCGAAAGACGGGAATCGAAAAGAGCGCAGCACGGTTAATATGATCCGGGATAATGTGGACGTGCGCTAGGCTCAAGTCATGGTGTTAGCCCCACGCACCAACAGAGGCGGCATGTGCTAACATAGCTATAGTCAGAGGTTCAGGATCTGGCTGACGACGCTTTTTATAAGCGTAGCGCACCTATGATTCCGTCACCTTCTTGTAGGAAATATTTTTCGAAATCAAATGTTTGAGCGTTGACACCAAAGCGCTCAAAGTAACTGTGTATCAGCTTTTCAGCATCATCGTTGTGCATGCGAAGATCGTCTCGCAGTGTCGTATTTTCCGTCAATTCGCGCGGCCTCGGACCCGGAACCTGCTCTGAGATAGATAACACGATTTCAGATAGTGCTTCCTTGTAAGATTTAATCACATTATTGGCTTCTCCGGCTACCCAAAGTATTATAGCGCCAAACTGATTGTAATAACGTCCTTCGTCATGGAGAATGAACCAGATAGTTCGTGGATGGGTTGCCAAATTATGGATGTTTGTTATTCCTGAGTTAACGTACATTTCATCATATTAAAGAAACGTTAATGAAAAAATCTAGCGCGAAGCGATCAGCCCTTAAGGGCAATATTGTCTATTTTGTGGGTATTATTATTTTTTGGGTTTTGTTTAAATTTTTGGATCCTCTTGGAATTGAAACAGCAACCAAACAAAGTTCAGCTGCTTTCTTTGATGCGATTGAGGCTCCTTTTTACGGAATTTCATCGACAGAAACACATAAGCATGTTGCGGTCGTTACAATTAATGACCACACGTTAGAATATTTTGATGAAAGCTTTCCTTTTAATTATAAAACACACATTATCATTTTACAAAAAATACTGGCAGCGCATCCGGCCGCAATTTATGTAGACCTGCGGATGATGCGAGAAAGATCCGGAGAAGAGCTAAGCTCTTTTGCTCCTGTGATACAGGAAGCCGAGCGCCTGAAGATACCACTCTTTTTTGCTCGTGGCTCTGCCGTGGAAGGGCAACCGGATTTACCTGAGCCATTACGGCCACATCAGGCCTTCAGTGTGATTCGAAATGCTGAAAATCTGTATCCTCTCTGGATTAAAGACGGCCAAACAGAAGTTCCCAACGCAGCTTTTGCTGTTTATGAAAGTCTTTGTAAAACAAGATATTATTCAGTTTGTGGGCAATCGATTCACAAAAATTTTGAAAAGCCATTGCTGGTACGCTGGGGCCTGAAACCTGATCCCGATCAAGCTTTGGTGTCATTTGCTCCTGAAGCAAACTTTTTTTCTCTTGGATCCACTCCTATTGTTCTGGCTCTCAAACGAGGTGTAAGCAGTTTTTCAAAAGTTTTGCGGCCAGATAAGAATGAAGCGCAATTTTATCCATTAGTCATGGGGGCGGAACAACTTGAGTTCCGGGGGAGGAATACCAATGAACAGTCTCCACCATTGGCTAATTTATTAAAAGATCGTGCCGTTTTTTATGGTGTTGATATCCTAGATCAGCACGATGATACCCCGATTGCCGGGTTGGGACTCATGCCTAATGTGATTACCCATGCAATGGCCTTTGATAATTTAATGACGTACAATACTCACTATTTTCATGAATCTGGTGAAATTGAGGGGCTTCCACTTGATAATGCAGAATTTTTTGAATTTTTAATATGGTTTGTTCTTGCAACAATCATCCGAATACCAAAATATAAAAGAGCTGAATTTTTAAATGCTCGTGGTAAGAGTATTGAACAATTACACCCTAAACTGAAAACACTCTGGCCAGCACTTGTCGCATTTACCTTGACGGCGATATTTTTCGTATTTGATTTAAGCCAAAGGGAAAAAATAATAACCGCGATCCCCTATCTATTTTGTGCATATATACTGTTTTTTGTTTTAATTATTATATCAATATATATTTTACGAAATTATAATAAATGCTTGATAAACAGAAAAGATAACAACACTCTGGAAAAGTCGGAGGAAAATATGACGCCTCTTTCGCATCTTGGTGTCTTATTAGCCTTGGCAGCCGTTGGGTTCGTTTTTAATGAGTTAATAACACGGTGGCCTAATTCAGACTGGATAGGTCTTTTACTTATGTGGTTGGCTCTGGCTGAATGGAATGAGTGGAGAGAGGAAATATAAGCTTACGTTTGCGGTGTTCTAATTCATAACGATATAGATTTTCGTAACATAAACAAAGGTTGAATAGGCATGTCACTTCGGAAAAATATGCTTCTTGCAATGAGTGTAGCTTTTATAATGCCGGTTAGTACAGCATTGGCAGAAAAAGCCGTTGGGCATATTACCGGCACTTTTACCGACACCGTACATATCTTCGGGTTAGACCGTAAACCGTTGGGGCAGATTAATGCCTCTGATATCATCAACCAACCTCTTCTGGGGAAAGACCCTAAAACTGGACTGTATGAAGTGCAGACAAAAGCCGGATTGGTTCTTGTAAAGCCAGGTGCGGTCCAGACTGACATTAAAGAAGAAGCACCGCCAGTCACACCCTGCCTTGTTATGAATGCTGGCTCCTTGGATACAGCGGCAGGTTCAAGTAACAATCTCACCTCCAATTGCACATCTCGGTAAGTATTATGAAAAAAATCCTTTCTTACATCTCATTATTGGCCCTTTCAAGCTGCTCTATGGTTGGAAGCGGCCCTAGTGTGCCAGATAAAGGTACTTATATTTCTCAAATAACGCCACGCAATGATTATCAATTAAATATACCTGAGCAACAGCTTCTTGGCCCCAATAATAATATGGAACTTGGTGTTGTTGAAGATACGTATATTACATCTTATCCTGCTGGTATTATCGATAAATTACTCGCTGGGTGGAATGGTCAAAAACCATTAGTCAAAATATTTCTTGTTCCAAGTGGCGATTTTACGTCTGATGTGTCGGCCGGTGGTGCAATTTTTTTAACAGCGGGTCTGCTCCAGTATTTTCATGATAATGCTAATGTACAAACAGAAGACGCATTGGCATATACGTTAGCTCATGAACTTTCGCATATTTTGCTGGGCCATACCGATGCCATGCAAAGAAATAAAATTATGGAAGGGTATCTGACTGGCGCTTTGGAAATTGGATCCATAGCATCAAATATGTTTGGTGGTTCAGCCCTTGCAGGCAGCACGTCAAAAGCAATTCTTTCGACAGTTGGTGCGCATGAATTTATCAATCTGACCCTGTTTAATATCTGGTCAAGAGAGCAAGAAACACAAGCCGATATTCTTGCTATCGATCTTATGGTTAAAGCCGGATATTCCACAGATGAAGCAAACAGCGTTATAAAAGTTCTGGTAAGACAGGATGAAGATGCTGAAAAGAAGAAAGCTTCTCGTCCTGATCTGGTATCAGTAAGCGACAATAAAATTAGCTTAAATGCCGGATCTGTTGCCAGCAACTACCTGCGGGAAGGCATTGAATTGGCTGAGATGCAGCATCCTTTTGCTAAAGAACGTTTAAGTAAAGTTAGTATTTACGAGCAGAGGGAATATGCAGATCAAATTACGGATGTAAAGCGCTCATCCTTGCAAAAATGGTTGAAGACGCGTGAAATGACACGTTTCCTCAGTGGGTCTAAACATATTTTAAGTGCTGAAATGGCAATTTCTTCTGGAAATATGCAGGAAGCGCACAAAGAACTTTCTCAAGTTACTTCGCCTGTGCGTGACAGCGTGGTGTGGGCGGATTTGTCATCTACTGTTTTACGTTCTCAAGGTAAAACAAAACAAGCAATTGCGCTCCTTGAAAGTGATAGTAATCGTCCAGATGTCACGCTTCCTGCTGTGCACCATTGGGCCGAATTACTGGAGGAACAAAAAAAATATGATGAAGCAGAAGCATATTTAAAAACTGAACAAGATTTATTTGATAATAGAGACATATTGCCGTTGCGTATAAAAATAGCAAAAGAGGCAAAGAAGGATGTTTTGAAATCACAGCTTCTAATGACATGTATGGCCTCGGGAAATGAGGCTTTACAAAAAGAGTGTAATGAAAAATCAAAGTAATTTCATACGACCTTGAATGAATATTATTCAAGGTCGTCTTAGGATCAGGACCTATTAATTTATTGAACTGAGCGAGAGGTTGTGATTCACAGGCTTACCGATGGAGGGTAGGCCTGTGAGTGAGGTATTTTT
>NZ_JOPD01000043.1:0-3100 GCF_002153575.1 Acetobacter sp. DsW_54
ATATCGCTGCCTGATTACTGAACAAAACCCTCTCCGGTAAAACCGGGGCAGTTCAGGTATAACCTCTGGCGTCATCTCCGCGATGACAGAAAGCAGAACGATGCCACCTTTGCAGGGGCGTCACGTGGCCTAGTTCAGCAGGGCATTACAGACCAGATTAAAGAACTTACCAGCATTGGACGCTATGCCAGCCACTCCAAACCTCTCTACCATGTTCACGCTGACCCTGCGAAGGACTGGACGGTTCAGGAATGGGAAGCCTACTGGCAGGATTACGAGAAAGAATTTTCTCTCCAGAAACAGCCCAAGCCCGATTAAAGTCCCAGGAACGCACCCATATTGATAAGGCTGGACTGCCTGTCATCGTTTTCAAGGGCTGGAAGAGCTTTGTCCCGACTGTCCTCATGAAGCAGTTAAAGGCGCATGGCTGTTTTATGGCTATGGGAGACAAGAGACCGGTTGTCATAGACCAGACGGGCAATGTTTATGCGCTGAACAAGCTGGTCAACATGGCCTCCAAAGCAGAAGGAAAACCTCTGAAAATCATAGCAAAACAGACTGTGAACTACGTCAGGGGGCATGATCTCCCATTTTATGCAGACATTCAAAAGAAAGGAAAAATTAATGACAGAACTATTCCAGAACTCGGAGCAGGACAAGAGGATTACTTTATACCAGAAGACCTATCAGGAAGCCTGTGGAGCAAACAGAAACACACAGGACATTCTCGACCTGATAAGCAACCAGACAGGAGACAAACCCTCACCCATCGACCAGATACAGCAATTGCTCGAAACCATCGCACAGCAACAGATTCAAATCCTGTCATCACAGGGAAAAATTTTGCAAAGACTATCAGCACTGGAAAGCTGAACAGAGGCGTCACCCACGTTGCCAGTCTATACCCATATTGTTCTGATTACCCCGGATTATATCAAATACATAAAAACCCAATTGAAAGAAGCTAAAAAGGCAGACTGGTATTTTTATCGCAGGGCCTATCAGAACCTTAAAGACCAGCAATACTGGCTTGACCAATGGAACAACGGAATTGACAGCAACATCCTGCTTTTGCTGGTGGAACTGTTCCTGAGCCTGTTTTTTGGTGGGTCTGTGACCATCAGAAACAAGCCTTATCCCATTGCCATAAATTTTGGACTTCCTGCTCCCATCAGTGATACGACATGGAACATGATGTCAGAAGGCCAACAGGAGAACATCCTGTTTGAAAGTTATCTCTTATACAAAGCATCCTACGAAAATTATCAGACGCTTCATGAACAACAGAACGGGAATTCTGTCACGTTTGAGTTTTTCCTAAACCTACATAAAAAACATAGTCTAACACAGATGATTTCCAAAAATGTTGAATGGTTGGAAAACGAATCCGATAACAGGAAGATAGATGCAGAAAATGCAAAAATTCTTCAGGAAACAAATGAAGCCATGGCTCTCTTACGACAAGAAAAAATTACCTCTGATTTTAATGTCATGACTGGTAATTTAATATATTAAATCTTATCGCTTATCACATTTTTTTGAATACCATCTATCGTAACGTCAATCTTCCGCTATAATCTAAAATGCTCTATAATTGGCATACTCATATTAGATTGAGAATTTTCTTGGAAATATCATGAATACATTCAATATTTACAAACCGACACAGATGATAAGAGATGAAGAAAGCCCGGAGTATCTCTGTGCTAAAGAACAGGAAAAAAGTCTTTGGGAAACAAAGTCTATTTGCATACCACCCAAAGATATTAATCAGGAAAAAGTTCATATCCCTTCAAAATCATTACAGGTAGTCACCATCAAAGATGGTGATGTTATTATACATAGCGACACCTATTGCATGGACAAAAAAGGGTCCAAGCTTGGCAAACTCATGCATGGCTGTCCCAAGATAACAAAATCTATCCATGACCCAACCAAAAAATATACCGTTGAGTTTCGAACACCGGAGACGAAAGATATTACAACATGGCTGGAAAGCAATTTTTCTCCAGAACGGAAAGCATTAGGAGCGGTCTTCCGGGATGTGTATGACTATCTGGAAGCCAGCAAAGCAGAAATCACACGAATATCAAAATCTGTTTCTGAAGATTTACAAACGACAAAAACGGTATTTGGAAAAATTCAGAAATCAGAAATGCAGGCATCACAAAATAGAGAGATAGCCTCAAAAGAGAAAAAAATTGGTTTTTTAATTGGAATTTCTGGTTTTCTATTAGGGTCACTCATGGACTTTGGTCTTTTGAAAGACCTTAATATATTTTCGATTACAAAATCTGAGGCTGAAATAGGTCTGGGCAGTGCTGTCATAATTCTTCTGGCTTCTGGTTTTTTGATGGTCTCCCAAAAAAACAATTCATAAGTGTTTTCTGAATGCACATAAAGGGGGATGGCAAAAATCGCATGTCCTATTTCAATCGTGACCTTGATTGTAGCTGTGTTTCTGTCCTGAAGAGCTACTTTCCTGATGCTTACAAGTTGGGAGATTATCTGGCTCGCCATTTCCTTGCGGACAGGGTGACAGCCCCGCATGTCTTTGGAGGTGTGCAATGATTTATGGATATGCACGTGTCAGCACCAGAGACCAGTCGACTGATATGCAGGTCAGTTGATTGCTGGAAGCCAGGATTCCAAAAGAAAGAATTTTTATGAATGTCATTTCCAGTGCAACAGAAGACAGGCCACAGTTAAACAGTTTGTTAAATCTGTTGCACAAGGGCGATGTTCTGACAGTCTGGAAGGTGGACAGACTTGGAAGACGAACAGCCCATCTGGCAAGGCTTCTGGAAGAATTTGACCAGAAAGCGATAACAGTCAGAAGTCTGACAGAGGGTGTGGATACGTCAGACAGGTCAAGCCGTGTCAGTTATCTGTTGATGTCTGTTATTGCCCAGAATGAACGTGAAACCACTAATGAGCGCATTAGAAGTAGCATAGACCATGCTCAGAAATATGGAACGAAAACAGGTCGTCCCATAGGCAGACCCAAAGCCAGTTCTGCAAAGGTGCAACATGCTCTGGCCCCTTTAGGCTCAGGACTCATTCTTTGAGGTAGAAGATGACGCTTGCTGCGATGTGGATT
>NZ_JOPD01000002.1:0-268841 GCF_002153575.1 Acetobacter sp. DsW_54
TGCTCATGCTCATGCTCATGCTCATGCTCATGCTCATGCTCATGCTCATGCTCATGACCGTGGGCGCAGGGCGGGGGGCTGGCATGGCCTGCGCAACCCGGGTGGTCCGCATGGTCATGCGTGTGCATGTCTGGGGCTGGCATGGCTCTGGCTGCTTTCATTCACACAAAGGGCCGTGGGGGAGAGGCCCCGTTCCGGGGTTGCCATCTTATGTAGGGTGGGTTGGTGCGGAATAGAAGTGGAATATTCCCACACCGATTGCGCGGCAGACGTTGCACGCCCAAGCCGTTCCAGAATAGGGAAGGGGACAAAGGATCGTTTGACCCCACTTGCAATTATACTGGATGAACACGCCCCATGCTCCGTCTGACTGAACTGCGGCTACCGCTGGACCACCCGCCCGAGGCACTTCGGCAGGCGATCTGTGAGCGGTTGGGCATTGGTGCGGATGCGCTGGAACACTATACCGTGTTCAAGCGCGGGCATGACGCACGCCGCCGCTCTGCCATATGGCTTGTGTACACGCTGGATTGCACCGTGCGGGACGAGGCAGATGTGCTGGCCCGTTACCGGAGCGCGCACCCCGGAAACCCCCACGTACAACCCGCGCCAGACATGGCCTGGCATGCACCCATTGCCAATGGCGCAGCCCTTGCCGCGGCAGAAGGGTATAAACGCCCCATTATTATCGGGGCTGGGCCATGCGGGTTTATGGCCGCCCTGATTCTGGCCCGCATGGGGTTGCGGCCCTTACTGCTTGAGCGTGGCAAGGTTGTGCGTGAACGCACGGTAGACACGTTTGCCCTGTGGCGTCGCTCCGTGCTGACCCCGGAGAGCAACGTCCAGTTTGGTGAGGGCGGGGCTGGTACCTTTTCCGATGGTAAACTCTACAGTCAGGTGCGGGACCCGCGTTTTCTGGGCCGCAAGGTGCTGGAGGAGTTTGTAAAGGCTGGTGCCCCGGAGGATATTCTGTATCTGGCGCACCCTCATATTGGCACGTTCCGGCTGGTGTCCATGGTGGAGCATATCCGTCAGGAGGTGGAACAGGCCGGTGGAGAATACCGCTTTGGGGCCAGAGTGGATGACCTGCTGCTCAACGCATCCACCCGCAAGGTGGAAGGGGTGCGCCTTTCCAGTGGGGAGGTGATTGCGGCAGACCATGTTGTGCTGGCCGTGGGCCACAGTGCGCGCGATACGTTTGCCATGCTGCAAAAACAGGGTGTGAGCATGCAGGCCAAACCCTTTTCCATGGGGGTGCGGATCGAGCACCCGCAGTCGGTTATTGATACGGCCCAGTTTGGCCCCAGCGCAGGCAATGAGCAGTTGGGGGCCGCCGAGTACAGACTGGTCCACCACGCAGCCAATGGGCGGGGTGTGTATTCCTTCTGCATGTGCCCCGGCGGTACGGTTGTGGCGGCAACATCGGAGGAAGGGCAGGTCGTTACCAACGGCATGAGCCAGTATTCCCGCGCCGAACGGAACGCCAATTCGGGCATGGTGGTGGAACTGCGCCCCGGAGAGGATTACCCGGATGACCCGCTGGCAGGCATTGCCTACCAGCGCCACTGGGAGCGGCAGGCATTTCTGGCCGGGGGCGGGGATTACCGCGCCCCTGCCCAGCGTGTGGGAGATTTTCTGGCCGGTCGTCCTTCCACCGCGCTGGGGGATGTGGTGCCCTCCTACAAACCGGGAGTAACACCAGCGGACCTGTCCACCTGCCTGCCGGATTTTGTGGTGGAAGCCCTGCGAGAAGCCCTGCCCCGGTTCGAGCGTAAACTGCGTGGTTTTACCATGGATGATGCGGTCATGACCGGGGTGGAAACCCGCACGTCCTCCCCCATCCGTGTGCCACGGGGGGAGAATGGCCAGTCGGTCAACACACCGGGCCTATACCCTGCGGGGGAAGGGGCCGGGTATGCCGGGGGGATCCTCTCCGCCGCCATGGACGGTATTCGCATGGCCGAGGCCGTTGCGCAGGATATGGCTGGCCTGCCGGTTACTCTGGCGTAAGGGCCTAGCCCGCGCGTGCGGGGCTTCAGGGAATATTGGCCAGAAACTCTTCCACCAGTTCGGTAAAGCGCTGGGGGGCATCGGCATGGACCCAGTGGCCCGCACCGCGAATGCTCTCCAGCCGGTGGTTGGGAAAAAGTGCCCGCATGGCGGCGTAATTACCCGGGCTGATATAGGGCGAGTTTTCCCCACGAATGAACAGGGTTGGCCCTTCATAGCGTAAATCTGGGGCAAGGTGGGGCCAGCCCATAATGTCGGGCATGGCGGCCTGAATATCGTGCAGGCCAATGGCCCAGCCGGGATTATCCCCCTGTCGTATGTTCTGCGCCATAAGCTGGCGCACCGCATCGCTTGCAATATAGGGGCGCAGCAGGTCGTTGGTGCTGCGCTGGTCCAGATGCGGGGGGAATTGCAGCTGCTCCAGATTATCGGGCAGGTCCAGCCGGTCAAACCCGCCCTGTGCGGGAGCTATGTCCACTACAATCAGGGCGCGTATGGCGGTTGGGTGGGTCAGGGCTGCCATCATGGCGGTTTTGCCCCCCATGGAGTGCCCGAGCATAATGGCGGGGCTGGCGTGGAGGTGCTCCATTGTGTCCAGCACATCCTGCGCCATGGCAGGGTAGCTCATGGGGCCGTGGGGGCTGTTGCCGTGGTTTCGCAGGTCCATGGCCAGTGTACGCCGGGTTGTGGCCAGCTTGCGCTGCACAAAACCCAGGTTGCGCGCCCGGCCAAACAGGCCATGCAGCAGCACAACCGGCAGGGTTTTTTCGGGCGTTGGGTGTTCGGGGCCGCGCTCGCTCACGTTTAGCAACACTGTTCTGCTCTTTCCTCTGCTCTGGCGCGTATGGCGCATGGTGGGGCAGTTTTGCCCAGCTTTGCCGCTGAATGCGAGGGGCAGAGGGCTGTTTTTTCTTCACCTTCCAGAGAGAGGGCAGGTGTGCCACAGTCAGCCCCATAGTTTATGGTGTGCGAGAGGGGGCGTGCATGCAACGGTGCCTTGTTATTCTCAGCCAACTGGACCAGACCGAGGTTTTGCTGGGTATGGCGGCGCAGGCGCTCACCCGTATCCGGGGGATGCAGCGGATTGATGTGCTGGCCGCGCGGGAACCTCCGGAGCAGATTCTGGGGCGCATAGGGTTTTCCGATACACAGGCCCAGACCCTGCGGGCTAAACAGCGCGAATGGGCCGATGCCCTGCATACCCGCTTCCAGCAATGGCTGGCGCAGGAATATGGCACTCCCGCAGACCGGCTGGGCAAGGTGGAGGTCAACTGGCTGGACCCCGAAATTACGGTGGACCGCATTATTGCAGGTTACGGCAAGGACGCCGACCTGCTGATTCTGGGTTTCCCCGATAGCCGGGACAGCGCACAAAAGCATGTGGCCACCCGTGCCGCCATTTTTGAATCCGGACGCCCCGTTCTGTTTGTGCCCCCATTCTGGGAGCAGACCAGCGGGGACCGCATGTTCATGGCATGGAAAGACACCCCCGCCTGCCGCCGCGCGTTTTTTGCCGCCCGCTCCTTTGTGGGGGCGGCCGAGGCGGTTGAGGTTGCCGTATCCGCCACCGACCCGTTGCCGCTGGATATTCTGCCCGGCGTAACCCTAACCCAGCAGCCTGTTGTGGAGAGCCACAACGCCGGGCAAACCCTGCTGGATATGGCCGGAACCTTCCGTGCCGACATGCTGGTGATCGGCGGGTACCAACATAACATGCTCTATAGTCGGCTTATGGGCAGTGCGACCGACTATATTCTGGCCAACCCCCGTGTGCCGGTGCTGTTACAGCACTAATAGCCTTGTGGGTTGGTGGTCTTGCAGGGAGTTCAGGGCGCGCGGAGTGTTTTGCGCGCAAAGGCCCAGCACAATGCACCAAAACTCAGCGTGCCTAGAATGGCGGGTACGTTCTGGGGCACAAAGGCGGCAAGGGAAAAAGCATTATCCCGCCCTGTGGCGCCGGAAAGAACAGCCAGTAACACCCCGGTCAGGCTTTCCCCCACAATAAAGCCAGATGCTAGCATGGTGCCGGTGGAACCACCCTCCGGGCTGCTCTGGCCTGTGGCGCTGGTAGCATGCCGGTTACGGCTGATCCGCTTGAGCACCCACCCCAGTATGGCCCCGCAGGCCAGTGTCAGGCTGACGGAGGCAGGCAGGTACAGGCCCACGGCCACCCCCAGCGGTGGCAGAGCCTGCCCCCGGCGGCGCAGGCCAAGGTCCAGCACGACCAGCCCCACCCCCAGCCCCATGCCAACGCAAAGCATGGTCCAGTCCAGTGAATGGGTAAAAATGCCTTTGGCAATCAGGGTGATCAGGGCTGGTTGGGGGGCAGACAGGGCATGGGCCGGGTCCATGCCGGGGCGGGGCATGGCGCCAGTAAACCCGTATGCCTGATACAGCAGGTTGAGAACGGGCGGGATAACCGCAGCCCCAACAAGGCAGCCCGCTATAAGTGCGACTTCCTGCTTCCACGGGGTGGCCCCCACAAGCTGGCCGGTCTTGAGGTCTTGCAGGTTGTCGTTGGAAATGGCGATGGTGGCGGTAATGGCCGACAGGAGCAGGATGGTAAACGCGGTGGCCAGTTTCTGGCCATCTGCCATCATGGCATCAGGTGTCAGGCCCAGAGCCTCCAGTGCCAGAATCATCAGCGCGCATAAGACTGCGCCAATAATGATAATGCCCGAAATGGGGGAGGAGGATGACCCCACAATACCCGCCATGTACCCGCAGGCTGCGGCCATAACAAAGCCGAATACAACGCAGAACACCACAGCCACGCCAACAATAGGCCAGAACCCGTGAGCCACGGGGGCCAGAAATGCGGCAAAAAAACCGGCCAGCAACAGCATGGCCCCCACCATAAGCCCCCCCATGGTGCGGGCGGAAAGGTCCTTGTCTGTTGTGGCGGTCAGGCCCGTTGTGCGTTGCAGCATGGTGCGTATGCCCCGCAGCACGGGGGGCATGAGCTCGATCAGGGTCCAGAGGGAGGCAATGGCAATGGCACCTGCCCCCACAAAGCGGACCTTGTGCAGCCATATGTCCTGCGCAAACTGGGCGGGGGGCAGGTGCGCGGGGTTGGGTAGCAGGCTGGTCAGCCAGGGCACACCCACGCCCCATGCCAGTATGCAGCCTGTTAGCATGGCCATGCCTCCGCTCAGGCCAACCAGATACCCCGCCCCGATCAGGGCGGGGGAAAACGCGGCACTGAGCTGGAATACGGCACTCCCCGCACTTGCGGTCAGGTTAAGCCCATCGGCCAGCACGCGCAGGCCGCCACTGCAAAACGAAAAAACAGAGGCCATGACCCCGCCGCTGATCAATGCCTGCAGGCCGCGCTGGTTGCTCTTATCCGCTCCTGCACGCAGGATTTCGGCTGCGGCCACGCCTTCGGGGTAGGGCAGGCTGCTTTGCGTGACCAGCGCACGCCGGAGCGGAATGGTGAACAGTACCCCCAGCACCCCGCCAGCAAAGGACAGCCCCGCCGTTTGCCAGAAGGGAAAATGCGTCCAGAACCCGGCAATAATCAGCCCCGGAAAGGTCGCAAACACGCAGGACAGGGTGCCCGCAGCCGAAGCCTGGCTTTGAACCATGTTGTTTTCCAGCAAGGTGCCCCCACCCATAAGGCGCAGCACGGCCATGGAAATAACCGCCGCGGGTATGGATGAGGCAAAGGTCAGCCCGATCCGCAGGCCCAGATACACATTGGATGCGGTAAATACGATGGTAATAAGCGCGCCAAGCAGCAGACCACGGAGTGTGAGTTCCCGTTGGGGGTTCGGGCTGGCCATGCGTCCTGTCTCTCCCGGAGGGTCATGGAGGTTACGCCATCCATCATGCGGGTGGTCTGGCGTTCCCTCGCGTACGGTCTAAGGGCGGAGGGTTTGCGGGCAGGCCGCAATCCTCCGCTCTTTTGTGCACATACGATGCTCACAGGGATTTGTCTGCCCCAAAGCGGGTCAGAAGGTCAGTTCAATGTTGCTTTGCACAAAGGCGCCAGATGTGGCTCCGGCGTTGGTCATGGTGCGCGAGGCAAAAATGTATTCCCCATCAATACCAAGTGTAATGTGGCGTGTGGCCCGCCAGGTAAAGCTGGCCTGTGGCATGGTGGCTGTGTAGGCCCCGTGCGGGCGGTAGGCATAAAAGGCGGTGCCGCTGGCATAAATGGCATCCTGTCGGCTGTTGCGCCACACGGCGGGCACCTTGAGCAGCAAGGTGGTGTTGGGGGTGGGGGCAATGGTGGCAATGGGGCCTACGTCGATCAGGTTTGACTGACCGATATAGGTGCTCATATCCAGGTAGTAGGCGCTGGGCACATAGGGGGACAAAAAGCTGCCCCAGGAGCTACGCTGGCCTTTGCGCATATTCCCGCCGGAAACACTGTCCACCTGTATGCCAATGGCAGGGTGGCCGGGCCATTTTGCAAACCGCCAGGAGAGCGTGGCATCAATGGCATAGGCGGAAACCGGGCGGGTTGGTCCGTTTTTGGCGGCACGGAACTCACCCCCCTGCCACATGGCCCCGACCGAAAATTCCAGCGGGCCAGCATTACCCCATATGCGTGTGCCCGGTGTGTCGCGGTGGGTGGAGCCCGCAATGGAGCCACCAGCCAGCGAGGGCAGGGGGCTTTTGGAGAGAATGGTCCCCAGATAGAACGTATCCACAAAAATCTGGCTGTTGCGCCCCAGAAACTTGAAGCTGGGCACCGCATAGGACGTATAGGCCCCGAACAGGCGCGAGTTCCAGCCGACCTGATCATGGAACATGGCCGAAGGCGCGTTGTTGGTCAGGGTCAAATAAAACCCGTCTATGCGAAAGTTTTTCCAGAACGCGTAGCCGCGCAGACCATTCCAGGAATAAGGCACGGAGGGGTACACGCTGCCTGCGGTAAAGTAGGGTGGTGCATCCAAAAAGGTCATGCGCCCGGCCATGCCGCCCACGGTGGCGTTAAGCACCCTGCCGCGCACTTCCACAAAAGCCTGTTGTGCATCCAGCCTGCTGCGCCAGCGGCCCCCGGCATAGCCGTAGTAATTGATCCCCGCCGCCTGACCGCTCATTAACTCACCATACAGGCGCACATGCTCGCCCAGATGCAGGTCTGCCCCAGCGTTCCAGCGGAAGTTGTTGCGGTAGGCGGGTTCTTTTTTGGTTGAGCCAAAACCTGCGCGCTGGTCATAAAAATTATGCTGCCGGAAGTTGCCGCTCAGCGTCAGGTAAATATCACCGTTTGTGTTGAACGGGATGTATTTGAGCGCATCCATGGGGTCCAGCCGGTTGCGTTTGTCACGCAGGCTGGACCAGTCCTCCGCCCAGCGGGAGACGGCATAATAGCCCACGGTGCCAAAACCCGCAGCGGCCCCCGTATTGGTGTTGAACACCCCCCACGGGCCCTGATGCAGCAATGCTGTTGGCAGGGGGGTGAGCTCGAGCGACTGCGGCTGGCCATACGCTTCGGGGCGGCTGGTCAGGGGGGGGAGCAGGCGGCTGTTATCCCAAAATCCGGGGCGTGGGGCCGTGGCGGCAGGGGGTGTTACGGTAACAATGCGGGCCCCCGTAATCTGCGCAGGGGCGGTTACGGTGGTGGTCGTTGTTGTTGTCGTCGTCGTGGTGTCCGGCTGCGTGCTCTGCTGTGTGGCAGGTGGCGTGTGCGGCATGTGGAGATACGCCGCATTGGGCGCGGTTTCGGCCCCGGCGGGGGCAACCCACAGGCAGAGCAGGGCCGAGCCAGAGGCCAGCAGGCCCGTGCGCAGGGCGACGGAATAAGCGTAACAGCGCGGGCCGGGCAGGGGGGAACGTGTGGTGTTTGCTGGTTTTGGAGTGGTGTGGTCGGTGATTACGGTCATGGGCCGAGGTCACTTCTTGTTATTTTTATTAGGTCTAACAATTCATTCAATTATTGAATGACTTATATTAGCATTATTGCTATAAATGCGATTATGTCATATCGCATTTGCGTGTGCTGCATCCCTTATACGGAATACAGCGCCACACTTCGATAAAAAAATTGGAAAAATCTGGTTAACAAATCTGTGTTTTTTCAAAAACTGTTAGAAAAAACACAACTCAGGCAGACGGAACCCGGCGCTGGAGCGTATGCAGGCAGGTTTGCGTGCGCGTAGCCAGGCGGATGTCATGCACCTTGGTTACGGCCTGCTCGGCCTTTTTGCGCCATGTGGTGGACATGCCCGTGGGGGAGCAGATGTTTTTGGTACTGCCCGTTGCGGCTGCGTTGGGTTCGGTCGCGCTCAGCACCATTGCAGGCTGGCGGGGGAGCAGGCGTTGCAGCGTGTGCTCTACCGTCCGGGCCGTGCGGGCATCGGTCTGTGGCAGAACGGTTGCCACAATACGGGCGGCTTCCGGCCTGCCCTGTGCCAGAGCCTGCATCACATCGTCCCACCCATGGGGGCGGGAGAGTGCTGTAGCTGTCTGGGCTACGCCATCATGCGTTGCCATGTACAGCACATGGTCTGTTTTGTCGCTCTGCATGCTGGGTGGCAGAGGCTTGTCCTGCGTGGCCATAACGCACAGTCCAGCCGACAGGCAGACCAGCAGGGCAGACAAAAGAGGGCGCAGTGCTCGCACGGTGTAGGTATCTCCCTTGGTGAGAAAGACAGTTGCACGGTGGAAAATGGCGCGGACATGGCAAGGGCGTGGCACGGCTGCCAAAGGTTGCCCCGCCCAAGCGGGATGGCCTATAGGGTGCGGAACAGATCGGAAGGCGCGCACGCCGGGTTAATGGTCGTTCGCCGTTTGTGGGGCGACCGGGTATGCCCCGTGTTCCGTTTTTCCTGATGCATGATTTGGCTCGACTAAGGAATGAATGACATGAGCGCTTCTCTTTCTGCTTCAGAGATCACCCGCCTCCAGAGCGCGCTGCGCCGCCTGCTGGGTTCGCCTGAACTGACCGTAAACCCGGCCCCACGTGCAGGCATGTCGGTCGAACTGGCCGTAAAGGGCGAAGTCATCGGCACCGTTCATCGTGATGATGAAGATGGTGATGTCAGCTACGCCGTAAACATGGTGGTGCTGGAAGAAGACCTGCCCCGCGCCTGAACCGGAGCGCCAGTAAAAAAGCCAGTCCTCCGTAAGGGAGGGCTGGCTTTTTTTATGGGTTCAGTGCGGCCTGTTATTCAGGCGTTGGAAGGGGTGGCCGATGCCTGCATGACGGGCGCACGCCGCATGGGGAATTCCACGTTGGTAATTTTCCACTTCCAGCCCTGAATACGTAATTCAACGCGCAGGGGCGTTTCGCGCTCACGGCCGGGCAGGGGCATTTCCATAACAAACTGGTCCAGCCGGTTAAAATGGACCGAAGCCCGCGTGGCCAGCGATGCAAAAGAGGGCGTGGCAGGCTGCTCTGCAGAGGTGGCAGCAGGCAGGGCCTCATCCAGCAATGTGCCCAGGTTGGCTTGTGTGACTGTGGTATCCACCGCGTTGGATACGGCTGTTGTGGCAAAGGACGACCCAAAATCGGGCAGTTCATCCGCTGCGGGCTGGATGTTCAGGTGCAGGCCAGCCAGCGTCTGCCGTTTGAGTGAGGCATCAAGCGCACCCCAGTTGATCATCCGCCCAAGGGCTGTGGCATCGTGGCGTTGCAGGTCGGAGGCAACAGACCACAACGTGACAAAAGGGGAGGCCAGATACAGGCCAAACGACGCAGCTGCCGTGGCAACACACACCCGGCGCGCGGTCTGGCGGCGGGGCAGACTGGCTGGCCGGACTGCGGGTCCGGGCTGGGTGAAGGTTGTCATGTTACACATTCCTCATATGCGTTTGGTGCAATTCTTATAAACCAGTTACCTTCTTCTAACCAGATAATAATGTGTACGGTTCCATGCGTTATTACAAAAATATGACCTTTGTTACACAGTGTTAGGGTGCCCATAACGTGTATGGGGGCGTGTATGCCCCCGGACTACTCAGGAGCGGATACAAAAGACCCATGCAGCTTGACCTCAGCGAAAATGAAATCCAGCGCTATTCTCGCCACATTCTGTTGCCCGAGGTCGGCGGCACGGGGCAGGTCGCGTTAAAAAACGCCTCCGTGCTTGTGGTGGGGGCCGGTGGGCTGGGTGCGCCAGCGGCTTTGTATCTGGCTGCAGCAGGCGTGGGCCGAATCGGTCTGGTGGATGATGATGTGGTCGAACTGTCCAACCTTCAGCGGCAGGTGCTGCACACCACGCGCGCCGTGGGGCGCAAAAAGGTGGACACCGCGCGTGAACAACTGGCTGCCCTGAACCCCGAAATTGTGGTGGAGGCATGGGATATGCGGCTCAATGCCGGCAATGCCCACGACCTTGTCGCTCAGTATGACCTTGTGTGTGACGGGTGTGACAACTTTGCTACCCGCTACGCGGTTAACGCGGCCTGCGTGCAGGCTGACAAGGTGCTGGTCTCCGCCGCAGTACAACGGTTTGAAGGGCAGTTGGCCACATTCAGCCCCACACAGGGTGGCGGGTGCTATAACTGCCTGTACCCTGCAACAGACGGTCAGGCATCCGGCCTGAGCTGTGGTGATGCCGGTGTGTTTGGCGCGGTAACAGGGGTTATGGGCACGTTACAGGCAACGCAGGCGCTCAAGCAGATACTGGGCTTAGGCAATACTGGTGCCGGGGAACTGCTGATGTGGGATGCCCTGCGCATGAAGTTTACAACCATGACCCTGAGCGCGGACCCGGCCTGCACCGTCTGTGGCGGAGGGCACGCCCATGGTTGAGGCGCATACTCCCCCCTGCGATCTGGCCTTGCTGGTTGTGGAGTCCCGGTACGAGCGTATTCATGCGGCTTACATGCTGGCAGCCACGGCTGCGGCCATGGGGCAGACTGTTCTGCTGTTTGGCATGGGGGCCGGGGTTTGCGCCTTTTGCCGGGAATGGAATGGGCTTGATGCGGCCGAAGGCGCGCGTATGCGCGCGCAGGCAGGTGTTGCCGGGCTGGATGACCTGCGTGATGCGGTCGTGGATATGGGGGTAACCCTTATGGTGTGCGACTCCGGCGTAAAAACACTGGGCTTAAATGCGCAGGACCTGCTGGCAGGGGTTGAAACCGTAGGGCTGCCAAGTTTTTTTGACCGCGCAGGTCGTGCCAGACAACTCGTGTTTTAAAGGGCTAGCGCGCATGCAAAGGCAGGTTTGAACAGGGTTGTGGCGCAAGTCTGTTCTGCTGTGAAACGTAAAGTCATGCGCGAAGTGTGTGCGGCCTCTTGCCCCCGCGTCACTCTCTTGGCAGGGATGCAGCCATGATGTGCACTCGTTCCTCTTTCCGGTTTCGTCTGCTTGCCTGCGTGGCGGGCTGCATGGCAGCTTTTTCTGGCATCACGGCGTCTGCCGGTGTTGCGGCCGATGGTGTGGCACCCCCGCTCCACAAGCACCATAAACATGCCCTGACGGCCCCACAGGCCACAGCCGCGCACAAGGCCGGGAGCGGCAAGGCCAAAACCAAAGGCAAGCATGAGGCCGCTGCTACGCGGAGCAGCAAAAAAGGCGCGCATCACAAAAAACATGAGACCGCTACCGCTCAGGCCAAGCCTGCACACCATGCTCCTGCGCACCATCATGTTGCCGCGGCTGCCGCGGGTGCGGCTGTTGCAACGGCTGCGGCAGGTGCCGCTGTGGCAGCGCCTGCTCCCGGCACACCCGATATGGGTGCACCCGATGCAGGCGTGCAGAACGACCCCGCAAAGGGGAGTGTAACCGGCCTGCCGCTGCCACGTTATGCCGCCCTGCGCTCGGATGAAGTAAACATGCGGGCCGGGCCGGGGCAGCGTTTTCCCATTTTGTGGGTCTATCACCGCCGGGGTATGCCGGTGCGGGTGGAACGGGAATTTGATGTCTGGCGTCTGGTGGAAGACCCCAGCGGGCAAAAAGGCTGGATGCAGCAGGCCACATTGGCCGGCGGACGCGATTTTCTGATCCCCGGTGAACCTCCGGGGGATGAAACACCCTTGCCCGCGCAGGCCAGCAAGGAAGGCGAGAAGGCCTTGCCACCGGGGCATATGGATGCTCGGGTTATTGCCAGTGTTGGCACGGCGCAGGATGCGGCAAAAATGCCCGGTGTGGTGTTCATGCGCGCCGGTGCCAGCGAAGATGCCGCCATAGTGGCCGTGTTGCGGCCGGGTACGGTTGGCTCGGTCCGGGAGTGTGCAGCAGGCTCGGCCTGGTGCAAGGTCTCGGTCAAGCAATATAACGGATGGGTGCCCCGCCGGGCCATCTGGGGTGTGGATGCTGAGGACGTGATCAGCCCCTCCTGAATTTTTCCGGCGGATTGTTAAGGAGAAGCTGCTTTATGTCTCTTGTCACAACGCCGGATAGCAAAAAAACAGAGGCAGTGGCCTGTCGCACCAAAATTGTTGCAACACTTGGCCCTGCTTCATCCGATTACGCAACCATCCGTGACCTTGCTTTGGCAGGGGCGGATGTGTTCCGCTTCAACTTCTCCCACGGTACACATGCCGACCATGCCAGCCGCCACGCGTTTGTAAGGCAGGTCGAGGCCGAATTGGGTCGCCCGATTGGTATTCTGGCCGACATGCAGGGGCCAAAGCTGCGGGTCGGGCGTTTTAAGGATGGCAAGGTCGAACTGGTGCCGGGTGCGCCTTTCAGGTTTGACCTGTCCGACACACTGGGGGACGCCACGCGCGTGCAGCTCCCCCACCCCGAAATTATCAAGGTGGCCACACCGGGCAGCCGTCTGTTGATGGATGATGGCAAACTGGCTGTAGTGGTGGAGCAGGCCGGGCCGGACTGGCTGGCAACGCGGGTGGAAATTGGCGGCCCGCTCTCCGACCATAAAGGGGTGAATGTGCCCGATGTGGCGCTGCCCATTCCGGCCCTGACGGAAAAGGACAAGGTGGATCTGGCCTACGCGCTGGAGCTGGGGGTGGATTATGTGGCCCTCTCCTTTGTGCAGCGGCCTGAAGATCTGGAGCAGGCCCGCAGTCTTGTGGGTGAGCGGGCTGCATTGCTGGCCAAGCTGGAAAAACCTCAGGCAGTAGAAAACCTGTCTGCCATTCTGGCCCTGAGCGACGCGGTTATGGTGGCACGTGGGGATCTGGGGGTGGAACTGCCGCCAGAGAGTGTGCCCCTTATTCAAAAACGGATTATCCGCGAGGCCCGCAGGCTGGGCAAACCGGTGGTGGTGGCCACCCAGATGCTGGAAAGCATGATAACCGCGCCAACCCCCACACGGGCCGAGGCATCGGACGTGGCAGCCGCGGTGTTTGATGGGGCCGATGCGGTCATGCTCTCGGCAGAATCGGCCGCAGGGCAATACCCGCGTGAGGCGGTGCGGATCATGAACCGTATTTTGTGGCGGGTGGAGCAGGATGCAGGCTGGCAGGCCCACATGGCTGCAGCCCGCCTTGCCCCGGAAGACTACGTGGCCGACGCTATAGCCAGTGCTACCCAGCAGGTTGCGGCTACTCTGCGCTCTCCCGCCATTGTGGCGTACACGCACAGGGGGGCTACGGCCCTGCGTATTGCGCGTGAACGCCCGACCTGCCCCGTGCTGGGGGTTACGCCCACGGCGCAGGCCGCACGGCGGCTGGCGCTTGTGTGGGGCGTGCGGGCGTTTGTCAGCCCACCGCATACGGCATCCACCACAGTAGAACGCATGGTGGAGGAGGCTCTGGCTGTTGTGGCCCGTGCACAGGTTGGCGCTCCGGGGGATTCGGTCGTGATCGCTGCGGGTGTGCCCTTTGGCGTGAGTGGTTCCACCAACCTGCTCAGGGTTGCCAGAATCCCCTGAGCGCTATGCGCTATGCTGGAACCTGCTGGTGGTGACAGCCCCCCCGTTGCAGGGTATGTGCGGGAAAGCGGGGCCAGACGTGGGCCGTATGGGCGGCCTGCTGGCAGGGTAAGGCGCAGGGGACTTGGATGGTAACCTCAGTACGGAACAGGCTGGTCAGGCGCAATGTGCTCAGGGGGTTGTCCGGCCTGTCTGCCGGTCTGCTGCTGCCACGCCTGAGCATGCCCCAAAAAGCTCTGGCCGCCAGTGCAGGTGCCGCTGCGACTGCTTTCCCGCCAGATGTAACCACCCAGCCACCCCGGCAATGGGGGCCGGAAGCGCCTCCCTCCTACGCGCCAGACCCTGATGTGGTGGTTATTGACCGTTCTTTCCGCGATCTGGTCAGCGGTAATGCGACCATCCACCGTGTGTGGAATGGCGGGACGTGGATAGAAGGGCCGGCATGGTCCTCCGAAGGGCGATACCTGCTGTTTAGCGATACGGTAACAAGCCGACAGTACCGCTATTTGTGGGAGACAGGTGAGGTTACGGTTTTTCGCCCGGAATCCTACCATTCCAATGGCAATACGTTTGATTATCAGGGCCGCCAGATTTCCTGTGAGCATTTTTTACGCCGCGTCGTGCGCTGGGAGCATGATGGGTCGGTGCATGTGGTGGCTGACCATTTTGAGGGCAAACCCCTGAGTTCCCCCAATGATGTGATTGCCCACCCCGATGGCAGTATCTGGTTTACGGACCCGGGGTACGGAGCCAGCGTTGCAGAAGGCCACGCTGATGCTGCCGGGGGGGAGGCCAACCCCGATGGGCGTATTCGCTGGCGGGTGGGGGAGGAACTGATCGGCGCTGTAGGCGGCATGCACAAACAGCCCGACCACACGTTCCGGGTTGATCCTTCGGGGCGGATTGATGTCGTGTTAACGCAGGACCAGTTGCCCAACCCCAACGGGTTGTGTTTTTCGCCCGATTTTTCGCACCTGTACGTTATTTCCACAGGGCGGCAGAGTGGGGCTGGCGGGCATGATGGGGACCTGGCCGTGCATGAGTTTGACCTGCACAGGCAGGAACTCCCCCTCTCCAATCCAAGGCTGTTTACCAATATGCGCTTTGAAGGGGTCCAGATGATTCCCGACGGGCTCAAGGCCGATATTTATGGCAATCTCTGGTGTGGCGTAAGCGGGCCACTTGGCTTGTGCGGAGTGTTCATCTTCAACCCTGAAGGGCATTTGATCGGGCGCATCCGCCTGCCCCATGGTGTGTCCAACCTGACCTTTGGCGGCCCCAAGCGGGACTGGCTGTTCATGTGTGCAGGGGGGGCTCTTTACAGCCTTCAGGTGAATACCCAAGGCGCTGGCCCGGCCTGAGCACTCCTCTGTTTTTTTAAAGCCAGCAAATTAGGGCTTTGCGGCAGGATAAGTAGCGGCACGGCAGGTTGGGAGCGTATTACACGCTCTTTTTCAAAATCAGGGGCAGCAGGGCAAACAGCCCGCATAAAGTGGCGGCAAAAAGGGCAAGCCCGTGGGGGCTGGCCTGCATGGCTGCCGCACTTATGGCCGGGCCGGTAAAACTGCCCAGCCCCCATGCCAGCGAGCACAAGGCGTATATGGCAATCAGGTCTCCATCGCGGTAGCGGTTGCCTGCGGCGGCCATGGCAACGGAATACAGGCTGGCAAATGCTCCGTCCCACACAAGCATAAGCGGGTAGGCAAAAGCAGGCTGGTGCATGGCCAAAGGCCAGAGCAACGCGCCACCACAGGCCAGCAATGCCAGAATGATCTGTAGGGACCGCCGGTTGGTTCTGTCTCCAATCCAGCCAATGGGCACCTGCATGACCGTTGCCCCCAGCAGCATCACGCTCAACAGCAGGGTGGCCGCCCGCTCGCTCCAGCCGGACTGGATGGCATAGAGTGCCAGAAAGGACGTGGCTGCGGCATCCAGCATGGCAATCAGCAATGTTGCGGTAATGGCAATGGGGGCCAGCCACAGGTAACGCCAGAGCCGGTGCCGCGTCGGTGCCGCAGGAGGTGGGGCCACCATCCATGGGGCCTGTGTTACGGCAGCTCCCAGCAGCAGGAGGGCCGCAGTGGCAAAAAATGGCAGGTTCCCCTGTCGGCCGGTCAGGCTGAGCAGGGCCGGGCCTATGGCAATGCCAATAAAAAGCAGCGTGTTGTAAAGCCCCATCACCCGGCCGCGTGCATGGTTGTCTGTTATCTGGTTCAGCCAGCTTTCAGAGAGAACCAGAATGACCTCGCAAAAGGCCCCGAGCAGCACACGCAGCGGAAACCACGGCCAGATGGAATGGCTTAGCGGAAAAAGCAGAAGTGTAACCCCAGCCCCCATAAGAGCCAGAAAAATGGCACGCCGCGGCCCAAGGCGTCTGGCCAGACGGGGCATGAAGGGCGCAATGCCCAGCGCGCCCAATGCATGCATCATGCTGTTGGCCGCCACCATGCCCGTGCCGTACCCCAGATCTGTCAGGTCGAGCGTAAAAAGGGGAGCGCCCAGGCCCATGACCAGCCCAAAAACAAGGCCCATAAACGTCAGTGTGGCGGTGGGCCAGAACTGGATGCGCGGATTTAAAGGGGGGGCGTGGCCCGGCATGCGGTCCTTCCGGGTTGTTGGCGGGTGCGGCGTAAAACAAACAAAGACCAGCGGAGTCGCACAGGGGGGAACCCGTTGGATCGGGGTATCGGGCCTGTGCCGTGGCGCTCTGGTTCTGACGCACACAGGGCTCAGGTCAACCCCCATGTGGGGCAGACATAAGAATTTTACGTGCATTCTGGTGCGGGGAGGGCTATCTGTGCGCCACGCAAACACCACAGCGATCGCTGACCGCCCTTTCAAGCACGGAGGAGGCGGTAAGGCGCGCAGGAGCAATCAGGCCGACTTCATGGATATCCGCAATATCGCCATCATTGCACACGTCGATCATGGCAAGACCACTCTCGTTGACGAACTGCTGAAACAGTCTGGCTCTTTCCACGAGCATCAGCACGTTGCTGAACGCGCCATGGACAGCAATGATCTGGAACGTGAGCGTGGTATTACCATTCTGGCGAAATGCACGTCTGTTGTGTGGAAAGATACCCGCATCAACATTATTGACACCCCCGGACACGCCGACTTTGGCGGGGAAGTGGAACGTATTCTGAGCATGGTGGACGGCGCGGTTGTGCTGGTCGACTCTGCAGAAGGCGCTCTGCCCCAGACCAAGTTCGTTGTGGGCAAGGCTCTGGCCCGTGGGCTCAAGCCGATCGTGGTCGTGAACAAGATCGACCGTGGCGATGCCCGCCCCGACGAAGTTCATAACGAAGTGTTTGACCTGTTCGCAGCCCTTGGCGCGAATGACGAACAGCTCGACTTCCCCATGCTGTACGCCTCTGGCCGTCAGGGCTGGGCCGATCTGGAACTGGAAGGGGCCCGTAAGGACCTCAGCCCCATGTTCGACCTGATCCTCAAGCATGTGCCCGCCCCCGTGCTGGACAAGGAAAAGCCGTTCGCCATGACGGCCACAATCCTTGAAAACGACAACTTCCTCGGGCGCGTGCTCACCGGTCGTGTCGAACAGGGCCGTGCCCGTGTGAACATGCCCGTCAAGGTGCTGCGCGCAGATGGCTCCGTGGTTGAAACGGGCCGCCTGACCAAGCTGCTCTCCTTCCGTGGCCTTGAACGCGTTGCGGTTGAAGAAGTGGAAGCAGGGGACATCGTGGCCGTGGCCGGTCTGTCCGAAGCTACCATTCCGGACACGATTGCAGCACCTGAAATTGTGGAACCGCTGCACGCCATTCCGGTTGACCCGCCGACCCTGTCCATGACCTTCCGCCTGAACGATGGCCCTCTGGGTGGCCGTGAAGGCAAAAAGGTAACGTCCCGCCAGATTCGTGACCGTCTGTTCAAGGAAACCGAAAGCAATATTGCTATTCGCGTGACCGACAGCCCCGAAAGCGAAGCGTTTGAAGTGGCTGGCCGTGGTGAACTTCAGCTTGGTGTGCTGATCGAAACCATGCGCCGTGAAGGGTTTGAGCTGACCATCGGCCGTCCGCGCGTGCTGTTCCGCACGAACGAAGAAACCGGTGAACGCGAAGAACCGTACGAAGAAGTCACCATTGACGTGGACGAGCCCTATTCCGGCGTGGTCGTGGAGAAGATGTCTCTGCGTAAAGGCCAGATGCAGGACATGCGCCCCTCCGGTGGGGACAAGGTACGCCTGACCTTCATCATCCCCTCACGCGGGCTGATCGGCTACCACGGCGAATTCCTGACCGACACGCGCGGCACAGGTATCATGAACCGTCTGTTCCATGGCTATCAGCCTTATGCTGGCAGCATTGAAGGGCGCCGCAATGGTTCGCTGATCTCGGCTGAAGATGGCAACACCACAACGTACTCCCTGTTCTCCCTGCAAGAACGTGGCACGCTGTTTGTGGATGCTGGCGAAAAAGTTTATGTCGGCATGATCATTGGCGAGCATTCGCGTGAAAACGATCTGGAAGTTAACCCGGTTCGTGAAAAGAAGCTGACCAACATGCGCGCATCCGGCAAGGACGACGCTCTGATGCTGACCCCGCCGCGCCGCATGTCTCTGGAACAGGCGATTGCTTACATTGAAGACGATGAACTGGTGGAAGTGACCCCTTCGGCCATTCGTCTGCGTAAGCGTTACCTGGACCCGAACGAGCGTAAAAAGCGGTCCAAAAGCCGCGAAGGCTGATTGACCCAAGGGCCACGCGCAAGCGTGGCCCTTGTTTTTTGTGGGCACGGGCGAACTAAGGTTACTCTGTGGCAAGAATCACTTTTTTCGGGTGCATTACAGACCTGAAAACTAGGTGCTTCTTCATAAAACCAAGGAAAACCGCCATTTTTGTGCGGTTTTTTTGTTGGGAACTCCCACAATAAGGCAAAAATGTGGCGCGAGTGCGTTAAACTCATAATAAGTGAAAATGTTGCGCAAATTTTAAACGCAGACGGCCTGTTTATGCCGTGTTATGCATGTAGTCAGAAACCGGCTGATGTTTTTTGCACGGGATGGTGCAGTAAAACTCAAGGAATTCTGGCCGGTTGTATTGGAGATTTAAGAAATGATTTCTCGTCGTCTGCTCGCAGCTCTTTCCACAGTCGCTCTGATGGGCGCTGCCGCTCCTTCCTTCGCACAGGAAGTCGCAGCACCTGCAGCGCCTGCTGCTCCCTCCGCACCGGCTGTTGCAGCTCCCGCCGCTCCTGAAGCCGCAGCTCCCGCAGCAGCAGCTGAAGAAGGCAAGAAAGCTGAAAAGCACGCAAAGCATGCCAAGCATGGCAGCAAGCACCACGCCAAAAAAGGCGCCAAGAAGGCTGCTGAAGGTGAAGCTGCTCCGGCTGCTGAATCCGCTCAGTAAGTCTGCCATATCCAGCGGTGGGGTGGCATAAGCCAGCCCACTGGTGATGTGGAGGCATAAGAGCCTTAAAGTAAAAGGGCCGGGGAAGAAATTCTCCGGCCCTTTTCTTGTGTCTGCTGGCTGGTGGCCGCCGTTTAACCGTAGCGGGTTAAAGCCAGATCCAACGCAGGAATATCGGTTTTGCGGCCATCAATCATGTCTGCTATCAGGCGGCCGGAGCCGCAGGCCATGGTCCAGCCTAATGTGCCGTGGCCTGTGTTGAGCCACAGGTTCCCAAAGGGCGTGGCCGGGCCAATAATGGGTGTGCCGTCGGGTGTGCAGGGGCGCAGGCCGGTCCAGTATGTGGCGGCACTCAGGTCGCCCCCGCCATAGAGTTCGGAAAAAGAGAGTTCAAGTGTTTCCCGCCGGTCGGGGCTGAGCTTGAGGTTATACCCGGTCAGTTCCGCCGTGCCGCCCACCCGTATCCGGTTGCCCAGCCGTGTGATGGATACTTTGTAGAACGCATCATTTACCGTAGAAGCCGGGGCGTGGCTCTCATCTGTTAAGGGGAGAGTCAGGGAATAGCCTTTAACGGGGTATATCGGCAGATGTAGCCCAAGTGGGCGTAGCAGGCGGGCGCTGTAGCTGCCCAGCGCCATAACATAGGCATCTGCGCTCAGGTGCCCGGCACTGGTCCTGACGGAAACAACCGTGCCTGCCGTGGCATCCAGCCCCTTGATGGTGGTGTTGTAAAGAAAGCGCACCCCTTTGGCTTCGGCCATGCGGGCCAGCCTTTGGGTAAAGATATGCGCATCCCCCGACTGGTCATTGGGGAGGAACAGCCCCCCTTTGAGCAGATGGGCTGCATGGCGTAGCCCCGGTTCTTGGTCCAGAATATCGTCCACGCCAAGTAACTGGTGGGGTATGCCGCTTTCGGCCAGCAGGCGCATGTCGCGCTGGCTTTTGCTGATCTGCTGGTCCGTCCGGAAAAGCTGGATCAGCCCTTGCTGCCGGTCATCATAGGTCATGCCGGTTTCTTCGCGCAGGGCGTCAAGGCAATCGCGGCTGTATTCGGCCACGCGGAGCATGCGGGCCTTGTTGAGTGCGTAAGACTGCGCGTTGCAGTTTTTCAACAGTTGCCGCAGCCAGCGCAGCATGGCCAGGTCCAGCCGTTTGCGAATGACCAGCGGGCTGTGGCGGGGGTGCAGCATCCATGTCATGGCCTGCCAGGGCAGGCCGGGTGCTGCCCAGGGGGAGGAATAGCCGGGTGAAACCTGACCCGCATTGGCAAAAGATGTTTCCAGGGCAGGGGCGGGCTGGCGGTCTATAACGGTTACGTCATGCCCCAGGGCGTTGAGGTACCAAGCAGAGGTTACGCCAACCACGCCTGCGCCAAGGATAATGATTTTCACGGCTTCATCCTTATAAGAGGATGGGAGAGAACTCTCCCGCCAGTATGGAAGCGGGGCCTGCGGGACACCCTGCCTTTACCCCCTACCCGGCAAAGGCGGTGGCATTATGGCAGGCTGCCCGGCAGGTCGAATGGCGCAGATTACGCGGCAGGAACGCCCTTGCTGGTCGAATATTCAAAATGCAGGGCCTGCTCGGGGTAAATAATGGGGTGAATGGCGTGGGCGGCCATGGCAGCCTCGCTAAAGCCTTGCAGGATCAGCTTGAGCTTGCCGGGGTAGGTTGCCACATCCCCAATAGCAAAAATGCCAGCAAGGCTTGTTTCGCAATTGGAGGGGGTGACGGGAATGGTGGAGCGCTGGGTATCCATTCCCCAGCGGGCAACGGGGCCAAGGTCGGTTGCCAGACCAAAGAAGGGCAGCAGCACATCGGCTTCCAGCGTGCGGGTGGCGCCGTCCATGTCAATCACATCCACGCCGTTCAGCGCGCCATTGGTGCCTTGCAGGCCGTGGAGCTGGTAGGGCACCACTTTTTCAATCTGCCCGGCGGCTACGGCTTCATCCAGCTGGCGCAGGCTTTCCGGTGCACCACGGAAGCGGTCGCGCCGGTGTACCAGATAAAGCTTTGCAGCTGTGTCCTTGAGGGAGAGCGCCCAGTCCAGTGCGGAATCCCCGCCGCCAGCAATCACGATGCGCTTGTTCTGGAAGTCTGCCTTGCGGCGCACATAGTATTGTACCGCGCCACTTTCCTCATACGCACCAAGGCCATCCAGTGGGGGGCGGTTGGGGCCAAAAGCGCCAGCACCGGCGGCAATAATCACGGCCTTGGCGTGCAGTTGAGCGCCTTTGTCCGTGGTGAGCGAGAAGTCCCCGCGCTGGCCGCTCAGCCCTTCGACCCGGTGCTTGAGCAGGCGGGGAATATCAAACGGGGCAATCTGGCGTTCCAGATTGGCAATCAGTTCGGCCCCTTCCACGGCGGGGCAGGCGGGAATGTCGTAAATC
This sequence comes from Acetobacter sp. DsW_54, assembly GCF_002153575.1. NCBI lineage: Bacteria > Pseudomonadati > Pseudomonadota > Alphaproteobacteria > Acetobacterales > Acetobacteraceae > Acetobacter > Acetobacter sp. DsW_54. The sequence continues at coordinate 21,509 of NZ_JOPD01000002.1, forward strand.
GGTTTTTCGGGGTAAAGGGCCGCGCACTGGCCGCCCACTTCGGGCAGAACATCAATGAGCACGCAGCGCAGGCGCAGCATGGCGCATTGGAAAGCGGCAAACAGCCCGGCCGGGCCTGCCCCTATAATGGCTACGTCTGTTTCTGCGGGGATGACTGACATGCGCAGGGTCCTGCTCTTAAGGTTATGCTAAGATTCAAAGCCCTGTTTTGCGTCAGCGCCGGTTTGGACGCAATGGCAAATGGCATGACCTTTGGCATATTTGGCAGGCTCTGCGGTGCTTGCTGGTGGGGGGAGTAAAAAGCAGGCCCGCAGTGTGCGGGCCTGCCGGTATGGGGTTCAGGCTTTGGCCAGTTCTTTTTTCAGCCGTGCGTCCAGCACATCCAGGAAGTCCTGAGTGTTGAGCCACTGGGCGTTTTTGCCAACAAGCTGGGCAAGGTCCTTGGTCATCTGTCCGGCTTCCACCGTATCAATGCACACTTTTTCCAGTGTGTTGGCAAAGTGCACTACGTCCGGAGTGTTATCAAACCGGCCGCGATAAGCCAGCCCGCGAGTCCATGCAAAAATGGAAGCAATGGGGTTGGTGCTGGTGGGGTTGCCCTTTTGGTGTTCGCGGTAATGGCGGGTTACCGTGCCGTGGGCGGCTTCGGCTTCCACCACATCGCCAGAGGGGCTGAGCAGGACGGATGTCATCAGGCCAAGGCTGCCAAAGCCTTGTGCTACAATGTCGCTTTCCACATCGCCGTCGTAGTTCTTGCAGGCCCACACATAGCCACCGGGCCATTTGAGGGCACAGGCCACCATGTCATCAATCAGGCGGTGTTCGTAGGTCAGGCCCAGTTTTTCAAATTCGGCCTTGAACTCGTTTTCATACACCTCGGCGAACACGTCCTTGAACATGCCGTCATAGGCTTTGAGAATGGTGTTTTTGGTGGACAGGTAAACCGGCAGACCGCGGTCGCGCCCGTAGGAGAGGGAAGCCCGGGCAAACCCTTCAATGGATGCACGGGTGTTGTGCATGCCCAGCGTTACACCGGGGCCTTTGAAGTCATGCACATCCAGCGTAATGGGCTCTCCCCCGTCATCTGGCACATAGTTCAGCGTGACCTTGCCGGGGCCGGGAATTTTTGTTTCCGCTGCGCGGTAGATGTCTCCGTAGGCATGGCGGCCAATCACGATCGGCTTTGTCCAGTGAGGCACCAGACGGGGCACGTTGGAGCAGATGATGGGCTCGCGGAAAATGGTGCCGTCCAGAATGTTCCGGATGGTGCCATTGGGGGAGCGATACATTTTTTTCAGGCCGAATTCCTTCACCCGGGCTTCGTCCGGTGTGATGGTGGCGCACTTGACCGCCACGCCGTAGCGCTTTGTGGCTTCAGCGGCATCAACGGTGACCTGATCATTCGTGGCGTCGCGGTGTTCAATGCCCAGATCGTAGTATTTGAGGTCAATATCCAGATAAGGCAGGATCAGCCGCTCGCGGATGAAGTGCCAGATAATGCGGGTCATTTCATCCCCGTCCATTTCCACAACCGGGTTTTTGACCTTGATTTTAGCCATGATTACCAATCCATTTCCGACATGGTTTTCTTGTTCGTTCTCACAAATGCTGCGCAATATGTATGAGCGTCATGCACTGTATGGATTGAACAGCTTGCCGCAGCCGTAAACAGCTCCGCACTTCACATTCGGGACAGGGGTATTGGCTTTATGCGGTTATCTGGCGGGAACAGGCCGTTTTTATGCCCGGTTGGCCCGGTTCATCACATTCCGGTCAGGTCCGCAGGGCGTGGTGGTTCCGTAAGGCTCCTGCCTTGTGGCCGGGTGCGGGTTAACGGTTTGGGGCGGCAGGGACTGGCTGCAAAATAGGGTCCATCGGGGTGTTCATCTGTGCTTTTTGTTGCACAAGGGCCGAATTTTCCTGCTCCTGAATAAGCCCGATCTCACTCCCGAACTGGTCGGGGGTGTAAATGCCTTCGCGCAGGTGCCGGGCGGCTTCCACCCCTTTTGAGGCACCATCCATATAAATGGGGGCATAGGGACCATAAGCCTGTCGCCCGTATTTTTGGGTGGCTCTGGCAAGGCAGGTCATCAGCTTGCTCATGTTATCCTTGGCAACCTGTCCGGGGCGGGTCTGGTAGGTGTCTAGGCAAGTCTGTTTGGCCCGATACAATGCGGCTTCAGCCGGTGGCGTGTTGGGTGGGGCCACAGGGGTAGTGCAGGCCGGAAGCATGATCAGGGCGAGCAGGCTTATGGGGGGCAACGTGCTTTGCATTGTGTGGTTTTATGCCATTGCCACGGTGTTGGAAAATACACCAAACCGGGATTCTGGCCTGAACCAGCCTGTTGCCTGCATTTTTTTGTGTGCGGGACGTGTTCTGGTAGCGCCTGTGCCGCCGTTATGGCAGCCTAGGGGCTGGTGGTTTTGGAAAACCTGATTTTAAAAGGGAATATGCTGGGGCGAACGACGGGACTTGAACCCGCGACCACCGGTACCACAAACCGGCGCTCTACCAGCTGAGCTACGTCCGCCGCACAGCAAGCGGACGTTTAGAGAAAAGAGTGTGGTCCGTCAATTGGATAATTGCGGAATTGGTGGAAAAAACCGTTTTACCGGTTTTTCCATGCCTCCAGACGGTTCAGTGCTTCCATGAGCACCGCGGGGCGTTTGCAAAAGGCAAAGCGGATCAGGTTGCGGGGCGGCTCGGCTGCATAAAATGCGGAAGCGGGAATGGCAGTAACACGCGCCTGCTCCGTAAGTATGCGGGTAAAGGCCACATCGTCCTGCCCGTTGGCCAGTGGGGTAATGTCGGCCATGATAAAGTAGCTCCCCTGATAAGGCAGCACACCAAAGCCCAAGCGTTGCAGGCCGGAGGCAAGGATTGCCCCCTGCGTGGCCATGTCCTGCGCAAGAGTGGTAAAATAGGCTGTATCCTTGTTCAGCCCAAATGCTACGGCGCGTTGCAGGTTGGGTGGGGTGGCAAACACAAGGTTCTGGTGCGCCTTGGCAATAACGGCAGCCAGTGGGGCAGGGGCCGTGGCGTAGCCCACCTTCCAGCCGGTCAGGGAAAAACTCTTGCCTGCACTTCCAATACGCACGCAGCGCTCACGCATGCCGGGCAGCGACATGAGCGAGATGTGCGGGGTGTTGAACACCAGATGTTCGTAAACCTCATCGCAGATGGCGAACGTATCGTGCTGCTGTACCAGCGTGGCAATAAAGGCCAGTTCGTCCGCCGTGAACACCTTGCCGGTCGGGTTCATGGGGGAGTTGAGGATAATTGCCTTGGTGCGGTCGGAAAAAGCATCAGCCAGTGCTTGCCGGGGCAATGCCCAGTCTGGTGCCTGTAGCCGCACAATGCGCGGCACGCCGCCCAGCTGGCGGATAACGGGCAGGTAGGTGTCGTATAACGGTTCCATCAGCACCACTTCATCCCCCGGCTCGATCAGGGCCATGAGGGATGCAGCCAGTGCTTCCGTTGCGCCGGACGTGACCACGACTTCCGAATCGGCATCGACCGCAATGCCGTGAAAGCGCAGGTTGGCCTGTGCCACGGCCGCGCGCAGTTCGGGTAGTCCTGTCAGGGGTGCATACTGGTTCTGTCCGTCAAGCAGGGCATCGGCTGCAAGGCGAATCATGTCCTGCGGGCCTTCCTGGTCAGGAAAACCCTGCCCGAGGTTAATGGCGCCATGCTGGCGGGCCAGAGCGGACATGACCGTAAAAATTGTAACAGGAAGATCGGCAAACTGCCTGTTAAAAGCTTTTGTCATTACAAATTCCCTTGCCCGGCAGGCGGAAAAGAAGAAAGAAGGAGACGGAACCGAAACGGTCGGGATGAAACTTCTGTTTAATGCTTTACCGATACAAATCCGCATCTACCCGATTGCCCGACGGGTCAAGCCGTGCAAGTGTGTTCGGGTCTGGTGCCTGAGGTTTGTAACGGGTCAGGCAAAACAACAAGAGAGTACAGGCCCCCATGCGGGTCCAGCAACGGTGTGTTGACGACGCGAGATGAAAAAGATCGAGGCCATTATAAAGCCCTTCAAGCTTGATGAAGTGAAGGAAGCCCTTCACGAGCTCGGGTTGCAGGGTATTACCGTGATCGAAGCCAAGGGTTTCGGACGCCAGAAAGGCCATACAGAGCTTTATCGCGGCGCTGAATACATTGTTGACTTTCTTCCAAAGATGAAAATCGAGGTTGTCTGTCCCGCTTCCATGGTGGAACGGGCTGTGGAGGCTATCTCCACGGCTGCGCGCACCGGACGGATCGGTGATGGCAAAATTTTCGTGATCCCGGTGGATGATGTAGTTCGAATCCGCACGGGTGAGCGAGGAGAAGACGCGATCTGATCCCTGCTGCATGTCAGCAGGCTCGGGCAAGGCGGGCTCCACAATTCCACAGCATGTTTCCGCAGGGTGCGGAACATAAACAGGCTTTTTAGGTGAAGAGAGCATGGTGAAGAAAACAGCTTCGGCGGGCGACAGCAAGGCTGCTGCAATTGCCAAGGTTTTTGACCTGATTCAGGAACATTCGGTCGAACTGGTTGACCTGCGGTTTACGGACACGCACGGCAAATGGCAGCACACGTGCCAGCACGTCAGCACCATTGAGGAAGACAGCTTTACCGACGGCTTTATGTTCGACGGGTCTTCCATCGCAGGCTGGAAAGCCATTAACGAAAGCGACATGGTTCTGCTGCCCGATCCCACATCGGCTGTTATGGACCCCTTTTCCGCCCGTCCCCAGCTTATCCTGTTCTGCGATATTATCGAGCCGTCCACCGGGCAGCCCTATAACCGCGACCCCCGTTCCACCGCCAAGCTGGCCGAGCAGTACCTGAAGTCCTCCGGTCTGGGTGACACGGCCTTCTTTGGCCCCGAAGCCGAGTTCTTCATTTTCGATAACGTCCAGTTCGGCACGGGTCCCAACTACGGCACCTACCAGCTCGACAGCATCGAAGGGCCTGATGCGTCCCTCAAGGACTACCCCGAAGGCAACATGGGCCATCGCCCCGGTGTAAAGGGTGGTTACTTCCCCGTTGCTCCCGTTGACAGCGAAAGCGACCTGCGCGCTGAAATGCTGGCAACCATGGGCGAAATGGGCCTGGCCATTGAAAAGCACCACCATGAGGTTGCGCAGTCCCAGCACGAACTTGGCACCAAGTTTGAAACGCTGGTCCGCTCCGCCGACTTCATGCAGATTTACAAATACTGTGTGCACAACGTGGCGCACTCCTATGGCAAGACCGCCACGTTCATGCCGAAGCCGATCTTTGGCGATAACGGCTCGGGCATGCATGTCCACCAGTCCATCTGGAAAGACGGCAAGTCCACCTTTGCTGGCAATGGCTATGCGGACCTGTCCGATACGGCGCTGTACTACATCGGCGGTATCATCAAGCATGCCAAGGCGCTGAACGCCTTTACCAACCCGTCCACCAACTCCTACAAGCGTTTGATCCCGGGCTTTGAAGCCCCCGTGCTGCTGGCATACTCTGCCCGCAACCGCTCCGCTTCTTGCCGTATTCCGTACGCAACCAGCCCGAAGGCCAAGCGCGTTGAAGTGCGCTTCCCCGACCCCACGGCTAACCCTTATCTGGCATTCTCCGCAATGCTGATGGCGGGTCTGGACGGTATCAAGAACAAGATCCACCCTGGCGATGCCATGGACAAAGATCTGTACGACCTGCCGCCCGAAGAGCTGAAGCAGATCCCGACAGTTGCCGGCTCCCTGCGTGAAGCGCTGGAAGCTCTGACCGCTGATCACGAGTTCCTGCTGGCTGGTGGCGTGTTCACCAAAGACCAGATTGAAAGCTACATCACCCTGAAATGGAATGATGTGTACCGCTTTGAACACACGCCGCACCCGGTTGAGTTCGAAATGTACTACTCCGTCTAATCCCTGGCCCTCAGGGGCTAAGGAATGGATGAATAAAAGGCGCGGCTCCCACACGGGGGCCGCGTTTTTTTTATGATTTATCCTGAAATGAAAACTTATTCATTTTTCGATTATAATATGCTAGATTTTTTCGGAAATAACATTGATCAACTCTGAATAACCGTTTCCATCCCACAAAATGGTTTTCTGTAACGCAAGGAGAATGCCGGTCATGCAAGGCGGCCGTTCCCATAGTCTGTCAAAAATCACGGCGCTGCTCTGCGTTGTGCTTGGTTTTGTTCTGGCGGGGGGAGGCGGCTGGCTGGCCGTGCTGGGTGGCTCTGCTTTTTATGCAGTATGCGGCTTGGCCCTTATGGCCACAGGTGGGCTGCTCTGGGCGCAGCGGCGCGAGGCATTGTGGCTTTATGCGGCCGTTGCCGCGGGCACACTGGTCTGGTCCGTGGCCGAGGCGGGGTTTGACTTCTGGGCACTCGCCCCCAGAGGGGATATTATTTTACCGCTAGGGGTATGGCTGCTGCTGCCTTTTGTTGCAGGCGCGTTGCAGCCGGCATCCATCTGGAACCGTGTTCCCCTGCTGGCGGTTATTGTGGCCGGTTTGGGTGTGTATGGTTACGCACTCACGCAGGACCCGCAGGATATGGCGGGCGTGCTCCCCCGTGCGCAGGCTGTTTACGCAGGTGTGCAGCTTCCGGGGGATGCGGCTGCTGTGCCAGCGCAGGACTGGCCATCCTATGGGCGCACGCAGGCGGGGGACCGTTATTCCCCCCTTAATCAGATTACCACGGGCAATGTAGACAAGCTCAAGGTTGCCTGGACCTTTAGAACCCACGACCTGCGCGGACCGGATGATCCGGTGGAAGTCACGGATGAGACAACCCCGATCAAGGTTGGCAACACGCTCTACCTGTGTTCCCCCCATCAGGTTGTGTTTGCGCTGGATGCAGCGACCGGCAAGCAGGTCTGGCGGTTTGACCCCAAGCTGGTGGTTAACCCGACATTCCAGCATCTGACCTGCCGTGGCGTGTCCTATGCTGTAACACCCCCTCGTGCCGCAGATGGTGCAGAGGTGCAGGACGGTGCGGCAACGCCTGTGTCCTGTGCAGAGCGTATTTTCCTGCCAACCAATGACGGGCGACTGATGGCGCTGGACGCAAAAACGGGTCAGGTGTGCCCGGCGTTTGGCAATAAGGGTATTGTGGACCTGACCGAGGGCATGCCCATGCGTGTCCTTGGGTTTTATGAACCGACATCCCCCCCTGTGGTGACGGACAAGTTTGTCATTATCTCTGGCGCGGTTACGGATAACTACTCCACGCACGAACCCTCGGGTGTGACGCGGGCGTATGACCTGTATAGCGGCAAGCTGGTCTGGGCGTTTGACCCGGGGAATGAGGACCCGAACCAGCTCCCCTCCGACAGCCACGAATACACACCCAATTCCCCCAATTCGTGGATTGTTTCAGCTTATGATGCCAAGCTGGGCCTGCTTTACATTCCTACCGGTGTGGCAACGCCCGACATATGGGGTGGCAAACGGACAGATGTGCAGGAGCGGTACGCATCAGGCATTCTGGCGCTGGATGCCCAGACAGGGCACAAGGTCTGGTTCTACCAGACGGTCCACCACGACCTGTGGGACATGGATGTACCGGCCCAGCCCAGCCTGATCGACTTCAGGCAGGAAGATGGCACGGTTATTCCCGCGCTGTATGCTCCGGCCAAAACAGGCAATATTTTTGTGCTCGACCGCCGTAACGGGCAACTGCTGGTGCCTGCCCCCGAGCAGCCTGTGCCGCAGGGTGCCGCACAGGGCGACCATGTCTGGGCAACCCAGCCGTTTTCTCAGCTGACCTTCCGCCCCAAAAACAAGCTGACGGATGGGGATATGTGGGGTGCCACCATGCTGGACCAGCTGGTGTGCCGGATCATGTTCAAGAAGTTGCGTTACGAAGGGCCGTTTACGCCGCCCTCCGTGCAGGGCACGCTGGTTTTCCCCGGTAATCTGGGCATGTTTGAATGGGGTGGTCTGGCCGTGGACCCCGTGCGGCAGGTGGCGTTTGCCAACCCCATTGCCATTCCCTTTGTCTCCCGCCTTGTGCCGCGCCCGACTGATAATCAGGTTGTGCCGCCAACCACGCATGACCCTGCCGCAAGCGGGGGAGAGAACGGGTTGCAACCTCAGTACGGCACACCGTTCGGGGTGGAGCTGCATCCGTTCCTGTCCCCCCTTGGTATTCCGTGCAAGCAGCCCGGCTGGGGCTATGTGGCTGGGGTGGACCTGAAGACCAACAGTATTATCTGGCAGCACCGGAACGGCACAACGCGGGACAGCTCCCCCCTGCCATTGGGCTTTAAGGTGGGTATTCCCTCCCTTGGCGGGCCGATCATCACAGCGGGTGGGGTCGCGTTCCTGACCTCCACAGCCGATTATTACATCCGTGCCTATGATGTTACGACCGGCAAGGTCCTGTGGGCGGATCGCCTGCCCGCAGGTGGCCAGTCCACCCCCATGACGTACGAGGCCAATGGCCGCCAGTATGTTGTGACGGTTGATGGCGGGCATGGCTCCTTTGGCACAAAGGAAGGGGATTACATCGTGGCTTATGCTCTGCCCGAAGCACCCCGCTGATAACGGGTAGAGCCACGGAGTAAGCCTTGCAGTTCCATGCGGGATCGGTGATCCTGCATGGAATGTGGAATGACCCTTACCTGGAAACATGTTGCCGCTCCGCCCTGCACAGGCTCTACCTTGCCGGTGCATATGGCCGCCCCTGTGGCCTGATGGATGGCCCATGCCTTGAGCGGCTTGAGCGCATGGGGCTGGCAGAGCGCACAGCGCAGTCACGCTTTGTGGCAACCGATGCAGGGCTGGCCCGCCATGCGCAGGAAGTGCTCAGGCAGCAGGGCAAAACTGCCCCCAATTCATCTTCCCGGTCATGATCGCGCAGTCGCAGGTCTTCTGGCATACGCTGGACGTGCTTGCGCGTGAGCGCGGGTTTACACCTTCCGCCCTTGCGCGGGCGGCGGGGCTGGATGCCACGGCGCTCAATCCTTCGCGCAGGGTGGGGGCAAATGGTGCCATGCGCTGGCCATCGCTCCCCACGCTTTTGCGGGTGCTGGAGGTTTTGCAGGTGCCGCTGGCAGTTTTTGCCCGCTCCGTTGCGGGCGAGAGGCTGAACCCGGCCGCGCCGGCCGAAGGGGTCGGGCTGTTACGCACCCTTGCATATTCCATGCTCCAGCAGACCGGTGTTTTTGACCAGAATGGCCTGCCCTGCGGGCCGGTGTGGGTGCAGGAGGCATCCCCCGGCCAATGGTGGGGCGAGCCCGATGCCTATGTTGTGCGGGTGGACACCGATGGCATGGAACCGGTCGTGCGCGATGGTGGGGCAGTTGTTGTGGTGCCTTCTCTCCCGCTGCGGGAGGGGGACCGGGTTCTGATGCACGGCCCAGGCCGTGAGCCTGTTATGGGGTTGATGCTGGATGTGCAGGATGGGCCAGCCGTCTGCTCTTTTCGCGGGGGGGAGGTGCATGTGCCCCCTGCGCGGGAAGGGGAGGCATGGCTGCACAGGATTGTCATGATGACAGTTTGAGAAAAACTATTTTTAAAAGGACAGAGAGTGTTTGATTTTTAAAAAAACTGTGCCGAATAATGTTGCATAAGGCGGCGGTTTTGGTCGCGGGTTTGGTCAGTTTTGAGTTTATTGCAGTAGATTTTTTAAAATTTATTGTTTTATCAATATGTTAAAAAGTGGGGCGTGCGTCTGATGATGGTTGTAAGGTGCATTATTGGCCAGCATAACCTCGGGCTGGTCTGTGTAGCTGCCTTGCTATGCATCTCTGGCTCCGCAGTCACCGCCTCTTTGTTCCGGCATGCTTTACGGGCCAAAAACAACCAGTGGTACGCGTGGCTTTTTTTGACCGCCCTTTCCAGCGGCGTTGCAATCTGGTGCACACATTTTGTGGCCATGCTGGGTTATGCGGGGGATACGCCCGCACGGTTTGACCCCTTGCTGACCAGCATATCTCTGCTGATTGCCGTTTTTGGCAGCACAGTTGGCTTTATGCTGGCGACCTGCCGGTTTGCCCGCTTTCTGCCGGAAATGGGCGGGGTCATTGTCGGGCTGGCTATTGTTGCCATGCATTATACTGGCATGCTGGCCTACCGGGTACAGGGGCAGACAACATGGAACATGCCCTGCCTTGTGCTTTCGGTGCTGGCCGCCATTGTACTGAGTGTGCTGGCTGTGCGTGCAGGGGTCAGGCCCGGGCGGCGGGCCATTGCCTGTATGGCCGGTGTGCTGGCACTGGCTGTTCTTTCCGTCCATTTTATTGGTATGGCGGCCTACCATGTGCAGGCGGGGCCGCATGCTTTGGAAAGCATGGGGCATTCTGAAGATTCGCTGGTTCTGGCCGCAGCCATTGCCATCATGTCCTTCCTTATTCTTGGGGGCGGGCTTGTCAGCGGCATGATCGACGATAGTTCACGGGCAGAGTCGGTGGAAAAGCTCCGGCGTATGGCCCTGAACGACACATTGACCGGCCTGCCCAACCGGCTGAACTTTCATCAACGCCTCGACCTTGAGCTGGACTGGGCGCGGGAGAACAACGGCAGGCTGGCGCTGATCGGGATCGACCTGAACAGGTTTAAGGAAATTAACGACCTGCGTGGCCATAGGGCCGGGGATGAAGTTCTGCGTATTCTGGGGCGGCGGTTGCGCGGTTTGCTGCATGATCATAGCGGCGAGTTTATTGCCCGCACCGGAGGGGATGAGTTTCTGGCCCTGTGCCGTGTTGTCTCGGCCGAGCAGATCAAGGGGTTTTTGCGCAGGCTGGAGGAGGTGCTGTTCAAGCCCATCCGGTTTGAGGAATCGGAAGTGCTGCCGGGTGCCAGCCTGGGGGTGGCCATATGGCCCGACCATGCAGCGGATAAGGAAACCCTGATCAACAATGCCGATCTGGCCATGTATCGCGCCAAGGCTGATCCGGGGCGGCATCCGTGTTTTTATGAACCCTCGATGGACGAAAAAGTGCGCACCCGGCGCAAGCTCTCCGCAGACCTGCGGCAGGCGGTCAAGGCGGGGCAGCTAACCATCTGCTATCAGGTGCAAAGGGTGATCGCTACGGGAGAAATCCGTGGGTACGAGGCACTGGTGCGGTGGCAGCACCCCACACGGGGCACCATTATGCCCGATGACTTTATTCCGCTGGCCGAAGAGAGCGATCTGATCCTGCAGATCGGGGAATGGGTGCTCCGTTCCGTTTGTGCCGAGGCCGTGCGGTGGCATCAGCCCTATACGGTTGCGGTCAACCTGTCGGGCATGCAGTTTGTCCATTCCAACATAGCCCGCATTGTAGCCAATGTTCTGGAAGAAACCGGGCTGCCCCCCCAGAGGCTTGAACTCGAACTGACAGAATCGACCATTATTGCCGATCAGGCCCGTGCCTTGCAGGTGCTGCACCAGATCAAGGATATGGGGGTCAGTCTGGCGCTGGATGATTTTGGTACGGGGTATTCCTCGCTCGATACGCTGCGCAGGTTCCCGTTTGACCGCATAAAAATTGACCGTTCGTTTTTTGGGGCTGCGCAAACCAGCGATCATACGCAGGCAGTCGTGCGGGCTGTGCTGGCTCTGGGCAAGGCGTTTGATATTCCGGTTATGGCAGAGGGGATCGAAACCGCAGACCAGTTGAGCATGCTCAACGCCGCTGGGTGTGATGAGGCCCAGGGCTTTTTGCTCGGGCGGCCTGCGGCACTGGCGGACATTGTTAAAAATGGCCAGATCACCATGAATCACGCCCTCTAGCCTGCATGTGCGGGAGGGGTGCGGGCAGGGCAAAGCACCCGTGCGTTAAAAAATTGCGCGAAAGTGGTGCCCAAGGCAGAGGAACAGGCTGACTTTTCTCTTTATTTACCGTAAAGGGGCAGCATGACCGATGTACCCCTTTCGCTCATCCGCAATTTTTCCATCATCGCCCATATCGATCATGGAAAGTCCACTCTGGCCGACCGCCTGATTCAGGCGTGTGGAGCCCTGACTGCCCGCGAGATGACCAATCAGGTTCTTGATAACATGGATCTGGAGCGGGAGCGTGGCATTACCATTAAAGCGCAGACCGTCCGGCTGACCTATCCTGCCAAGGATGGCAAGACCTATGTGCTGAACCTGATGGACACGCCCGGACATGTTGACTTCGCCTACGAGGTCAGCCGCTCTCTGGCCGCGTGTGAAGGTTCGCTTCTGGTGGTGGATGCCTCCCAGGGGGTGGAAGCCCAGACCCTTGCCAACGTGTATCAGGCCATAGACGCCAACCACGAAATTGTGCCCGTGCTCAACAAGGTGGACCTGCCCGCGGCAGAACCTGAGCGCGTGAAAGCACAGATCGAGGAAGTGATCGGCATTCCCGCCGATGATGCGGTTGAAATCTCGGCCAAGACCGGCCTGAACATTGAAGGTGTTCTGGAAGCCGTGGTCACCCGCCTGCCGCCCCCCACCGGGGATGCGGAAAAACCGTTGCAGGCCATGCTGGTCGATAGCTGGTACGACCCCTATCTGGGCGTGATCGTGCTTGTGCGGATCAAGGAAGGCCGGCTGAAGCGGGGCATGAAGGTGCGCATGATGTCTTCTGGTGCGGTGCATCAGGTGGATCAGGTGGGTGTGTTCGCCCCGCGTATGACATCGGTGGAAAGCCTTGGTCCGGGCGAGATGGGGTTCATCAACGCCGCCATCAAAACCGTGGCCGACTGCAATGTGGGTGACACGATCACCGATGACCGTCGCCCCGCTGCCACGCCACTGCCGGGCTTTAAGCCCTCCATTCCGGTTGTGTGGTGCGGCCTTTACCCCATTGTCTCGGATGATTTTGAAAAACTGCGTGACAGCCTTGCCAAGCTGCGCCTGAATGATGCGTCTTTCCACTACGAGGCAGAAACATCGGCGGCCCTTGGCTTCGGCTTCCGCTGCGGCTTCCTTGGTCTGCTGCATCTGGAAATTATTCAGGAACGTCTGTCCCGCGAGTTCGATCTTGACCTGATCGCCACAGCGCCGTCCGTTGTGTACAAGGTTTACCGCACTAACGGAGAGATGGAAGAACTCCACAACCCGGCCGATATGCCCGATGGCTCCCTGATTGAAAAAATCGAGGAACCATGGATCAAGGCCAACATCATGGTGCCGGACGAGTATCTGGGTGCGGTGCTGACCCTGTGCACGGAGCGGCGTGGTATTCAGGTGGACCTGACCTATGTTGGCAACCGGGCTATGGCCGTTTACCGCCTGCCCCTGAACGAAGTGGTGTTTGACTTCTACGACCGGCTCAAGTCGCTCACACGTGGTTATGCCAGCTTCGATTACCAGATGGATGGGTACGAAGAGAGCGATCTCGTGCGTATTTCCATTCTGGTTAATCAGGAACCGGTTGATGCGCTGTGCTTCATTGCCCATCGCTCGGCGGCGGAAACACGGGGCCGCTCCATTTGCGCGCGCCTGAAAGACCTTATCCCCCGGCAGTTGTTCAAAATTGCCATTCAGGCAGCCATTGGCAGCCGCGTTATTGCGCGTGAAACCATTGGGGCCCTGTCCAAGGATGTGACAGCCAAATGTTATGGTGGGGACATCTCGCGTAAGCGCAAGCTGCTGGAAAAGCAGAAAGAAGGTAAAAAGCGCATGCGCCAGTTTGGTAAGGTGGAAATCCCACAGAGCGCCTTCCTTGCCGCGCTCAAAATGGAACACTAGCTATTCAACACCGGCTGCTGCCATATATGTGGCCGGTAAACCCCGGTCTGGCAGTGCTGGTATAATCGGGGCTGACACGGTTTTTTGCCCGGCTTGTCCGGGTTGGAGAATGCAGCGGGTTTATGAACAGCACAACGCCCCTTACCGTTGGTGACCACCCGCATGCCAGTTTCCCCGAAGGGGTGGAACTGGACTGTGGTGTAACACTGGCACCGGTTGATATTGCGTATTGTACGTATGGCCAGCTTTCGGCCAACAAAGACAATGCCATTCTCATCTGCCACGCCTTTACGGGTGACCAGTATGTGGCAGAAGCTCACCCCCTTACGGGCAAGCCCGGCTGGTGGGAGCGCATGGTCGGGCCGGGCAAGCCGATTGATACAAACCGCTTTTTTGTAATCTGTTCCAATGTTCTGGGTGGCTGCATGGGCAGCACGGGTCCGCGCTCGCCCAGAACCGACGGGCAGGAAGCACCGGGCGAGTTATGGGGCACCGCATTCCCCCCCATTACCATCCGCGATATGGTGCGCGCCCAGCACAAGCTGGTGCACAGTCTGGGCATAGAACGCCTGTTTGCCGTGGTGGGCGGTTCCATGGGGGGCATGCAGGTGCTCGAATGGGCCGTAACCTACCCGCAGATGATGCTGGCTGTTATGCCCATAGCCACAGCACCTTTCCATTCAGCCCAGAACATTGCGTTTAACGAGGTCGGGCGGCAGGCCATTATAGCCGACCCGGACTGGCGGGGCGGGCGCTACTGGGAGGCGGGTGTTGTGCCTGCGCGCGGGCTGGCCGTAGCCCGCATGATGGCGCATATTACCTACCTGTCGGAAGAAGCACTGACCCGCAAGTTCGGGCGGCGTATGCGCCGTGGGCCAGCAGGCGGGCAGGGGCCGGAAGGCCCGGTTTCTACATTCGGTGATATTTTTGAGGTGGAATCCTACCTGCGTTATCAAGGCTCCAGCTTTGTCCGCCGGTTTGATGCCAATTCCTACCTGAGCATCACGCGGGCCATGGACTGGTTCGATATTGCGGCTGACCATGATGGGGACCTGACCCCGGCCTTTGCTGGTACGGCAGTCCGGTTTTGTGTTGTCTCTTTTTCCTCGGACTGGCTGTTCCCCACCTCGGCCGCGCGTACGCTGGCCCGTGCCCTGAACAGGGCTGCTGCCAATGTGTCATTCGTCGAGATTGAAACAGATAAAGGCCATGACGCCTTTTTGCTCGAAGAGCCGGATTTTGACCGCACGGTGCGCGGTTTCCTGTGCGGTGTGGCCGAACATGCGGGGTTGTCCTGATGCGTCTTGACCAACGCCTGATTGCGGACATGATCGAACCCAAAACCCGCGTGCTCGACATTGGGAGCGGGGATGGCACACTCATCGGTCATTTATACCGCGAACGTGGGTGCGATGCCCGTGGTATTGAACTGAACATGGAACTGGTGACCCGCTCCGTAGCCCACGGCCTGCCCGTTGTGCACGGGGATGCGGACCACGATCTGGCCTATTATCCCGACCATTCGTTTGATTATGTTGTGCTCCAGCGCACATTACAGGCTGTGGAGCGCCCAAGGGAAGTGCTGCGGCAGATGCTGCGCATAGGGCGGTATGCCATTGTGTCCTTCCCCAATTTTGGGCACTGGCAACTGCGGCTGCGCCTGCTGCTGGGCGGGCGTATGCCCATGACGGCCGTATGGCATACCCCGTGGTATGAGACACCCAATATCCACCCCTGTACGATTCGGGATTTTCTCGAACTCTGTCGTCAGGACGGATATATCGTGGAAAAATGGCTGGCGGTGGATGAAGATGGCGAGCGCGCACCTTGGCGGCGGTCCATACGGCTTGCCAACCTGTTTGGTGAACAGGCTCTGTTTCTGCTGCGCAGGCGCTAGCGCGGGTCAGTGCCGGAGTTGCGCAAATAGCTGGATTGATGGGCGGTTATTAACAGTAGCCTAAAAAATATGTTAGATTTGAGAATGCTAATCACCTACCCAGGCGTGGGTGGCGCATGGGGCGTATGTGCAAAAATATATTAAAAATACTAGTTATATGATAAAAATCCTGTATATATCGGGCGTCTGATAATCGTGATTTGCAGATGTTGTAACGGTTCTGCGGGCTGCTTATTTTCGGACCAATATGGTACGGAACCCTTGCGGGGCGCTCACACTGCTTTTATATAATTCTTCCAAGACAGTCTGCGCGGGATGCATGATTCCGAAAATTTCTTATTCTGTCTGTAATGTAATAAAATTCATGCTGACCTGTCCGTAAGGTCTGGCTTAGAGACGGTTCTGCTCTGTTCTCAATTCTGGTTTGGCAGTGCGTGACTGAAAATAAGGTGGATGTGACTCGTTTTCAGGTGCATGGAGAGGTTGCCCCTAAATGACTACTTTTTCGGATCTGAAACTAGCTGCACCCCTGTTGCAGGCGCTGACGGACCAAGGGTACGAAATACCGACACCCATTCAGGCGGGTTCCATTCCCCATCTGCTCGAAGGGCGTGATCTGTTAGGCCTTGCGCAAACTGGCACAGGCAAAACCGCGTCTTTTGCACTGCCGATCCTGCAGCATCTGCACAATAACCCCAAGGCTGCAGCGCCCAAGCAGCCACGTGTTCTGGTGCTGGCGCCCACGCGTGAACTGGTTGCCCAGATCAGCGACAGCTTTAAAGCATATGCACGTTACATGAAGTTTTCTCAGGCCGTGGTGTTTGGCGGCGTGGGGCAGGGGCGGCAGGTTGAAGCCATGCGCCGTGGCGTGGATGTGCTGGTCGCTGCTCCGGGCCGTCTGCTGGACCTGATCGGTCAGGGGTATATCGACCTTTCCGGCCTGGAAGTTCTGGTGCTGGACGAAGCCGACCGCATGCTGGATATGGGCTTTGTGCGCGATATTCGCCGGATCATGAGCTATGTGCCTGCCCAGCGGCAGACCCTGCTGTTCTCGGCCACCATGCCCAAGAGCATTGAGGACCTTGCCGCCTCCCTGCTGAGCAACCCCGCCCGCGTGGAAGTGGCCCCGCCGTCCAGCACGGTGGACCGTATCCAGCAGGCCATCATGTTTGTGAACGGCACCAGCGACAAGCGCGATGCACTGCTGACCATGGTGGAATCTGACAAGGTTGCCCGTGCCGTGGTGTTCACGCTCATGAAGCATGAAGCCAACAAGGTTGCCGAGTTCCTGAACAAGAACAGCGTTACGGCCGAAGCCATTCACGGCAACAAGTCTCAGGGTGCGCGTGAGCGGGCCATGAAGGGCTTCCGTGCTGGCTCGGTCAAGGTTCTGGTGGCAACGGATATTGCTGCCCGCGGGATTGACGTGGATGAAGTCAGCCACGTGTTCAACTACGATCTGCCTAATGTGCCGGAAAGCTATGTGCACCGTATTGGCCGTACGGCCCGTGCCGGGCGCGATGGCTGGGCTGTTTCCTTCTGCGATGCGGAACAGCGCGCGTGGCTGAAGGATATTGAAAAAACAATCGGCAAGTCCATTCCCGTAGTCCGTGACCATCCGTGGCATTCGGAAGAAGCCGAGTTCTCCACGCAGCGTCCGCCTGTTCTGGGTGGCGGTGGTGGTCGGGGCCGTGGTGGTCCGCCGCGTAATGGTGGCGGTGGTGGCCGTGGTGGCCCGCCGCGTCGTTCCGGTGGTGGACGTTCGGGGGCCTCGCACAGGTCCGGTGCCCACGCCTGATTGTGTTACGTTGTAAAAAAAGCCGCTACGCAAACCGTAGCGGCTTTTTTTTATGGCGAGGTTTGACGCGGTATTTTTAGCGTTACGGAAACGGGGCAATGATCGCTCAGTACCCGTGCGCTGTTCTGTGGCAGAACCATAACGCGCAGGGACTCTGGTTGTGCCCATTGGGTGGCGTCCCCACCAAGAAGAATGTGATCAATAAAGCTGCTGCCATTCTGGCAGGGGCTGGCATGCCCGGCAGTGACAAGCTCCAGCGGTGTGATCTGATTTAACGCGATAAACAAAGGGTCCGTGCGCGTGAGGCGTCGGTTAAAATCCCCTATAATGGCAAAGGATTCCCGATTTTTTGCTCGTTGAGCCAGCCAGTCCTGCAGGGCATGAAATTGCTGGAATAAAATGGGGCAGGCGTGGTGTGTTTCAGATAACGGGTTGTCCCAGCAGCCAGTTTTGAGATGAATAACCAGCACCCGTAAATCTGCGCTGTCAGTGCTTATGGTTACGTCCAGCCCGCTGCGCAGGTGGTGCCGTGTTGCGGTGGGGCTGAGTGCCAGAGCACTTGCGTCCGGGTTGCGCTTTACGTGCAGGCCTTGGCGCACGGCAAGCGCGGTATGTTGGGGAATATCATCCCCTGAAAGAAAAAGCTGATACTCCTGCGTGCCAAACAGGCGGGCAAGAGTTGCTGTATCTCCTACCTCCTGCAAGCCAATCAGGTCGGGGTGCAGGCGTTTGGCGTAGGTTGCCAAAGCGGCAAGGTCATCCGCTGTTCTGTGGGGAATGTCGGGGGGTATTCGCGGGGCGTGCTGCATCTGGCTGTCCAGCAGCCAGTCCACGTTCCATGTGCTGATTTTCAGGGTTTGCGCAGGGGCTGCAAGGCAGACTCCGGGCAAAAAAAAGCCGGCACCCGCAAGGGCTATCAAGCCCAGACGGCGTGCCGACGTGCGTAAGCCTGAAAGGTCAGGCAGTTTCCTGTTCGGTCTGTTCTTGCAGTTTTTCAATAACACCACTGATCGGAACACTCGTGCGGGTCTGTTCATCCAGCACCGAGATTTCCCCCGTGCCAATATCGTAGAACCACCCTTGCAGGAAGAGTGTGTTACGCGCCAGCCCTGCGGCAACGGCGGGGTGGGTGCGCAGGTGTGCAAGCTGGAGCAGAACGTTCTGCTCGGCAAGGCAGCGCACGGTAGCTGGCCCGGCATCTTCAGAATGCAGGGTGTTCACCGTGGCAGCCCGTGCGGCTTCCGCATTACGGAGCCAGCTGCGCACTGTGGGCATTTTGTCCAACCCGTTCTTTTCGGGTTCGAGCAGTGCTTTCATGGCGCCACAGTCGGAGTGACCGCACACGATAATGGAGGACACGCCAAGCCCAAGAACTGCGTATTCAATGGCGGAGGAAACACCCCCCAGCATTTCCCCGTATGCGGGAACCAGGTTGCCAATGTTGCGCAGAATAAACAGATCACCCGGTTCGGTCTGGGTGATCAGGTTGGGGTTGATGCGGCTATCGGCGCAGGCAATGAACAGCGCGCCGGGAGCCTGCCCTTTGGCCAGACTGGCAAACAGGGCTTCCTTCGCGGGGAAAATTTCGGTGTTGAAGTGTTCAACACCACGCAGGAGAGAAAGCAGCTTGCTTCTGGCTTCGGAACAAGTGGGCATCAGTTAACTCCAGAAAACCTTGACGTTTGGCCTGTGGCAGGCACACAGCCCGCAATGGGGGGGTGTTTAGGCCAAACGTGCGAGGGGCAGATACGTTCTAGAACATAGAGCAAAATTCTGTTTTGTAATATTGCGCTTAGCTTAGCGGATCATCCTCGGGTTCGCTCATCTGGTCAGCCGGGTGGCGGATCGGTGCGGGGTTGGTGCGGGGGCGGTTGGGTTCGGTCTGGCGGCGTGTAAAGTTGGCCCCCAGAGACGCCAGCTCAAGGAACTGGTCGGCCTGCCTGCGCAGGTCATCCCCGATCAGGGGCGGGGAGGAGCGCATGGAGGACACAACGGAAACGCGCGTACCCTGCCGCTGCACGGCCTCGACAACGCGGCGGAAGTCTGAATCCCCGCTGAACAGAATGGCATGGTCTATGTGCGGGGCCATTTCCATCATGTCCACCGCAATTTCGATGTCCATATTGCCTTTAACGCGGCGCTTGCCGGTCGAATCCGTAAATTCGCGCGCGGGCTTGGTTACAAGAAAATAACCGTTATAGGAGAGCCAGTCAGTCAGCGGTTTGAGCGGAGAGTAATCCTCCGTGTCCAGAATGGCGGCGTAATAATAGGCGCGGATCACATGCGTTTTGGCTGCAAAAAATTCGAGCAGTTTTTTGTAGTCAACATCAAACCCAAGGCTGCGCGATGTTGAGTAAAGGCTTGATCCGTCAATGAAAAGACAGGTTTTTTCGTCTTTTTTTAGGTTCATGAGCGTGGTCCTCTAAATAAATTCAAAGTTGTTTCTTTTGGGTTTCGATTATGTGGAAATGAAATTTTTATCATGCGGTTCGGAATGAAAGCCCCTCTGGCTGTTTGTTTGCAGGGCGCCCTTATAAAAGAGGCCCCAATTGTGTCCAAAACAAGATATTCCACTCAGGCGTGAGGCGTTACATGGCGGAAGAAAAAAATCATACCAGATCGGTCCTGATAGCAATAGGTGCAAATCTGCCCCTGGGGGAGCAGCCTGCGCTGGAAAGCTGCGAGCAGGCCGTGCAGGCTTTGCGCCGGGTGCCGGGGTTGTGCGTGCAGGTTGTTTCCCGCTGGTATGAGACGGCCCCCATGCCGCCCTCAGGGCAGCCACCTTACGTGAATGGGGTTGTGCTGGGTGTGACGAGTCTGCCTCCTCTGGCCTTGCTGGATCATCTTCAGAGCATAGAAACGCAGCAGGGCCGCGTGCGTTCCGTGCCCAATGCCGCGCGCACGCTTGACCTGGACATTATAGATATGGATGCTCTGTGCCAGAATACGGAGCGGCTGGTTCTGCCTCACCCGCGGGCGCATGAGCGTGCCTTTGTGCTTTACCCCCTGCACGATGTGCTGCCTGGCTGGGTGCATCCGCGCACCGGCCAGCCACTGGAGCAGATGCTTCAGGCCGTAAAAGGGCAGGAAATCCGGGTGATCGGGTAATAAGCCTTTCCTGTCGGGGGTGGATGCGGTAATATGCCCTTTCTGTCTTTTTTATCTTATTTCTGTGCTGAACTGTCTGGAGGCTCTTCGTAATGGCCCGCGTCACCGTCGAAGACTGCGTTGAAAAGGTTCCAAACCGCTTTGAACTGGTGGTGTACGCCGCGCAGCGCGCCCGCAACATCTCCCGTGGCGAGGAGCTGACCATTGACCGCGACAACGACAAAAACCCTGTCGTTGCCCTGCGTGAAATTGCGGATGAAACCGTGCAACTGCCCGCTCTGCGGAACGATCTGATCCGTTCGCAGGCCCGCGAGCCCGAACCCGAGCCCGTGGAAGAAGAAGTGCAGGATCTGGTGCCGACCGAACAGAATATTTTCGGTCTGCAGGAAGTTTCCGCCGAGGAAGAAGCCGCAGATGACGTGCGCGCTATTGAAGCGGCACTGACCGGTCGCGCACGGCGGTAAAGGGCGCGTGGACCAACCGGGCGGCGATATTCCCGTTCACACCTCCTCCCCCGAGCGGGAGGGGGGTGCCCCGGTTGAGGCGTCTGTAGCGCCAGCATCCCCCACTGGTCGTGTGGGGGAAATCGGCTGCGAGCGGCTGGTTGCCAAGGTGCTGAGTTATGCACCGCAGGCCGATGTACAATCCATTCGTCGTGCATTTGATGTAGCCAACAGGGCGCATCAGAGCCAGATGCGCGATAATGGCGACCCCTACATAACCCACCCTCTGGCCGTTGCCATGATTCTGGCGCGCTTCAGGCTGGATGTGCAGTCCATCTGCACCGCTCTGCTCCATGATACCATTGAAGATACCGGCGTTACGTATGAGACGCTAAAGGCCGATTTTGGGCCTGTTGTGGCCGATCTGGTCGATGGCGTGACCAAGCTGACCCGGCTGGAACTCCAGTCTGACCGCACCAAGCAGGCCGAGAACTTCCGCAAGCTCGTGCTGGCCATGTCCAAGGATATTCGTGTCCTTCTGGTCAAGCTGGCGGATCGTCTGCACAATATGCGCACCCTCCATTTTGTGGAGCGGCAGGACCGCAGGCAGCGCATCGCGCGTGAAACGCTCGATATTTATGCGCCGCTGGCCGAGCGTATTGGTATGGACCGGGTCAAGACCGAGCTCCAGAACCTCTCCTTTGCGCAGCTTGAGCCAGAGGCCGATACAACCATCCGCACACGCCTGAACTATCTGCGCGGGCAGGGGGCGGATGTTATTGAGGACGTGCGGCGCGAACTGCTGCGCCTGTGCCACGAAGCGGGGTTGAAGGACGCTCAGGTTTCGGGGCGTGAAAAATCGCCTTATTCCATCTGGGAAAAAATGCAGCGCCGGAATGTGGCGTTCGAGCAGTTGTCCGACATCATGGCTTTCCGCATGATCGTGGACACGCGTGAGGACTGCTATATGGCGCTGGGCGCGGTGCATGCCGCCTACCCCATGATCGCCGGGCGGTTCAAGGACTATATCTCCACCCCCAAGGCCAACGGGTATCAGAGCCTGCATACGGGGGTTACGCTGCGTTCCCCCCGTAACCAGAAAATAGAAGTGCAGATCCGCACGCAGGCCATGCACGACGTGGCCGAAAACGGTGTTGCAGCCCACTGGGTGTACAAGGAAGGCGGCACCAGCAGCCCTGATGAGGGCGGGTATGGTGGCGTACGCCGCCCACGCTGGGTGCAGGATCTGCTGGAAATTCTGGAGGCCTCATCCGCCCCTGATGAGTTTTTGGAAAACACCAAGCTTGAGCTTTATCAGGATCAGGTTTTCTGCTTTTCGCCCAAAGGGCAGCTTATCTCGCTCCCGCGTGGGGCAACCCCGGTTGATTTTGCCTATGCGGTGCATAGCCAGATCGGGGATACCTGCGTAGGGGCCAAGGTTAACGGTCGCCTTATGCCGCTGCGGCATGAGCTGGAAAACGGCGATCAGGTCGAAATCATGACCGCCCGTGGTGGCGCGCCCTCTCCCTCGTGGGAGCGGTTTGTCGTTACGGGCAAGGCACGCGCGCGCATCCGCCGTTATGTGGCGCAGCAGCAGCGCCAGGTTTCGCTGGATAACGGGCGTGCCGCATTGGCCAAGGCCTTCCGCCAGGAAGGTGTGGATGGCTCCGAAAAAATCATGGAGACCACGCTCAAGGCGCTCAAGCAGAGTTCCTTGCAGGACCTGTATGTTGCGGTTGGTACCAGCAACCTGAACGCGCGGGATGTGGTGCATGCGGCCTACCCCGAACTGCGGCGTGTGCAGCGTGTGCCGCGCATGCTGGCGGGCCTGCCCGGTGTACTGGGTACGGCAGGGCCACGGCCGCGCGGCGCGCCCACCATGCGCCGTCCATCGGGTGGGGCGGTGCCGCTGGTTGGGCTTGGAGCCGGTGTTGCCGTGCATTACGCAGCCTGCTGCCACCCCTTGCCGGGAGACCGGATTGTGGGCGTGGTGGCAACAGGCAAGGGCGTGACCGTGCATACGCGCAACTGCCAGACGCTGGAAAGTTTTGCCGCAACGCCCGAGCGCTTTTTGGATGTGGACTGGGATTACGACGCCATGGCCCGCGCCGGTGGAACCGGGCAGATGCGTGTTGGCCGTATCAGCATTGTAGCCGAAAACGAGGGCTCTGTGCTGGCATCCATTACCAATACGATTTCCAAGTGCGATGCGGCTATGGTCAACCTCAAGATCGTGCATCGCCAGCTCGACTTTACCGAGATCCTGCTGGATGTGGAGGTGCGTGACCTGCGCCACCTGTCCTCTGTTATTGCCGGGTTGCGGGCTGTATCGGGCATTGCGCAGGCGGATCGGGCCAAGTCATGACCCTGCTGGCAACTGGCGTGGACCTGTGCGACATGCGGCGGATCGAGCAGGTCATGGAGCGGTTTGGGGAGCGTTTTCTGGACCGTGTTTTTACGCCGTATGAGCGTGCCAAGGCTGAACGGCGTGTGGGAGCTGCCAGAATAGGCACCTACGCCAAGCGCTGGGCGGCCAAGGAGGCATGCGCCAAGGCGCTGGGTACAGGTTTTGCCCACGGGGTTGCGCAAAGCCAGATCGGGGTGGAAAACCTTGCATCGGGCCAGCCGGTGCTGGTGTTAACGGGGGCCGCGGCCCGGAGGCTGGCAGAACTGGTGCCCGCAGGCCATGAGCCTGAACTGATGCTGAGCATGACCGATGAGCCCCCTTATGCGTTTGCACAGGTGTTTATCTCGGTCCGCGCGGGTTGACATCACACCAAGCGCACGGCTTGATCCAGCGGATTTTATTTTTCTGGCATGATTATGGGAGCAGATGGGCAGCGCATGAGTAAACCGGAGACTTCTCCAACTGGAGCGCAGCACGCTGTTACCGTCAGACATGCTGTGGTGGAATATGTACGGACAATTCTAACGGTCGTGATCGTTGTTGTTTTTGTCCGTACGTTTTTGTTTGAATCCTTTGTCATCCCGTCCGGGTCCATGATCCCCACCCTGCAGGTGGGGGACTACATCTGGGTGTCCAAATACAGCTATGGCTATTCACGGTTTTCGCTGCCGTTTTCGCCAGACCTGTTTAACGGGCGGGTCTGGGCAGGGCAGCCGCACCGGGGCGATGTGGCGGTGTTCCGGTTTACCAAAGATACATCCATTGATTACATCAAGCGGGTTATTGGCCTGCCGGGGGACCGTATTCAGGTAACCGGGGGGCAGCTCTTCCTCAATGGTGTGCGGGTTCCTTGCGTGCAGCCGCATGCTTACGTGGCGCAGGATGAAACGCGCATGCCCATGGAAGGCGAAGCCTGCACGGAAGAACTCCCCCTGCGCGACGGGCAGGGAGTAGTCCGGCACGATATTCTGAAATTGACTAATGATGGCCCGCAGAACGACACCCCCGAATACGTAGTCCCCCCCGGTTACTTTTTTGCCATGGGTGACAACCGTGATGACAGCGCCGATAGCCGCTTTGTGGGGGATGGCCCCAAAGACCTTGGCTTTGTGCCCATGGAAAACCTTGTTGGTAAGGCCCAGCGTATTTTCTTCTCGGTTGAGGCGGCACATCCCATCTGGCAGGTCTGGTACTGGCCGACCGAAATCCGCTGGGCTCGTCTGTTAAAAGGCGTGATGTAATGAATGCGGGCCACTCCACGCCGCAATATCTGGCGTCCATGGCGTTGCAGGAGCGTCTGGGCTACCAGTTTGCCAATCCTTCCCTGTTGCAGGAAGCGCTGACCCACCGTTCTGCCGCACATCAGAAGGCGGGTGGGCGCAGGCGGAACAAAACCAAAGGGGCAGGCTCCAACGAGCGGCTGGAGTTTATTGGCGACCGTGTTCTGGGCCTGCTTATGGCGGAACTGTTGCTGGAGCGGTTTCCGGGCGAGCAGGAAGGGGCCTTGGGTTCGCGGCTTGCGCATCTGGTTTCACGTGCAACGCTTGCGGATATTGCCGAGCAGCTTGGTCTTGCCGAAGCCCTGTCCGTAGCGGAGCATGAGGCCCGCGCCGGTGTGCAGACTGCTGCCAATGTTGTGGCCGATGGGCTGGAAGCCGTGCTTGGCGCGGTTTTTCTCGATGGTGGGCTGGCTCCGGCACGCAAGATTGTGCGTGCTTGCTGGAAGCGGATACTCGATGCGCAGGCCCTCCCCCCCAAAGACCCCAAAACCGCATTGCAGGAATGGGTTCTGGGGCGTGGGCAGGGCTTGCCGTTTTACGAAACAATAGGGGCCGATGGTCCATCGCATGCTCCCGTGTTTGTGGTGCGGGTCAGTGCTGGTGGGTATTCGGCAGAAGGATGTGCAGGGAGCAAGCGGGCAGCAGAAAGTTCTGCCGCGGCAACCCTGCTGGAAAAACTTGGAGGCAGCCATCAGGGCTGAAGCAACAGGCATGACACAAACAACACGTTGTGGCTTTGCTGCGCTGGTGGGTGCACCAAACGCAGGCAAATCAACACTGCTCAACCGTATGGCGGGCGCCAAGCTCTCCATCGTTTCGCCCAAGGCGCAGACCACGCGCTTTAGGGTGCTGGGTATTCTCATGCGCGGGGCCAGCCAGATTCTGCTGGTGGACACGCCCGGTATCTTCAAGCCGCGCCGTAAGCTTGACCGCGCCATGGTGGCCGCCGCCTGGACTGGCTCGGATGATGCGGACATAACCTTGCTGCTGGTGGATGCCCGCACAGGCCTGACCGAAGCCGTGCAGGACATTATTACCCGTCTGGCGCAGGCTGGGCGCACTACGTGGCTGGTGCTGAACAAAACGGACCTTGTGCCTGCATCTGCCCTGCTGCCCCTTACGGCGGCCATTACCGAAAAACTGCCCGTTGAGCATGTGTTCATGGTCAGTGCGCGCACCGGTGGTGGTGTGGACGACCTGCTGGACAAGCTGGCTGCCAGCCTGCCCGAAGGCCCATACCTGTACCCCGAAGATGACCTGACCGATCTGCCCGACCGCCTGCTTGCAGCCGAGTTGGTGCGTGAGCAGATTTTCATGCAGACGCATGAGGAAGTGCCCTATGGCACCACGGCCGAGACCGAGAGTTTTCAGGAACGGCCCGATGGTTCGGTGCGGATTGAAGTTACAATTTACGTTGGCCGCACCGGGCATAAAGCCATTCTTATTGGGAATGGCGGGCAGAAGATCAAAATGATAGGCGAGCGGGCGCGCAAGCAGCTTGCCGGCCTGCTGGAACGCCCGTGTCACCTGTTTTTGAATGTCAAGGAACGTTCTGGCTGGGATGAAGAGCGGGCCCGCCTGCGTGCCATCGGGCTGGATGACGTGCCATAAAGCACGGCTTGGCGCTTGTGGCCGTGCGCCTTGGAGGATAAGAGAGAGCGATCTTACACGCTGCGCGCCTGCGCGTGGCGGAGGTCTGTTTTTTGTCGGACTTTGCATGATTGAGGGCCTATGACTGCTTCTGTCTCTGAAACGCCAAGGCGTAAACGTGTATTGCTCAAGGTGTCTGGTGAAGCCCTGATGGGTGAGGGCGCCTTTGGGGTAGAACAGAAGACGGTCGAGCGGATTGCCAAGGATGTAGCCGAGGTCGTTCGCAGCGGTACGGAAGTGTGCCTCGTTGTGGGTGGTGGCAACATCTTTCGTGGAGTGGCTGCCGCAGCCAAAGGCATGGACCGCGCGCAGGGTGACTATGCGGGTATGCTGGCAACGGTCATTAACGCGCTGCTGCTCCAGAATGCGCTTGAACGTGAACTGATAACAACGCGGGTTATGTCCGCCATTCACATGTCTTCCGTGGCTGAGCCGTACATCCGGCGCAGGGCGGTCCGGCATATGGAAAAAGGCCGGGTGGTTATTTTTGCCGCCGGTACGGGCAACCCCTTCTTTACCACCGATACGGCAGCGGCCCTGCGTGCGGCGGAAATGGAATGCGATATTCTGCTAAAAGGGACGCAGGTCGATGGCGTGTATTCGGCCGACCCCAAGCACGACCCCAGCGCCACGCGGTATGATGAGCTGACATACATGACTGTGCTCTCCAACCAGTTGAGCGTCATGGATGCAGCGGCCATCAGTCTGGCACGTGAGAATAAACTGCCGATTATTGTCTTTAATATTGGCGAGGAAGGTTCGTTCGGTCGCGTTATGCGCGGCGAAGGTGCGTTTACGCGCATTATTGAAGCAACCTGACACCATGCAAACCGCTGCCCGTTAAGGCAGCACGCGGAATGAACTAGGCGAGGGCAGGACAGCACAGTGCCTTTGCGACAAAACGGGAGAAACCGCCGTGTCTGACTTGAATGACCTGCTTGATGATATCAAGCGCCGTATGGATGGCGCGCTGGAAAGCCTGCGTCGTGATTTTTCGGGCCTGCGCTCCGGCCGGGCCAGCCCGGCTCTGCTCGAACCCGTTCGGGTGGAAGCCTATGGGGGGGAAGTGCCGCTTACGCAGGTTGCCTCCATTGCCGTGCCTGAAGCGCGCATGATTACCGTACAGGTCTGGGACCGTGTTCTGGCCGGGGCCGTGGAACGCGCTATCCGCGATGCCGGGCTGGGCCTTAACCCCGCCGGTGAAGGCCAGACCATCCGGGTGCCTATTCCGCAGTTGACCGAAGAACGCCGTAACGAACTGGCAAAAGCTGCCGCACGTTATGCGGAAGGGGCCAAAATTGCCGTACGTGGCGTGCGCCGCGATGGTATGGACAAGGCCAAGGGTTTTGAAAAGAAGGGCGACATCAGTCAGGATGACGTTAAGACCTGGTCTGACGCCATTCAGAAAACGACTGATCAGTATGTCAAAAAAGTAGATGACATGCTTGCCGAAAAAGAGAAGGAAATCAAGCAGGTCTGAAGACCTGCCTGAACGGGGCCGGTTTATGCCCGCTGAACTGAAACGGTGGATTTTTTCCTGTTATGTCTTCCTTGCCAGCCGACAGAAAAGCGGTCGTTCCTTCGCATGTCGCCATTATCATGGATGGCAACGGGCGCTGGGCGTGTGAGCGGGGGCTGCCGCGCCTAGCGGGGCATCGTGCCGGGGCAGATGCCGTGGCGCGGTGCATCAAGGCGGCTATTCAGCGGGGTGTGCCCTACCTGACCCTTTATGCGTTTTCATCCGAAAACTGGTCACGCGGCCCCAAGGAAGTCTCAGACCTGACCGGCCTTTTGCGCTATTATCTGCGCCACAAGGTCAAGGAATTGCATAGCGAGGGCGTCTGCCTCCGTTTTATTGGTGATCTGAGCCGATTTGATACGAGCCTGCGTGAAGAACTGGCTCGTGCCGAAGCCATGACCCGCAATAACGGGCGGCTGGTGCTGCTGCTGGCCCTGTCCTACGGGGGGCGGGGGGATATTATGCAGGCTGTCCGGCGTGTTGCGCAGGAAGTGCGCGATGGCTGGCTAACCCCCGAACAGATTGATGAAAGCCTGTTTGCCAACCATTTGTGGACCGCTGGCGTGCCTGACCCCGATGTGGTCGTGCGCACGAGCGGGGAATACCGGCTTTCCAACTTTCTGCTCTGGCAGAGCGCATATGCGGAACTTGTTTTTCTGGATGTGTTCTGGCCAGACTTCAATGAAGGGCATTTTGCAACGGTGCTGGATCTTTACGCCCGCCGTGAGCGGCGCTTTGGTGCGCGGCCGGTGGCTTCCGCATGACAACGACCGGACAATCCTCCGCATGGCGGGACCTGCGGCCGCGCGTGCTGTCAGCCATGGTCATGATCGCGGTTGCGGGCGGGTGCATCGGGGTGGGCGGGGTCGCCTATATCCTGATGGTGCTTGTGGCCATGGGCGGCATGGCGTTTGAGGCCGCGGGCCTTCTCAAGTTACCTGCCCAGAGCTGGCAGGGCAGGCTGTATGTGCTGTGGGCGGTTTGTGGTGGGTTTTCTGCCGCAACCGAGCACTGGCGTTATTTTATCATGTTCAGTGTCGGCTCATGCGTATTCGGTGCGGAGTTGTGCGCCATGATGTGCGTGATCATCATGGCGGGTACAGCTCTGCTTTGGCTACGGGTGGAAAGTATCTGGCCTGTTCTGTTTGTTGTCGCCGTTGTGGTGGCGAGTGACACATCGGCCTATATGGCAGGCCGCCTGATTGGCGGACCCAAACTGGCCCCGCGCATTTCCCCCGGTAAAACGCGCTCAGGTGCTCTGGGCGGGTTTGTGGGGGCTGTGCTTATGGGGGGTGGCATAGCGCTTCTCTCTGGTCTGGGAAGCACGCATATGGCGCTGGTCTGGGGAGGCATTCTGGGCGTGTCCGCCCAGCTTGGAGATCTGGCCGAAAGCGCCATGAAGAGGGCACTCGGCGTTAAGGATTCCGGCACGCTGCTGCCCGGCCATGGTGGTCTGCTCGACCGGTTTGATGGTCTGGTGGTGGCCGCACCTGTTGCTGCCGCCGTTTCCGTTACCGTGCCTGATGCACCCTTCTGGAGCGCTGGCCTGCACGATCTTGTTTATAGCCTTGTTTCTGGCATGCCTGGTTAGTCCAGTTTTTGGCTTTTGCCCTGCGTGGTCGGGGCTTGTGTTATTTTTCGGGTTTGGAAAGACAAGACATGAGAACCGTAACCGTTCTGGGAACTACCGGCAGCATTGGCTGCTCTACCGTGGATCTGCTGGAGCAGGCGCGTGACCAGTATCGGGTGCGTGCGCTTGTGGGTGGTAAAAATGCTGCCAAGCTGGCCGAGCAGGCCCGCAGCCTGAAGGCCGAGCTGGCCGTGCTGGCTGATGAAAGCGCTTATGCTGAACTCAAGGCGCTTCTGGCCGGGAGTGGTGTTGAGGTCGCCTGTGGCCGCAAGGCGGTCATAGAGGCAGCGGGGCTGCCAGCGGACTGGACCATGGCAGCCATTACTGGCGCTGCGGGGCTGGAACCTACACTGGCCGCTGTGAAGAACGGCAACAGCATTGCGCTGGCTAACAAGGAAGCACTGGTCTGCGCGGGGGATGTCATGCTCCGTGCGGTGCAGGATGCCGGGGCAACGCTGCTGCCGGTCGATTCCGAGCATAATGCGGTTTTCCAGTCCATGGCGGACCGGCAGGCTGATCAGGTTGAAAAAATAATTCTCACCGCATCTGGCGGTCCTTTCCGCAATGCTTCGGTGGATGTCATGCGTGCGGCCACACCGGCTCAGGCACTCAAACACCCGACATGGAGCATGGGGGCCAAGATCAGCATCGATTCCGCCACCATGTTCAATAAGGGGCTGGAGGTTATTGAAGCGGCACGTATTTTTGGCCTGACCGAAGACAGGATTGATGTGCTGGTGCACCCCCAGTCCGTGGTGCACGGTATGGTGCAGTACACCGATGGCAGCCTGATCGCGCAGATGGGTTCGGCTGACATGCGTATTCCCATCGCCCATACACTGGCATGGCCGCGGCGTATGGCCACGACCTCCAGCCGTCTGGACCTTGCCGCCTTTGGCACGCTAGAGTTTATTGCACCAGATGAAGTGCGTTTTCCCGCACTGCGTCTGGCGCGGCAGGCCCTGCGGGCAGGCAAGGCTGTTCCGGCCATTCTATCTGCGGCAAATGAGATTGCGGTTGAAGCGTTCCTGAAAGAACAGATCGGTTTTCTGGGCATTGCGCGCGTGGTTGAAGATACCATGAACGCACTCGGCGCTCCTCCGGCCGATACGCTCGATGCCGTGCTCCATTGGGATGCAGAGGCCCGGCGCGTTGCAACCCAGCAGATTTCTGCCGTGGTTGCTTGAGAAAACCGCCTTCAGCCCCGATATCGGAGGAATGATGATACACGAATATCTGCGCACCCTGATTTCCTTCGTTTTCGTGCTGGGCGTTCTGGTTACCTTTCACGAGCTGGGGCATTACCTTGCAGCCCGCTGGCGCGGTGTGCATGTGGAGGTCTTTTCGCTCGGCTTTGGTCCCGCCCTGTTCAAATGGCGTGACAAGAGCGGGACAGAATGGCGCATCTGCCCGATTCCCTTGGGCGGTTATGTGCGCCCGCACGGGTTTGATGACCCCGAAGATGCGACCGAAGAACAGAAAGCCGCGTGGATTCCGGGCCGGACTTTCCACGACAAATCCGTATGGTCACGTGCCATTGTTATTCTGGCCGGGCCGGTTTTTAACTTCATTCTGGCGTTTGTGCTGTTTGTGCTGCTGTTTGCAACGGCGGGCCAGCCGCATGTGCGGAACGAGGTTGCATCCGTCCTGCCCGGCAGTGCCGCGCAAAATGCTGCCCTGCAGAAGGGTGACGTTATCCTGCGCATAGGCACGCACGATATTGCGGGGGTTGAGGACGCACAGGCCACAGTGGCCCAGACACCGGGGCAGAAAACAACACTGCTGGTGCAGCGTAATGGCCAGTCGCTGGAAGTTCCCCTGACTATTGGCTCTACGCAGGATTCGCGTGGTGGGCCTGCTCGCGGGCTGCTGGGTGTGGTCTTTGCGGTTGAGCCGGGCAAGGCCCTGCCGCTGCCGCAGGCTGTCTCTGCTGGGGCCAAGGCAACATGGAACACCGTTGTGCAGACGCTCAATGGCGTGTGGCAGATTTTTAGCGGGCAGCATACCGCGCGGGATTTGGGCGGTCCGCTCAAGATTGCGCAGCTCTCCGGGCAGGTCGCTCAATACGGGTTTGCCAGCCTGCTTTCCTTCATGGCGCTGCTGTCTGTTAATCTGGGTCTGATCAATCTCTTTCCCGTTCCGCTTCTTGATGGTGGACGTCTGGTTTTTTATGCCATAGAGGCAATAAGAGGGCGCCCGGTTTCCAAGCGGGTGCAAGAGGTTAGTTTCCAGACCGGGTTTGCATTGCTGGCAGGTCTGTTCTTGTTTTCGACGTTCAATGATCTGTCCAGCTTCGGGTTGTTCAGGTGGGTTGCAACGCTCGCAGGGTGATAGTGAACTGGGCGTGAAGGGAAGGCTTGCGTGACAAGGGTAATTTCGGATACGTCCCTTGCGGGCGAGACAAGAACGGGAGATAGGCTTCCGTGCTGAACCGACCCGGATGGAGGGAGGCAGATCTTGGCGGGTAAACGTTCGGCCCTGTTCGTTTCTGTCTGCATGTTGCCTTTTTTCCTGCTCGAGGGACGGGGGGCTATGGCCGCCCAGACCCAGGACACACAGGCACCAGCAGCTGTTGTTGCATCGCCCGAGGGTGATGCCGAAAGTCCTCCAGCACCTCTGCCGGATGCTCAGCCAGCACCCGTGGGGGTGATTGATGAGATCCGCGTCTCAGGCAATACCCGCATCGAGACCAACACGGTCCTGTCCTACATGGTTGTCCGCCCGGGTGATCCGTTTACGCAGGATGACCTCGATCGTTCCCTGAAGACCCTGTATGCGACCGGCCTGTTCAAGGACGTAACCTTGCGGCGTGAGGGGAATACCCTCCTCGTCAGGCTCAAGGAAAACCCGATCGTCAACCGGATCGTGTTCGAGGGCAATCATGCCGCCAAGGATGAGGACCTGCGCAAGGTGCTCTCCCTGCGTCCGCGTGCGGTTTTCTCGGCAGAAACAACGGCGGATGACCGGCAGCGTATTCTGGAAGTCTATGCCCAGAAGTCCCGCTTTGCAGCGGTGGTGACACCCCAGATCGTGCGCCTTGCGCATAATCGTGTGGATGTGATCTTCCAGATCAATGAAGGCCCGAACACCAAAATCCGCAAAATCGCGTTTGTTGGAAACAAGGCTTACAACGAGGCCGAACTGGCTGGCGCGATTTCCTCCAAGGAAACGGCCTGGTACCATTTTCTGGGTTCGTCTGACGAATATAACCCCGAACGTGTGAAGTACGATGGCGAGCTCCTGCGCCGGTTCTACCTGCACAACGGGTATGTTGATTTCCAGATCAAGGATATCAAGGGCGAACTTTCGCCTGACCGCAAATCTTTCTACATCACCATCACAATGGACGAAGGCATCCGTTACCGTCTGGGCAAGGTGGATATCCGCTCCAGCCTGCGGCACGTGCCGGCCAAGTCGCTGCGTAAGTATGTCGAGCTGTTCCCACACCAGTGGTACGATGGCAAGGCCGTGCAGGATAACGCGACCGACATGGAAGAACTGCTCCAGTCGGAAGGGCATCCTTTTGCCGTGGTGCGTCCGGTTATTGCCCGCAACCCCGAAAAGCATATTGTCAATCTGCTGTTTGACGTAAGTGAAGGCCCGCGCCGGTATATTGAGCGGATCGATATTAACGGCAACACCATTACGCAGGATAACGTTATCCGCCGGCAGCTTCCGTTTGCCGAGGGTGACCCCTACACAAGCAGCTACAAGAAATACGCCAAGGAAGGGGTCCAGGATCTGGGCTACTTCAAATCGGTGGACGTAAAGGACGCTCCGGGTTCCTCCCCCGACCGTGCCAACGTGTCCGTTAACGTTGTGGAAAAACCAACGGGCGAGTTCTCGCTTGGTGGTGGTTACTCCACCGATGTGGGTATTATTGGTAACGTCGGGCTCAAGCAGCACAACCTGCTGGGTACAGGGGTGGATGCCGGGTTCTCGGGCACTGTTTCGTACTACCAGAAGCAGGCTGACCTTTCTGTTACGGACCCGGTCTTTCTCGGGCGCAATCTGGTTGTCGGTGCGGATATCTTCTTCATCGAAAACAACTACCAGACGTATCAGAACTACTCGGAAGGGCGGTACGGTATTACCCTGCGTATGGGGTATTCGTATAACCGCTACCTTTCGCAGTCGTGGAACTACAGCCTGATCCGCCGTTGGGTGGGGGATATGTGGAGTGAATCTTCTCCCTATGTTCAGGAGCAGAAGGGCAAGTCGCTTCTTTCCCAGCTGAGCACCACGGTTATGTATGACCGGCGTGATAACCGCATGCAGCCGCATAGTGGGTATTTTGTCTCTGTTGGGGGTGACTTTGCCGGTATTGGCGGGGACGAAAACTACGTTCGCGGCAAGATTAACGGTGGTTACTACATCCCGCTTGATGACCTGACCAACAGCCACAACTGGACAATCATCTTCCGTGGCGGCACCGGGTACCTTGCGGACTGGGGTAGCAACGGCCGCCACGATATTATCGATAACTTCTATCTGGGTGGTAACAACCTGCGCGGCTTCCTTGATGGTGGTGCCGGCCCACGAAGCGTGGGTAACGCAGCCCATCACTCCGAAGATCTGATCGGTGGGCGGTTCATGTACAACGCGACGGCGCAGGTGAACTTCCCGATCCCCTTCCTGACAGAAATGGGTGTGGGTGGCCGTGCCTTTGTGGATATGGGGTCCGTGGCAGGTTTGCGCGTGAAGCACCTTTACACCAACCGCGCTACCGCCGGGGCGAACTACACGGCAGTATCGGGTGATATGGTGAGCCCGCGTATCAGTGCGGGTGCAGGTTTTTCATGGAAAAGCCCGTTTGGCCTGCTGAATATTGACCTTGGTGTGCCGGTCAGACGCAGTTATAATGACCGTACACAGCTCCTTCGCTTCGGCTTCGGCCAGCAATTCTGAGGTAATGATGCGTTTCAGTTCAAAAGCTGCCCTTCTGGGGGCTGTTTGCCTTTCTTTTTCCGCAGCCCTCATGCCCGCTGCTCAGGCAGAAGGTGGGAATGGCTGGTTCGTTCCCAAAACCCAGCCTGCTGCACAGGCTCCGCATCCTGCTGCTCGTAATGCCGCTCCTGCACCCGTAGCACTGCCCGCTCCTGCAGCTGATAGTCAGGAAGCAGCAGATCAGGCTCCTCCGGTTCTGCCTTTGCCGCCCATTCCCAGCGCACCTGAAGTTGCCAAGGAAGCGCCCCCGCCCACCACCATTATTGGTGTGATCAGCGTATCTGGCGTTATGCGTCAGACCTCTGCTGCCATGCAGGTGGAGCGTGTTCTGGGTGCCCGCCGCGATGCGCTGGCGCAGGATCTCCAGCGTGAACAGGCTGGCTGGCGTGACGAGCAGCAGACGCTGCAGGCTCAGGCCAAGTCCCTGACATCTGACCAGATCCAGACCCGTGAACGCAGCCTTCAGGCCAAGGTCATGAAGGCACAGCGCGACTTCCGTAACCGCAACCGGATTATTCAGGAAGCGGCTCAGGTTTCTCTGGGGCAGATCGAACGTGAACTGGTGCAGGTTATTCAGAAGGTTGCTGCCGCACATGGCATGAACCTTGTGCTGCATAGCGAGCAGGTTGCCCTGCATGTGGATGGCCAGGACATTACGAACGAAGTGGCAGCAAACCTGAACAAGGTTCTGCCCAGCGTTTTCATTCCTGAAGCCAACGTAGACCCCGAAGAGCTGGCAAAATCCGGCAAGATGCCCACAACGGCTGATGGGGACCCGCAGATGGCAGCATCCGGCCCAGCTCCGGTGGCACCTGCGGCTCCTGCCGGGAAAAAATAAGCATGGTGGATTGCAGGGCGTCTTCCGGCCCGGCTGATCCGCGTTTTTTTACGCGTGTCGGACCATTTGATGCATCGGTACTGGCAGAAACAGCCGATGCCGAGCTGCGGCCTCCCCGGCAGGGGAGTTTTCCGCAGGATGGTTATACCGGCATAGCGCCTTTGCAGGTGGCCCGCGCGCGTGATGTGAGTTTTCTGGATAACCGCCGCTATGCCCCCCTGCTGGAGCATACGCAGGCTGGTCTGGTTATTGTTGCCCCTGCTTTTGCAGATAAGGTGCCAGAACATTCCGCAGCCCTTGTGACCACCACGCCGTATCTAGCGTGGTCGCGCATTGCGCGGCTGTTCCACCCGCGCCAGATTGGCAAGGGTGGTGTTCACCCTTCTGCAGTGGTAGATCCTTCTGCTGTTGTGGACCCTACGGCAGAGGTGGGGCCTTTTGTGGTTGTCGGGCCTGATGTGCAGGTTGGGGCCGGCTGCATTATTGGCTCTCATTCCGTTTTGGACCACGGCGTGCAGCTTGGTGCGGACTGCCGTATTGGCTCCATGGTTACGCTGTCTCATGCTCTGGTGGGGGACCGTGTTACCATTCTGCCCGGTGCGCGCATTGGGCAGGAAGGTTTTGGGTTTGCGGTCGGGCCTGAGGGGTTTGAGAGCGTTCCCCAGCTTGGTCGTGTTATCATCGAGCATGATGTGGAGATTGGTGCCAACAGCACCATTGACCGCGGCTCGGTTAATGACACGGTTATTGGTGCGGGGTCCCGGCTCGATAATCTGGTCCAGATCGGGCATAATGCCCAGCTTGGGCGCTGCTGTATTGTGGTATCCCAGGCGGGTATTTCTGGTTCCACAGTACTCGAGGACTATGTAACGGTTGCTGCTCAGGCTGGCCTTATTGGCCATATCCGTATTGGTGCCAAAGCGCGCATTGGTGCGCAGTGTGGTGTTATGTCGGATGTTGAGAGCGGTGCAGATGTCATAGGTAGCCCTGCCATGCCGTTCCGGGAGTTTTTCCGGAACGTGGCGGTGCTGCGCAAGTTGGCAAAAAAAGCGTCTGGGTCGGCCAAGGGCGATTCAGACAAGGTATGAACTTATCCCGGATTGCGGTCCGGTACAGAGGGTGGTTTAGGGGACGTGGAGACACAACAAGAATCCCAGCAGGACGGCAAGACAATCGCACGGATTGATGTCAACCGTATCATGCAGGCGATTCCTCACAGGTATCCTTTCCTTCTGATCGACAGGATGGAAGATATTGTCCTGGGGGAAGAAGCGACCGGTATCAAGAATGTCTCGGTTAACGAACCGTTTTTTCCGGGGCATTTTCCCGGACGGCCCGTTATGCCTGGCGTCCTTATTGTGGAAGCCATGGCCCAGACCGCGGCAACGCTTGTTGTTCTGTCGCTCGGGGAAGCCTTTGAGGGCAAGCTCGTCTATTTCATGACGATCGAAGGGGCAAAGTTCCGCCGTCCGGTAGAACCGGGTGACCAGCTGCGTATTCATGTGGTCAAGGAACGGCACCGCTCCAATGTATGGAAGTTCCGTGGGGAAGCACGCGTTGATGGTGTTGTGGTTGCAGAAGCAACCTTTAGCGCCATGATCATGGGCTGATTTTTTACGCTTGGTGTGCCGGTTGGCTCAAGATATGCTCCAGTTCTGTTCGCTTTTACCGGCCGACATTCTGGGGCAGGGCCCAGTGACTCTGTGTCGCAAGTCAGGCGGAATATAAGGAACTGAAGTGGTGCACGCTGTAGAGGAAGCCAGGCAGACGCTTGTTCATCCAACGGCTCTGGTTGCCCCGGGGGCAAAGCTTGGGCAAGGCGTGGTTATTGGTCCGTGGTGCTCTGTTGGGCCAAATGCAGTTCTTGATGACGGGGTGGAGCTGATCTCCCACGTTGTTGTGGATGGGCATACCCATCTGGGTGCGCATTCGCGCTACTTTCCGTTCTGCACGGTGGGTATGGCGCCGCAGGATCTCAAATACAAAGGCGAACCAACCCGGTGCGAGGTCGGTGCCCGTACGGTTGTGCGTGAGCATGTGACCATTCACCGGGGAACGGCTACAGGGGCTGGGGTCACGCGTGTTGGTCAGGATGTGCTCATCATGGCCAATGCGCATGTCGCCCATGACTGTGTGTTGGGTGACCGTGTGATCATTGTCAACAACGTGGTCATGGGTGGCCATGTGACAATTGGCAACGATGCTCGCGTTATGGGGTCTGCCGCCATCCACCAGTTTGTCAGGATCGGGCACGCTGCTCTTGTGGGCGGGGTGGCTGGTGTTGAGGCCGATGTTATTCCTTATGGGAGCGTGCTGGGTAACCGTGCTCGGTTGATTGGCCTGCACTGGATATGGCTGCGCCGCAACGGCGTGCAATCGGCCGAAATCCAGCTGATGCGCAAAGCCTTTTTTACCTTGTACCCCAAGGTCTGTGGCGATGTGTCTTTTCAGGCGCGGCTGGCACATGTGCGTGAGACTTTTGCGGGCAATGCCCGGATTAAGGAAATTCTGGACTTTATAGATGCTCCCAGCCACCGCGGGCTCGTGCGCCCCGCACGCGGTGGAGCTGCTGATCAGGCGGAAACCGAAGGCGCGTGAGTGTCGCGCCAACAGCGGTTGGCATTCTGGCAGGAGGAGGCCCTCTGCCAGCCAGAGTGGCAGAGGCAGCACATGCCGCAGGCCGACCTGTTTTTATTATTGGATTTGAAGGGTTTGCCGACCCTGCCATACTAGCCCCCTGGCCGCATGAATGTGTGCGTCTGGGGGCCGCGGGCCGCATGTTAAGCCTGTTACGTGCCCATGCCTGCTCCGATCTGGTGCTCATCGGCCCTATCCGCCGTCCTTCCCTGCGTAGCCTTTACCCCGATGCCGAAGGGGCCCGTATTCTGGCGCGCCTTGGCAAAGCCCTGTTTGCGGGGGATGACGGCCTGCTGGCAGCTTTAGTGCGTATTCTGGGGGAAGAAGGTTTTCAGGTGCGTGGCGCACATGAATTTTTATCCCACTCCGTGGCTGAGGCCGGTGTGCTGGGTCCGTTACGGCCAGATGAGCAGGCTCTGGCGGATATAAAGCACGGCGTCATCGTTACTCAGGCGCTAGGTCGGCTGGATATAGGGCAGGGCTGTGTGGTGCAGAACGGCGTTGTGCTGGCCGTAGAGGCTATGGAAGGCACGGATGCCATGCTGGCGCGCTCGGGGGCATGCCGCCAGCCCGGGGATGGCGGTGTGCTGGTCAAGCTGCTCAAGCCGGGGCAGGAAAAAAGAGCCGATATGCCCACCATAGGGCCGACAACGCTGCGAAACGCGCATGCCGCAGGTTTGCGTGGAATTGCGTTTGAGGCGGGGAACACCCTGTTAACAGACCGCGCCGCCTGTGTGGCAGAGGCCGAAAAACTGGGTTTGTTCCTGATCGCCATAGACCCGGCAGAAATACAGTCCGTAGAATAACAGCGTAAATGAGTTCTTTGTTGAGCTGAGGAGAGAAACGCTATGTCCAGTTTTTTGCATACTATGGTGCGTGTTCGTAATCTGGAGCAGAGCCTGGCATTCTATGCGCTGCTTGGTATGCGCGAGCTGCGCCGCCGTGATGTGCCGGAAGGCAAATACACCCTTGTTTTTATTGGCTTTGCAGATAACGCTGCTGGGCAGGCGGAAATTGAGCTGACCTATAACTGGGGTCAGGATGATGGGTACGAGGTTGGCATTGGGTTCGGGCATTTTGCCATAGGCGTGGCCGACGTTGCCGCTGTTGTGGAGCGTGTTCGCGTAGGCGGTGGCAAAGTTGTGCGGCCTGCCGGGCCAGTCAAGTTTGGAACCAGCATTATTGCGTTTGTGGAAGACCCGGACGGCTACAAGGTGGAACTGATCGAACGCCCGTAAGGCAGGGCTTAATCCGTTTTGCGTTGTTTGAGGCGGGCAGTCAGCCGGTCTAGCGAATCATTAATGGTTTCGGCCGCTTTTTTTGTGGCTGGGTCGGGGCTGAGCGCTAGTTGGTCCGCAATCAGCATAACGGGTGAAATAATACCACGTATGTCATGGCGCAGCTTGGGGTCGTTTTCCCCCGCTGGTGCCGTAGGGGGTGGTGGGGTGTCTGCCTGCGGTGCGGGGGCTGCTTTGGGCTGACGCACCGCTATCCATGCCGCACAGGCCCCTGCAAGCCCCACAAACGCTGGGGTGAGTATATACGGTGCCCCCATACCCACAGGCAACAGGCAGGCTAGTACAGGCAGGCCAATAACGGCCAGAATGGTCCAGAAGCGGCTGGGGGAGAGGGGCATGCGGCGTTCCATCATGCGGGTGATCGTGCGGGAATGGGCATGCGACTCTGCGCTGCACATTGACGTTCTTCTATCTGAACTTTATAAGCCGCGACTTCAAGAGAGAGTGGCTCGTACTGCGGCCACTGGCGAAGCATATTCAAACTGAAGGGAGTGCAGCCATGAAGCGCACTTATCAACCGTCCCGGCTGGTCCGCAAGCGTCGTCACGGGTTCCGCACCCGTTCGGCTACCGTTGGCGGCCGTCGTATTCTGGCAAACCGTCGTTCCAAGGGCCGCAAGCGTCTTTCCGCGTAAGCGTTGTCCGGCAGTCCGGTTTTGATGGACTGGTCTGAAGGTCAGGAGCAGCCAGCAGCAGGGGCGCAAGCGTCCATGCGGCTAAAAAAGAGAAAAGAATTTCTCTTTATGGCGGCCAAGGGGCGAAAAGCCCCGGTGTCTGGTCTTGTCCTTCAGCTTTTCAGGCGGCCCGATTCGGACCCTGCGCGTGTTGGCTTCACGGTGACCAAAAAAGTCGGGAATGCCGTGGTGCGTAACCGGGTGCGCCGCAGGCTGCGTGAGGTTGTGCGCAGAGTGGAAGCCGATACACCGCTAAATGGGCTTGATCTGGTGCTGATAGGGCGGGGTGCTACGCGCGACCGCTCTTTTGACGCACTGGTGGCCGATTTTCGGAAAGCGTTGAAGCTCTGTATGCGGGAGTCGTGAATGCCCCGTCTTGCATTCCTGTCAATCCTGCGCTGGAACACGGTTGTGCCGTTCAAGACCGCCCTTTGGGGTGGGTGTTGAGTTTTCCATTTTTGTTATGTGCAGGGGGCCTGTAGGCCAGAGCTCATGGATTCAAAACGTCTCATACTGGCAACGCTGTTGTCAGCTCTGGTTCTTATCGGGTTTGATTACTTCTTTCCTCAGGCTCCGGCACATCAGCCTGCTCCGCAGGTAACACAGACTGTAGCCAGCCAGACGGCTCCAGCCTCGGCAGCAGTCGCTGGCGCGGGTCAGGCAGCAACTGCACAGGCTGCTACTGCGGCAGTCACGGATGTGCCCGATGGGCCGGATACCCGCATTGCCATTAATGCCCCGTCCGTTCAGGGGAGCATCAACCTGCGTGGTGCCCGGCTGGATGATCTGGTGCTCAAGCAGTACCGCGAAACCGTAAAGCCCAACAGCCCGGACGTACGCGTTCTCAGCCCTGTGGATACCAAGCGGGCTGATTATGTGGATTTCGGCTGGCGCGCGGCATCGTCCGATGTACCGGTTGCTCTGCCGAATGCTCACACATTGTGGAAAGCCTCCGGCACGCTGCTTGATGGCGAACACCCGCTGACCCTGAGCTGGGACAACGGTGCAGGGCTGACGTTTGAAGTCGCTCTTGGGGTGGACAAGGACTATATGTTCACGGTCACCCAACGCGTGCACAATGCAACGGGGCAGAGCATTGCCCTGTACCCCTACTACCGTGTGAACCGTGGTTACACCCCGGAAGAAACCGGCGGTATGCTGGTGCATGAAGGCCCGATTTCGGTCATTGATGGCCGCCTGAACGAAGGGTCCTACAAGTCCGTCCGTAATGATGGTGTGCCGCCTGAAAACGTGGCTTGGAGCCATCAGGGTACAGGCGGCTGGGCCGGGATTACCGACAAATACTGGCTTATGGCCATTGTGCCCGATCAGGCTGCCAGCGTGGTGGGGACGTATGCGTGGCAGGCTGCGCATACGCAGTATCAGGTCGGGTTTACGGCAACGGCTCCCATGCAGGTGGGGGCGGGGCAGACCATCTCCACTCAGGCGCATGTGTTTGCCGGTGCCAAGGAAGTGAGGCTGCTTGAGCAGTACGAACACGACCTGCATATTCCCATGTTCTGGAAGGCCGTGGACTTCGGGTGGCTTTCCTTCCTGACCCGTCCTGTGTTTTTTGTGCTGGACTGGCTGAACAGCCATCTGGGCAGCTTTGGTCTGGCACTGCTGACCTTTACGGTTATCGTGAAGGTGGCTTTCCTGCCGCTGACCATCAAGCAGATGCGCATGACCTGGAAGACCTCGCGCCTGAAGCCGCAGGTGGACCTGATCCGGGCACGCCACAAGGATGATCCG
Source organism: Acetobacter sp. DsW_54 (assembly GCF_002153575.1). Classification (NCBI taxonomy): domain Bacteria; kingdom Pseudomonadati; phylum Pseudomonadota; class Alphaproteobacteria; order Acetobacterales; family Acetobacteraceae; genus Acetobacter; species Acetobacter sp. DsW_54. The sequence goes on from NZ_JOPD01000002.1 coordinate 63,018, forward strand.
GTGGTGATGCAGCAGCAGATCATGATGCTGTACCGCAAGGAAAATGTCAGTCTGTTCGGCGGCTTTCTGCCCCTGTTCATTCAGGCTCCCGTGTTCTGGTGCCTTTACAAGGACCTGTATGTCACGATTGAAATGCGGCATGCGCCCTTTATTGGCTGGGTGAAGGACCTTTCTGCTCAGGACCCGACCAATATCTTCAATCTGTTCGGTCTGATCCCCTTTGATCCGGCACAGATTCTGCCCATCCTCACGCTTGGGGCGTGGCCCATCATTTACGGTGCGACCATGTTTGTCATGCAGAAGGTCAGTGCCAGCTCCACCAGCATGGACCCCGCGCAGCAGAAGGTAATGATGTTCATTCCGCTGCTGTTCACCTTCTTCATGGCGCGGCAGCCGGTGGGTCTGGTCATTTACTACTGCTGGAGCAACGTGCTGACCGCCATACAGCAGATTATCATCATGGGTCGGCTTAAGGCGGCGGACGCCAAGCCCCAACTGGTTGCCAAGAAATGACGTATCAAGAGCCTTCTTTCCGCGAACTGAAGGACGAAGCAGACATCGCCGCCGCTCTGGAAGAAGGGCGGCGGCTTTTTGCCGGTTCATGCGATTTTGTGTTTGGTGCCCAGAAGCTGGGCCAACTGCCACCGCAGACACTGCCAGAAATCGCATTTGCCGGGCGCTCCAATGTGGGTAAGTCCAGCCTGATCAATGCCCTCACTGGGCGTAAGACGCTGGCCCGTGCCTCCTCCGAGCCGGGGCGGACCAAGCAGCTCAACTTCTTTGATCTCGCACAGCGTCTGATGCTGGTGGACATGCCCGGCTACGGTTATGCCCGCGCTGCCAAATCCGTAAAGGAAGACTGGCAGGAGATGATGTTCGATTACCTGCGTGGTCGCCCCAGCCTGCGCAGGGTCGTACTGCTGCTGGATGCACGTGTGGAAATGAAAACGCATGATCAGGAAGTTATGAAGCTTCTGGACCGTGCCGCTGTCAGCTTTCAGGTTGTGCTGACCAAGTGTGATGATGTTAAGCCCACCGCACTGGCCCGCAAACAGGCTGATGTAGAGGCTGAAATTGCACGCCATGCAGCCGCTTTTCCGCATCTTTCTCTTACCAGCAGCCAGACCGGGCTGGGTATTGAGGCATTGCGGGCGGAACTGGCAGAGTTTGCCCTGGCGTGATCAGGGATTATGGACAGACGACGGCAGGATTTTCACAGCATGACTGAACCGAGACTTCCTTCTACCGGCGACAAGCATGATGCTTTGCATGAAGCTGCCGTGCTGGCCAATGCCCTGCCGTACCTGCGGCGCTACGCGGGGGATACCATTGTGGTCAAGTACGGTGGCCACGCAATGGGGGATGTAGGGCTGGCCAAAACCTTTGGGCGGGATATTGCCCTGCTCAAGCAGGTGGGCATTAACCCGGTTGTGGTGCATGGGGGTGGTCCGCAGATCAACCAGATGCTCAAACGGCTGGATATTCCCTCCCACTTCATTGACGGGCTGCGGGTTACAGACGCCAATGTGGTGGATGTGATCGAGATGGTTCTGGCCGGTTCGGTCAACAAGCAGGTGGCCGAACTGATCTGCGAGGCTGGGGCCCTTGCCGTCGGGATTTCGGGCAAAGATGGTAAAATGATCACCGCCCGCAAGATGCGGCGCACCGTGCGGGATATGGACAGCCAGATCGAGCGTGTGCTTGATCTGGGTTTTGTGGGGGAGCCAGTCAAGGTTGACCCGCGTGTGATCTACGCCCTCTCCGGTTCGGGGCTTATCCCGGTTATTGCGCCGGTAGGCCTTGGTGAAGATGGCGAGACCTATAACATCAATGCCGACACCGCAGCCGGTGCAGTGGCAGGGGCCGTGCATGCGACCCGCCTGCTGATGCTGACTGATGTTCCCGGCGTGCTGGACAAGCAGGGTAACCTTATTCCCGAACTGACCGCCGCACAGGCGCGGCAGGCCATTGAGGAAGGGGTGATTACCGGCGGCATGATCCCCAAGGTGGAAACCTGTATCGAGGCTGTGCAGGGTGGCGCACGCGGGGCTGTTATTATTGATGGCCGCATGCCCCATGCCTGCCTGCTTGAACTGTTTACGGCTTCCGGCTCGGGCACACTTATCCGCGCGGAATAAGGCCGCGCGGGCAGGGGTAACAGAACAAGACCTGCGTTGACAGGACAGGCCCCTGTCCGCATGGTCTTTTCCTCTTTTGTTGCCGGGCGGGCCTGTCGCCCGGGTTTATTTTTCATGTTTCTGATTGGTGTGCCATGACAGACGAAACCCTCCGCGCTCACATTGAAACCCTGTGGGAAGAGCGCGATCGCATTTCTTCCGCAACCGTGGGCAAAGACCGTGACGCCATTGAAACAGCGCTTGAAGCGCTGGATTCTGGTCGCCTGCGCGTGGCTGCCCCGCAGGAAGATGGTTGGGTTGTGCATGAATGGCTGAAAAAAGCCGTGCTGCTCTCCTTCCGCCTGAATGACAGCATTGTTCAGCCCGGTGGTGCAGCAGGTGCTCCGGCTTACGATAAGGTGCCCCTCAAGTTTGCTGGCTGGGATCAGGCCCGTTTTGACAAGGCCGGGTTCCGCGTAGTGCCGGGTGCAGTTGTGCGCCGCTCTGCCTTTATTGCCCCTGGGGCCGTGCTGATGCCGAGCTTTGTCAACGTTGGTGCTCGCGTGGATAGCGGGACCATGGTGGACACGTGGGCAACTGTTGGCAGCTGTGCGCAGATTGGCAAGAACTGCCATATCAGCGGTGGCGCAGGCATTGGTGGCGTGCTGGAGCCATTGCAGGCTGCCCCGGTTATTATCGAGGACAACTGCTTTATCGGTGCCCGCTCCGAAGTGGCTGAAGGCGTTATTGTTGAACGGGGTTCCGTCCTGTCCATGGGTGTGTTCCTTGGGGCCTCCACCAAGATTGTGGACCGCGCAACGGGCGAAATCTACATGGGTCGTGTACCGGCCTATTCTGTTGTGGTGCCGGGCACCATGCCGTCTTCCAACCCGGTTGGCCCGGATGGTCGCCCTAACCCGGCACTGGCCTGTGCGGTTATTGTCAAGCGTGTTGATGAGCGTACCCGCTCCAAAACCTCCATCAACGAACTGCTGCGCGACTAAGCACACCAGACGTAAAGGACGAGACTGACGTATGACAAAGGCCACATCCGGCTCCCTTCCCGCTGATCTGGCGTTGACAGACCCGCTGGGTGTGGCCCGTTTGCTCATCCGTCAACCGTCTGTTTCTCCTGACCCCGGTGAATCCCAGCACCTGCTGGGGGCCATGCTGGAGCGCCTTGGTTTTACCGTAACCCACCTGCCTTTTGGTGAAGGGGCGGAGCGTACCCCCAACCTGTTTGCCCGTCTGGGCGAAGGTGCACCCCATATCTGTTACGCAGGCCATACGGATGTGGTCCCCGCCGGGAACGAAGCAGACTGGACGCACCCTCCCTTTGCCGCAGATGTTGTGGATGGTGTGCTCTACGGCCGCGGTGCGTGCGACATGAAAGGCGGCATTGCCGCCTGTGTGGCTGCCATTGCCCGCCGGGTACAGAGCGGGGTTGGCAAAGGCTCCATCAGCCTGCTGATTACAGGGGATGAGGAAGGCCCAGCCACCTACGGCACCCAGAAGGTGCTGGAATGGATGGCCGTACAGGGCCAGATTCCCGATTACTGCTTGGTGGGGGAGCCCACAAACCCCCAGACATTGGGTGAGATGGTCAAGGTCGGCCGCCGTGGCAGCCTGAATGCCCGTATTGTGGTCGAGGGCACGCAGGGGCATGTGGCCTACCCGCACCGGGCGGACAATCCCGTGCATCGCCTGCTTGCAGTGCTGGCGGTCCTGCGCGCTGCACCGCTGGACCATGGTTCGGAGTATTTTGAGCCTTCAAGCCTGCAGGTCACCAGTCTGGATGTGGGGAATACGGCCACCAACCTTATTCCTGCACGGGCGGAAGCACGGCTGAACATCCGGTTCAATGACCTGCACACCGGTGCTGCCCTGGCTGGGTGGATCAAAACCGTATGCGCCCAGCATGCACCGCGCGCACAAGTAGAGATCAGTATTAGCGGCGAATCCTTTTTTGCTCCCCCGGGGGCGGAAATGGCCGTGCTGCAAGAGGCCATTACAAGCGTGACCGGGCTTTCTCCCAAACTGGACACAGGCGGAGGCACGTCAGATGCGCGCTTTATTGCCCGTTATTGCCCGGTTGCGGAGTTTGGTCTGGTCGGGGCCAGTATCCACAAGGTGGATGAACATGCCGCTGTTGCTGACATGGAAAAACTGACCCGGATTTATGAAGCCTTTTTAAAAGGGGTAGGGGTGTGATCCCAGATACAGGCAAGCTGGGCGCGGCTAGGCGCATAGTGCAGGGCATGTTGCAGTTGGCCGCTGGCAAGCGGGAAGGGCTGGCCTGTTTTGAAGGCACACCAGACGCCTTTGGTGCAGCCCTTGCACCACAGATGGCCTGCATACTGGTAGGGGGGATTCAGATATTCCTGCTGCCTGATAAGGTCATGTCCGCGACCAAACTGCTCCTTTCCTTTTGTGTGCTGTTGCTCCCTGCGGTTATTTCCCAATTTTATGCCCAGCGCTGGGGGCGTGGCGCACTCTGGCTGCGCTACATAACGGCTGCAACATGGTGTGGTTGGGTTGTGGTGCTGATCTCGCTGGCTTGCGCGGTTATTGCGGCGGTTATCACGCCGGATATCGCGCGCCAGCAGGTTTTTATCGGGGCGCTGGCATTGTGTGCCGCAGCGTACGAACTCTGGCTGCAATGGTTTGTGGCCAAGGTGGGGCTGGGTATTTCCGGTGGCCGGGCTGCGTTGTTGTATGTGTCCATTCTGGTGGCATCAGCCACGCTTTATGGGCTGGCCGCGCTGCTGCCCCCGCATTACATGGTTATTCACGACCTGCTCCAGCCCATGGTGAACGTTAAGGCAAAATAAGGGGGATCCCCTTTTTGCTTTAAGGCTGGATGTAAGCCGCCAGCAAGGTGGCTTATGTGCGGTTTTGCGGGTTCGGGCTGGCAAACGGGTCTGGCTCATAGCCAACACCATTTAAATATAAGCCATCTGGCGGGGCTGTGGGGCCAGCGGCACTCCGGTCGCGCGCAGCCAGAGCCTGAGCCACCCGTTCGGGCTCCCATGCGCCGGTTCCCACCTTTTTGAGTGTCCCCACCATGTTGCGGACCTGATGGTGCAAAAAGGACCGGGCCTTGGCAAACACCACCACTTCATCCCCCTCACGCGTAATGTCCAGCTGGTCCAGTGTGCGGACAGGGCTGTTGGCCTGACAGGCCACGGCGCGGAAGGATGTAAAATCGTGCAGGCCCAGCAGCATGTTGGCGGCCTGCTGCATACGGTGCACATCCAGCGGGGATTTAACGTGCCAGACATGGCCTTCGGCCAGTGCAGGGCGTGTGCGCCGGTTGAGAATACGGTAGCGGTAAGAGCGCCATGTGGCAGAAAACCGGGCGCTCCAGTCCAGGCTGACCGGGGCCGCATCCAGCACAACCACGGCATGGGGTTTAAGGTGGTAGCTCAACCCCTCCCGCACGGAATAGCTGGAAAAACTGGCATCTGTCGGGAAGTCCAGATGCGCGACCTGCGCAAGCGCATGCACGCCAGAATCCGTGCGCCCCGCTGTAATGCTGGGTACGGGCCTGCCACCGGCAAGACGAAAAGCGGCGTCTTCCAGCAAGGCCTGAACAGACAGGCCCGAAGCCTGCCTTTGCCAGCCGACAAGCCCACGCCCATCATATTCCAGTTGAACAGCCCAGCGCTGGATGTCGGGGGTGGTCATTGGGTGCTGTCAGGCGCAGGGGTGCCAAGGCGGGTGCCCGCAGGCAGGGGTTGCCCGCGCAGGAACGCGTCGGTTTCCATCATGCCGCGACCGGGGCGTTGCAGGCGGGTCAGGCGGATGCAGCCTGTGGCACAGGCCACGGTTAGCTGGTCGTCCACAACCGTACCGGGCTGCTGCGCAACCGGGTTGCCGGGCAGCGGTATGCCCCCCCCGATTTTGATAACCGTGCCATCTTCCAGCGTGGTGAAGGTGCCGGGCCAAGGTGTGAGGGCACGAATCTGGCGGTCGATGGTTGTGGCGTCCTGCGTCCAGTCAATACGGCCGTCTTCGCGCGTCAGGCGGGGGGCGTAGGTTACGCCTGTATCTGGCTGTACCTGCCGTGCCGGGCGGTTTGCGGCTATGCGGGCCTGTGTATCTGCCGTGTTGGCGCTGGTCGGGGGGAAGTCTTGCAATACCCGCAGCACCATTTCGCCCCCCAGAGCGCTCAGGGCGTCGTGCAGGGTGGAAGCGGTTGTTTTATCTATAATGGGTACGGCCTCACGCAGTAGCATGGGGCCTGTGTCCAGCCCGGCTTCCATCTGCATGATGGTCACACCACTTTGGGTATCTCCGGCCAGAATGGAACTCTGGATCGGGGATGCTCCCCGCCAGCGGGGCAGCAGGCTGGCATGGATGTTCAGGCAGCCCAGCCGGGGAGCGTCCAGCATGGTCTGGGGCAGGATCAGCCCATACGCTGCAACAATGGCGGCATCGGCCCCTAGTGCTGCAAACTCTTCCCATTCCTGCGGATTATTGCGCAGCGAGAGCGGGTGGCGCACAGGCAGACCAAGCTCCTGTGCGGCCTGCTGCACGGGGGATGCACGCAGTGCCTTGCCCCGCCCGGCCGGGCGGGGAGGCTGGGAATAGACGGCAGCAATGTCGTGCCCGGCGGCATGGAGTGCCTTTAGGGCGGGTACGGCAAAATCTGGCGTACCCATAAAAACAAGACGCATCGGGCGGGATTTTTCCACTTAGTTGCGCTTCAGGTCCTTGGCCAGACGGCGCAGGATCATGTTGCGGCGCAGGGCGGACAGGTGGTCCACAAACAGAACACCATCAAGGTGGTCAAGTTCGTGCTGGATGCAGGTGGCCAGCAGCCCGTCCACATCACGCTCCTGTTTGTCGCCATTAATGGTCTGCCAGCGCACACGCACTTTTTCGGGGCGGACCACTTCGGCGTACTGGCTGGGGAGGGAAAGGCAGCCTTCCTCCCGCGTGGCCATTTCTTCCGTTTCGGCCACAATTTCCGGGTTGATCAGGATCATGGGCTCGCGGTTTTCTTTTTCGCCCAGATCAATCAGAACAAACCGCTGGCTCAGGCCGACCTGCGGGGCGGCCAGCCCAATGCCGGGGGCTTGGTACATGGCGGCAAACATGCCGGGGAGAATCTTCTGGATTTCCGCCATGTCTTCGGGTTTGACCAGTCTGGCTTTCTGGCGCAGCACGGGGTGGGGCGGCGTCAGGATGGTCATGGGGGCCGCTTTATCCGAGGCAGCGGAAAATGCGGCGTCTGTCAGGGCTGCGTTTGTCATACAGCCCGATTTAGCGTTCCGTTGTGGTGGATGCCAGCACAAAACGGCAAGAAAAGCTTTTCTTGCACAAAAAACCTGTAACTTTGCCGCCACAATATGGCGTGCAGACCACAGTGTGTGCCTATCAGGCCATAATGAAGCGGGACACAGGGTTGCGTGTGCCCGCTTCTATCCCATATCGTGGAGAGATCGGATGCCGTGGCGGGTCCGGTTTTATACGTCTCGCTCAGAAAGGAGGAGGCTTGTACGATGTCAGGCAGGCTTTTTGGCTCGCCCATGTTTTTGGGTTTTGATCATCTGGAACAGATGCTGGAGCGCGCCAGCAAGGGTTCGGGTGACGGGTATCCACCTTACAACATAGAGCAGATAGCCCCCAACGGCCTGCGTATTACCCTTGCGGTTGCCGGTTTTCGGATGGAAGATCTCCAGATCACGCAAGAGGACAACCAGCTTGTTATCCGTGGGCGTCAGGCGGAAGAGGGGGAGGAGCGTGTTTACCTGCATCGTGGTATTGCCTCCCGCCAGTTCCAGAAGGCGTTTGTGCTGGCCGAGGGCATAGAAATCGGTGGTGCATGGCTGGATAACGGACTGCTGCACATTGACCTGTTCCGCCCTCAGCCCGAGGTCAGGGTCAAGCAGATCGAAATTATGCAGGGTGGGCAAAAAGGGCAGGTTGGTGCAAGCACCGGCGTTAAGCCCCGGTCCACGCCGCGTATGCTGCATCCGGTTATGGATGTGGATGGTAGTTGAAACCCGGAAGGAGGACGCAATGAAAAGCAGCATGCAGGGTGGTTACATGCCAGCTGGTCTGCCGCAGGCTGAACGTGTGGCGGATGTGCGGCAACTTTCGGATATGCAGTTCCGCTCCCTTGGGTTGAGCAAGGTCGCCTATACGCGCCCGGCTACTCTGGAGGACGGCGAGGAAGGCTGCGCCATTTACGCAGCCGACGGGTCGCTGCTGGCCGTGGTGGATGACATGGAAACAGCATGGGGCGCCATTGTGCAGAATGACATGGTGCCAGCTTCTCTCCAGTAACCCGTGTTGATGGGATTATAAAAAAGGACCGGTTTGCGCCGGTCCTTTTTTGTTAGGGGCATGGCCTGCCAGATCAGGCTGGGGGGGGATCCAGCGGGGCTGTGTCCAGCCAGCCGATGTTGCCATCGTCCCGGCGGTAAACAAGGCTGATATGGCGGCTGGCCGAATTGCGGAAAAGCAGGAAGTTCTGGCCCGACAGGTCCAGCCGCATCACGGCCTCACCGACCGAGAGCACAGGAATATCCGCAGGCTGTTCGGCAATAATGGTGGCAAAGGTTTCCTCCTCCGTTGTCAGGGGGGCAGAGGGGGCTGCGTCTGTCTCGTGTTCTTCTATGGGTTGCAGAACGTAGGAGCGTGCGCGTTCGGGCAGTTCCTGCCGGGTGGTGGAACGGGCGTGGGAGGTGACGCGCTTGTGGTAACGGCGCAGGCGCTTGGCAATGTGCTCGGCGGCATCATCAAAGGCGGCATTGGCATCTGCGGCTTCGCCTTCTCCACGCAGGACCAGACCCCGGCCGGCTTTTACGTTGATGTCGCATGTAAAAAAGGAGCGGGCCTTACCAAAGGTGACCTGCGCCTGTAGCCCTGTATCAAAATATCGCTCCGCAAGATTACCCAGATGGGTGTTAACCCGATGTTTCAAGGCGTCGGAAAGATCAATCTGTTTACCGGAAACCTGAATATGCATAGGACATCGTTCCTTGCGACTGGCAGGACGGTCCACCCTCCAAACAGCTCAGTACCCGTTCAGGCGGCACTGCGGAGCAATGGACTGGCCTGTGTTGCATTGCAGGCAGGGTCTGCAATGTTTCATCCTGTATTTGGGCATGGGTAAGGTGTTTATGTCCATGCCTTTGTTACAGATATAATGCAAAGCTTTGCCCGCTGGTTGCATGGCCGATGCGTTGGATAAAAATATAAAGGCGCATGGCAGGCTTGTCGCCAGCCCCACCCTGTGCCTACACAGGATGTGCAGGCCTTACACGTTGTTATCCGGATATTTGCCCACCATGCTTTTACGTTCCGCTCCACCTGAGCATATGCCCAAAATGCCGCGTGGCTGGGGGTGGCAGATCAAGCTGGGGTGCCTTGCGGCCCTTGTGGCGTTGTATGGCGGCTTTATGTGGCATGTGACACACCAGAAAATTCGCCCGGTCATGGAGCGGGTGGATATTCCGGTAACCGTTGTGGCCCCGCCCAAGCTAGCTGCGCCACCGGTACCTCCCATAACCATGCTTCCGCCGCCACCGCTGGCTGTGGCGGCTCCCCCGGTTTTGCCGGGAGCTGCGGCGCAGCAGCCCTGATTACCTGAACTGGAGATAGGGTGTGAGCGAACTATGCGTGGCCAGCGTGCATATCTACCCGGTCAAAGGGTTGCATGGGCTTTCTCCTCCCGCAGCCATGCTCAGCCCGTGGGGGCTGGAGGGTGACCGCCGGTGGATGGTGGTGGCCCCCGATGGCAGGTTTATAACCCAGCGCACCTGTCGCGCCATGGCGCTGGTAACGCCCATTCCCACAGCGGAGGGCCTGACGCTTACCCGTGCTGGCATGCCGCCCTGCCCGGTGCGTTTTCCCGGCTCCGAGGCCTCCATGGCGGTGGTAACGGTCTGGAAGGATCAGGTACAGGCGCGCGATGCGGGCGATACGGCCGCAACATGGCTGGAGCAGGCATTGGGGCAGCCGTGCCGGCTGGTGTGGATGCATCGGCCAGAGCTGGCGCGTATCCGCCAGCTTGGCGCGCAGCCACGCCCCGTTTCTTTTGCTGATGGCTACCCGCTCCTGCTGGCCAATACTGCCTCGCTGGATGACCTGAATACACGCCTGCCCGCAGGGCAGGGAGTGCCCATGACCCGCTTCAGGGCCAATATTGTGCTGAGTGGCGCACAACCTTGGGCGGAGGACGGGTGGCGGCGTTTATCCATTGGCGGGAGTGTTGTGGTGCGTGTGCTCGCCCCGTGCTCGCGCTGTGTGGTCACATCCATCGACCAGAATACGGCGCAGGTGCCTAACCCCAAAGAACCACTGGCCACACTGGCCAGCTTCCGGCGTGCGCAGGGTGGGGTTATGTTTGCGCAGAATGCAGTGGTGGAAAAAGGCGGGCTGATCAGCGTGGGGGATAAGGCTCAGGTGCTGGAGGAAGGCCCTTCCAACCTGCTGGATATGCAGGCCTGAGCAAAGCCGGGGAGGAGGGGGTAGGACCTTATACCCCCCGGTTCAGCCATGCCTGCTCTGGGTGCTGGACGCCGGGCTAGAGCGAGAAGCTATCGCCCAGATAAACGCGCCGGACGTCCTCATGCGCGACAATTTCTTCCGGCACGCCCTGCATCAGAACCTGACCGCTATGCATGATGTAGGCGCGGTCAATCACTTCGAGTGTTTCACGCACGTTGTGGTCGGTGATCAGCACCCCGATCCCCCGGTCCTTGAGGTGGGAAACCAGATCACGGATTTCGCCCACGGCAATGGGGTCAATCCCGGCCAGAGGTTCATCCAGCAGGATGTAGTGCGGCTGGCTGGCGAGTGCGCGTGCAATTTCCAGCCGTCTGCGCTCCCCACCGGACAGGGCGAGGGAAGGGGAGTGGCGCAGGCGGGTAATGCCAAATTCGTTGAGCAGCCCATCCAGCATGACCTGCCGCTGGTCGGGGTCGGGTTCAACCACCTCCAGTGCCGCCATAATGTTCTGCTCCACATTCAGGCCCCGAAAAATGCTGGCTTCCTGCGGCAGGTAACCAATGCCAAGGCGTGCACGCCGGTACATGGGGAGCTGGGTAATGTCGGCCCCATCCAGCGTAATGGTGCCGGTATCGGGCTGGACCAGCCCCACAATCATGTAAAAACTGGTGGTTTTACCCGCGCCGTTAGGGCCAAGCAGGCCAACGGCCTCCCCCCTGTGTACTTCGAGCGAGACGTTTTTGACCACCTGACGCTTTTTGTAGCTTTTACCAATGTTATGGGCGATCAGGCCGTGCCCGGGCTTGTGGGGGGCGCTCAGGTCAATGGGTTCTGGGCCAATGCTTACAACTTCTTCGCGCACCGTTTCCTCGGACGTCCAGCTTACTTCCCGGTTCATTGTTACTTCCTGTCCGATGAATCGCCATTATTGGGAACAATAAGCCCGCTTACCCGGTTGCCCGGCCGTTCTGTCATGGTGGCGATACCCGTGTGCATGTTAATAATGGCCGCAGCCCCCTGAATCTGGTTTGGCCCGCGTGTAATATGCACGTTGCCAACAATGCGGGCTATGCCCGAATCCGGCACATACACGCCGCGGTCACCGGTTACGATTTCGGTCTGGGTGCGGACCCACACATGGCCGAAGGCATTGACCTTTTCCAGCTTGTTGGAACTGGAGGCAAGGGGGTCCCCCGAACTGCCGGTTTTGTTCTGGCTTGGGGTTGCCGTTTTGGGGGTATCAACCGGGGTGCTGTACCCCACAAGTACATCGGCCCGAATCTGCCTGTGATCATCCGTGGTTACGGTGGCATCGCCCCGGCCAATGGAAATATGCTGCTGTGAGTAATATTCCATGGAATCCCGCGCGGTCAGCACATCCTGCGGGGTTGTCAGCCGGAGGTTTTTGCCGGTCATGACCAGCACGGCCTTGTCCATGTCATAGACCGCCTTATCCCCCCATGCCTGATCGGTATCGGTAAAGATATGGACGTGGCCTATGGCTTCCAGCCGGTAGATTTCGTTCGAGCCGGAGTCCTGGCCATCGGCGGTCTTGTCGTCACCCGTCGTGGCGGTGGGGGGCGTGGCTGTGGTGCCCGGTGGCGTTGCCGTTGTGGTGGACGGGGCCGGGTCGGGGGTGGGGTGGTCCGGCTGGACGGCAGGCGGGGGGGCTGCCTGTTCGGTCTGTGTGGTGGCTGTGGTGCCGACTGGCAGCTTTTTGCGGTAATAGGCGATCAGCTTGTCCGCCGTGACTGTGGCGTTGTTCCGCACGGCTTTGGCCTGATCATAGGCAATGACTTTTTTAAGGTTCTGGTCCCAGTCAAACCCGCCCAGAGCTGTTACCGCAATCTGCCCGCCATGAGACAGGTCAATCGCCTGCGCCTGTGCCGCACCATGCCAGAGCATGCCGCCTGCGGGCAGGCTGGCCAGCAGGCACCAGCAGCGCGCAAAGGAGCGTATGGCGGAGGAAGGGGAGGGCGAGGCTTGTGTTGTCATGCTTCAGGATGCCTTTTTGCCAGTCTTGGCATCGTTCTGGCGGTCATCATTAAGAATCAGGAGGCCGGGGCCACGGAACTGGGCCAGACCATCATGCTGGCTGAGCAGGAAGCCACGCGCATCCAGCGAGCCAAACGGGCCTTCTGCCCGGACCCATGAATCAGAGGTGATAATGCCTGCCTTGATGTCAATATCGGCAAGGGGGGTGTGCATCATCAGGCCATCATCGCGGTACAGGGTGACTTCTCCGGTCAGGTCAAGAATCTGTGCGTGTTGCATGTAAACGCCTTTTTCCGATCGGACCATAAGCCAGTCCCCCCCCTGTGTCAGAATGTCGGCCATGGGGTTGTTCAGGTCCAGCCTGTTGCCGGGGGCCTGGTGCACCGTATCCGCCGTGATCGTGAACGGGCGGTCGTGTTCATCCACGCCACGGTAGGTGGCCCCGACAAGGTTGCCGCTTTCTATCTTGACCTTGCTTAACTCGCGCATGGTGGTCTGGTTGGCGCTTATCAGGTGCTCCACTTCAGGCCAGACGGCAATGGCGGACAAAAGCAGCAGAGCCGTGGCAGGTAGCAGCCATTTGGCCCAGCGCAGCATGGTGCGCCTGCGCGCCAGTGTGGCGGCATCTGGCACCTTGCGCCGGATGGACGACGCCGCAAGGCGTTCGCGCTGCTGCTGTATATCCACGCCCGATCGGGCGTAGTCCTCACGCTCGGGGCGTTTGCCGGGGGTGTCTGTCATCCAACGCCTGCCCGGACCAGATCATGCAGGTGGACAACTCCAATGGGCTGGCCTGCGGGGTTAAGAACAAAAAGGGCAGTAACGGGCCGCTCACGCGCATTCATGACCTGCAACGCCTCGGAGGCAAGCACATCCGGGTTTATGGTGAGCGGGCGTGGGTTCATAATGTTTTGTGCCAGTGTGGTTGTAAGGTCATGGTCCAGCGCGCGACGCAGGTCACCATCCGTGATCAGCCCCGCCAGTTCCCCATTCTGCCCCACAATGCCAACGCAGCCTAGCGCCTTGTGTGTCATTTCCATAATGACATCCCGCATGGGCGTGTCAGGCGCGGTCAGGGGCATGGCGTTGCCTGTGTGCATGACCTCGCGCACCGTGCGCAGGCGTGCGCCCAGCCTGCCACCGGGGTGGAACGCTCCAAATTCTGTTGCGGTAAAGCCCCGCTGCCGCAGCAGGGCCACGGCCAGTGCATCACCAAAGGCAAGCTGCATGAGCGTGCTGGTGGTGGGGGCCAGCCCCATGGGGCAGGCTTCTGGCATGGCGGGCAGGGTCAGGGCCAGTGTGGCTGTTGTGGCCAGTGTGGAGGTAGCCTTGCTGGTTACGGCCAGCAGGGGTTGGCCGGTGCGCAGGGCATGGGCGGCAATGTCGGCCAGTTCTGTGGTTTCCCCCGAATTGGAAAACGCCAGAATGGCATCTGCGGGCAACACCATGCCCAGATCCCCGTGCGAGGCTTCGGCAGGGTGCACATAAAACGAGGGCGTGCCCGTGGAGGCCAGCGTTGCCTGTATTTTGCGCGCAACATGGCCGGACTTGCCAATGCCTGTAACCGCCACCCGGCCGGTAATGCCCAGTAGAACAGCCACAGCCTGAGCAAATGCCCCCCCCAGGCCGGAGGGGTCTTCCAGCGCAAGAGCCAGTGCATTCAGCCCGGCCTGCTCCATGCGCACGGTCGCTGCGGCGTCCATATCGGGGGTGGGGGGCGTGGTGTGGGCTGGGGGTGTCATGGGTGTCAGGTCGGTCCGGTGGCAAAGGGGTGCCAGATACGCCGTTGCTCAGGCGCGGTGGGAGAAAATATCCGGGTCTTCGTAACCCATCATGTCCAGCCGTGCGCGCGTGGGCAGAAAATCATAGCATGCCTGCGCCAGATCGCGCCTGTTTTCACGCTCCAGCAGGGCGTCCAGCTTGTGCCACAGCGCGTGCAGGTACAGCACGTCCGAGGCGGCATAGGCCAGTTGCTCGGGTTTGAGCTCTGGCGCGCCCCAGTCCGAGCTTTGCTGCTGTTTGCTCAAATCCACACCCAGCAGGTCCCGGCACAGGGCAGCCAGCCCGTGGCGGTCCGTAAAGGTGCGGACCAGCCGGGCCGCAATTTTGGTGCACACAACGGGGCTGACCGTAATACCCAGCGCATGTTGCAGAATGCGCACATCAAACCGTGCAAAATGCATGATTTTGGTCAGCGTGGGGTCTGCCAGAACGCGCTTGAGGTTGGGGCAGTCATACCCGGTTCCACCAAGGGAGGGCGGTATAAGCTGGACCAGATGGGCCGTGCCATCCCCGCTGGAAAGCTGGACAAGGCAGAGCCGGTCCCGGTACGGGTTCAGGCCCATTGTCTCCGTATCTACGGCAATGGAGCCGGTAAAGCGCAGGCCATCGGGCAGATCATTTTTATACAGGGTAATGGCGCCCGCACATGGGCCCTGAGCTGCGGACATGGGGCGCTCCCGTTCTGCTGTTGTGTCTAGGCTGCTTTGCATCAGACGGATTACAGCCGCAGGGGGGGAATGTCCATTCCCTGCTACGCCCGGGCACGCGACAGACAAAGATAACCCCCGCGCCGTTGTAGGGATAGGCGGATACCCCGCTCATGCGCTAGGGGAGAGGCAGAGTGACTCCAACCTGGAACCGTATTGTCCATGCAGAACCCCCGCAAAGCCGCACGCCCCGCACGCCGCTCCCGTTCATCCGCCCATGGTGGCGGTGGGCGTGATGGTACGGCCCCGGCGGGCAAATGCTGGCTGTTTGGCACACATGCCGTGGCGGCGGCTCTGGCCAACCCGCGCAGGGTGTACGAGCGCCTGCTGGTGACCGAGGCCGAACACCCGGTGCTCGAAGAAGCCGCACGCACAGGTGGGCGGGGCTTGCAGGTCAACCCCGAACTGGTGCAGCGCGCACGGCTGGACGACCTGCTGGGGCCGGAGGCGGTGCATCAGGGCGTGGCCATGCTGGCGCAGATTCTGCCCTCGCTCTCGCTGGAGGAGGCGCTGGAACGCCCCGGCCCCGTGCTGGTGCTTGATCAGGTTACAGACCCGCGCAATGTTGGCGCCATACTGCGCTCTGCCGCAGCCTTTGGGGCAGCCTGCATTGTGGTGCAGGACCGCAATGCCCCGGAGGAAACCGCCGTGCTGGCCAAGGCCGCATCCGGCGCGCTGGAAACCGTACCTTTTGTGCGTGAGGTCAATCTCTCCCGCGCAATAGAAATGCTGCAAAAGGCGGGCTGCTGGACAGTGGGGCTGGATGCTGGCGGCACAATTCTGAACGGTGCCGGGTTTGACGGGCGGCGCGTAGCCCTTGTGCTGGGGGCGGAAGGGCGTGGCCTGCGCCGCCTGACGCGTGAAAGCTGTGATGAAATTGCCGGGCTGTACATGCCCGGTGAGATGGAAAGCCTGAATGTGTCCGTTGCGGCCGCACTCGGGCTTTACGAACTGGTGCGCCGCAGCATGCCTGCCGCGTAACAGCCAGCAGCAACAAAAAACCCGACATAGTACCCAATATCGGCCCCACCCAGCCAGCGGGCAATGGGGCCGGTGTACAGGCTGCTGGTGGAAAACAGGCCAACGGTCAGGGCGGTGGTTATGGCAAATATGCTGGCCCCCCGCGTCCATCCGACTGGCGTGGGCCGTGGGGCGTGGTCTGTGCAGTACCAGTCCGCCAGAACAATGCCGATCCACGGGGCAATCCAGTACATGGTGACCATCAGGTAGTCAGTGTAGAGCGTGGTGTACCGCCCTGCACCGGCTACGGCCAGCACGTAGCCTAGTGTGGCTGTCAGTATGGCTGCGGCAACGCGGGGTACATGCACCCCGGCGGAAATAAGGCTGTAACTTGCCGTGTTGTCATTGAACGAATTGCCGGTAATGGAAGACAGCGCAATGGCAGCCAGCGCAAACGTGCCCAGTGGGCCCAGAGTATGCAGGAGCGATGCAATAACCGCTGTGGGTGAGGCATCCGCCACACTGCCGGCTGAGATCAGGCCCAGAATCTGGAATGGAATGGCCGAAGCCAGCAACCCGGCCAACGCAAGCAGCACCACTTTTCTGGGGTTGGCGCTGGCAGGCAGGTAGCGCGTATAGTCCGAAGAATAAGACGCCCATGACAGGTTAAAGCTGACCAGAACCCCCACAGCCAGCAAAAACGTGCTCACGCTGACGGGGTGATGGCCGCCAAGTGGTGCCTGCCCGCGCAGGGCAAACACAATGCCAATAAACGCAAAGGCCACCAGCAGGAACGCGCCAAGATATTTCTGCAATGTCTGCACCACGTGATGGCCGTAAATGGAGGCCAGCATCTGCACCCCGGCCAGCACGCCAAGGGCTGCCCAAAACGGGGCGTGTATGCCGCCTGCCAGAAGCAGTGCAATCAGGGCGGTTGCTGCGGGTACGTTGTTCACCGCGTCCCACCCCACGCAGTAAATCCAGTTCAGGAACGCAGGCAGGCGCAGGCCCATCTGCCCCAGCGCACGGCGTGAGGCCTCCATCTGTGTCAGCCCGGTTACAGGGCCAATGGCAGCAGCCAGTGCTACGGGCAGTGCGCCAATCAGGTTGCCCAGTATTACGGCGGCAACCCCTGTTTTAAAATCCAGCCCCATGCTTGCCAGCAGCGCCCCTGTAACCCAGCCGCCCAACCCCAGATTAGGGGCAAAATGGCTCCAGAACACGCGGTCCATTCGCATGGTTTTCAGGTGTTCGGGCACAGGTTCGCGCACGGCGGCGGCGGACATGTCCTCCATTACGGCATGTGCGCGCAGGGGGGTATCCTGCTTCATGTCTGGGGTTTTTTCTGCATTGGGCTGGGGGCGGGGTTTGGGGTCAACTCAGGTCGGGTTCGGGCATGCTGCCGGGCGCTCCGGCAGGCTGGTTGTTATAGTAGGCTTCTGCCAGTGTTATGGGCAACAGGTCCATAAGGCGTGAGCCCGCCGCCAGCCAGAGTGGGAAGGTAATACGCCGCTCATTGCGCGCAAGCCCGCGCAGAATGCGGCGGCATGCGCTGTTAACATCGGTCAGGCCGGGCATGGGGAACGTGTTGCGCGCCACCATGGGCGTGTCCAGAAAACCGCAGACAACCGAGCTGAGCAGAATACCCGCCTTTTTGGCGTTGCCCCCGGTTGCCACCATAAACCGGTCCACCGCCGCCTTGGCCGCACTGTAAGAGGGCGTGCCGGGGAAGGAGACAAGCCCGGCTACGGAGGAAATGGCGCAGATACGCCCGCGCAGGCCATCCGCGGCGCGGGGTTGGCCCTGCATCAGCTCCAGTGCGGGGAGCACGGTATTGAGCACGCCGGTCAGGTCGGTTGCAAAAATCCGGCGGATCTGGGCCTGTGGTTCGGTGGCAGAGCTATCCGGGCCAGTGGGCTTGCGCGTGCCGCCGGTAATGCCCGCACAGGCCAGAACCATGTCCACCCCGCCTGTGCCATGCACCCATTGCGCCATGGCTGCGGTATCTGTGACATCGCATATGTTCAGGTGGACGGCAGCGCCACGGCTTATGCAGTGCCGCGCAGTTTCTTCCAGCCGTGCCGTGTTGCGCCCACCCAGCCAGAGCGTGCGGCCGGGCCGGGCCAGAGTCTGGGCCAGTGCGCGCCCCAGACCAGAGGATGCACCGGTTATGAGAACAGTGTTGTGTTGCATGGCAAGGTCCGCCTTCCTTGTGGCATAGAGCGCGGTGGCGCAGCATGGCCGCTTCTGGCATGAAGGGGCAAGAGCGTAAGTTTGAACAGACAGGGTGTGAAAAGAGCAGTATGGCGCACAATGGAACGGCTCATCCGGGTCATGCAACGCGGCGGGGCGTATGCCTTGTTATTTCTGCCCCTTCGGGTGCTGGCAAATCAACAATCGCCAATGCGCTGCGTGCGTCGGATACAAAACTCAAACATTCTGTGTCCGTGACCACGCGCCAGCCCCGACCGGGGGAAAAAGAGGGCGTGCACTACTATTTTCGGACCATGGAGCAGTTTGAGGCCATGGCGCAGGCGGGTGAACTGCTGGAATGGGCCATTGTGTTCGGCCGGGGCTACGGCACCCCCCGTGCGCCAGTGGAGCAGGCCCTTGCCGCAGGCCATGACATGGTGTTCGACATAGACTGGCAGGGACACCGGCAGATACGCGAAGCCCTGCCGGGGGATGTGATCAGCCTGTTTGTGCTCCCCCCCTCCCTGGAGGAACTGGAACGCCGCCTGCATGGCCGTGGTTCCGACCACCCGGACGAAATTGCCCGGCGTATGGCTGCCGCGCGGGATGAAATTTCGCACTGGCAGGAGTTTGATAGTGTTATCATCAACACAGAACTGGACCGGGCCGTGGCTGAGGCACGCTCCGTGCTGGTGGCGGGCCGCCTGCTGACACGCAGGCAAACCGGACTTGCCGATTTTGTGGCAACCTTTGGTGCCTGAAAAACCAACTTGCCCCGCGCCATATGCCAGACCCGCACCCGTAACAGGCCATTAATGTGAGCATGACAACACAGACCGACAAACCAAAGGAAGATGGCCTGCTGGGGCTGACCCTGCGCCAGCCCCCGGCCAATATTGAGGCCGAGCAGGCGCTGCTGGGCGCGTTGCTGACCAATAACCGGGCGTATGACCGGGTGTCCGACTTTCTGGCCGGTGAGCATTTTGCCAACCGCGTGAACGGGCAGTTATATGCCGCCATTGCCCGCAGGATAGAAAACGGGCAACTGGCCGACCCCGTTACCATGCGCGCGGAGCTGGAAAACTCCGGCATGCTCGATAACGTGGGCGGCATGGCCTATCTGGCCAAACTGCTGACGTCCATGGTCGGGATTATTAACGCCGGGGATTACGGGCGCGCCATCCATGATGCGTGGATCCGCCGCCAGTTGATTGAGATTGGCGAAAATGTTGTTAACAGCGCCTTTGGGGCAACGGGGGACCTGTCCGGCCCTGACCAGATTGAGGCAGGGGAAGAAGCCCTGTTCAAACTGGCGACCGAAAAAGGCAAGGAGGGCGATTTTGTTGCCTTCAACAAGGCGCTCACAGGCGCAATCAATGTAGCAGCCCTTGCCTTCCAGAGCGAAGGGCACGTTACGGGCCTGACATCCGGCCTGCGGGATCTGGATAAAAAGACCGGTGGGCTGCATCCGTCCGATCTGCTTATCCTTGCAGGGCGTCCGGCTATGGGTAAAACGGCGCTGGCGACCAAGATTGCCTTTTCCGCCGCGCGCTCCCTGATGGACGACGCGGAGGAAAAAGGGGGCAAACCCAATGGGTCTGTTGCCATTTTCTCGCTCGAAATGTCGGCTGAGCAGCTTGCCACACGTATTTTGTCCGAACAGGCCGAGGTATCGGGCGAGCGTATCCGCCGGGGTGATATCGGGCAAAAGGAGTTTGACCGGTTTGTGCGGGTCAGCCACGAGTTGTCCCGCCTGCCACTGCTGATTGATGATACGCCTGCCATTTCGCTTTCCGCCATGCGTACGCGCTGCCGCCGCCTTAAGCGCACGCAGGGGCTGAGCCTGATTGTGGTGGATTACCTCCAGCTTATGCGCCCCTCCGTTGGCACCCGCCCCGAAAGCCGCGTGCTCGAAATTTCCATGATCACGCAGGGCCTCAAGGCCATTGCCAAGGAACTGGAAGTGCCGGTTATTGCGCTGTCCCAGCTCTCCCGTCAGGTGGAAAGCCGTGAGGACAAGCGGCCAATGCTGTCTGACTTGCGTGAATCCGGCTCCATTGAGCAGGACGCCGATGCGGTGATGTTCGTCTATCGTGACGAATATTACCTGCAACAGCGTATGCCCAAGGAAACTGCCTATGATTCCATGGACAAATACGCAGTGGCCATGGATGAGTGGCAGCGCAAGATGGGGCTGGTCCATAACAAGGCCGAACTGATTCTGGAAAAACAGCGTCATGGGCCAACAGGCACTATTAACCTGTTCTTCGAAGGCGAATACACACGCTTTGCCGATCTGGATAATATTCACGAGCAGTAATGCCCGCCACGTCTGGCTGGTGTGACCTGCGCGTAAAAAAGCCCGGCTCCCATAATGGGGCCGGGCTTTTTGCTGTTGTGGGCGGGCGCTTAGGGCGCGCGCACGGTCTGGCGGAATGTGACGGGGATCTCGTTTTCCTGAAACGCCTGCCAGATTGCAAACAGCGCGCTGCTGCGAGCTGTTTTTATTTCCACCCCGTCGCGTGCTTTGGCTGAGCCGGTCAGCACGGCCGAGCCATCGGCAACCGATGTCATGCTTACGGTCGGGGGGCTGTCCGGGTCGGTATCGGCACAAGCGCTCAGGGTGGCAATAACCACGCTGCTGGCCTTGTTCAGGTCCGAGGCAAAGGGCAGGTCCAGTTCCACGGTAAACACGCCGGGCTTTTGTGCCCGTGTGGCGTTTTTGACCGCCGATGTAATGAACTGCGAGTTCGGGACAATCATGGTGGATTTGTCGTCCAGCCTTATGTCCGTGGAGCGTACGCTAATGCGCTCCACCTTGCCGGTAACCCCTGCAATGGTCACCACATCCCCAACAGATACAGGGCGTTCGGCCATAAGAATAATGCCTGATACAAAGTTCTGCACAATGGATTGCAGGCCAAAACCAATCCCCACCGACAGGGCGCTGACAACCCATGTCATGCTTTTGACCGTAACCCCAAGGGCTGCAAACATGGCCAGCCCGATCAGAATCCACGCTGCATACCCCAGTATGCTCAGGATGGAGGCCTGTGCGCCTATGTCCAGATTGGTGGCGGGGAAAAATCTTTGCTGGAACCACGATTTAACAATTTTGATGGCCTGGTACCCCACCAGCGGCAAGGCAATGCACAGTAGAATGGCATCGAGCGAGACGGAGGATGTATTGCTGTCCTCCGTGCCGTGGAACAGGGAGTAAAGCTGCTGCCATATCTGGGGTGGGTCAAAATTGGCGCCCGATGTGGCCACGGCATAGGCTACAGCCAGCAGCAGCACGTTGATGAGGCCGGGGATAAGAATACTGGCCTGATTGATCAGGCGCGGTGGCAGCCCCAGTTCCACCAGATGGCGGCCCAGCGGCGCGCGGGAGGCAAATAGTGCGCCCCCAATGGCGGTTGTGAGCATGGACAGCAGCAAGAGCGTGGTCATGCTCAGTGCCATGACGCTCACCCACGAGATCAGGGTGTAGGCGAGAGGAATATAGCCCGAAAGTACTGCAATCCAGCAGATGATGGAAATACCCATGGCCATGCTGCGCAGGAACTGCGCGAGCGGCGGGGTCTGCTCCGTTACGCCCGGTTCGGCATCTTCCTCCTGATCCTGTGCGGCTGTCAGGCGCAGCTTGCGCGGAATGGCAAACAGGAGCGGGCTGACCGCAAGGGTATAAAGCCCATCCATAAGCTGCACACTCAGCAAGGAAAGCCCGCTCTGCGTATCCACATAACGCAGGATGCCCCGCACGATCATGGCAATGGCCAACCATGCGGGGAACAGGCGCAGGCTGCGGGCCAGATCGTCCGACATGTTGAAAACACGCCATTCTGCCTTGCTGCTTAAAAAGCAGAACCCAAGCTCAAGCACCAACCCGCACAAGGGGGCCTGTGTGGCAACCATGCTGGCAAGCTGGTCCAGATCATCCCCCACAGCGGGGTTGTCAAATGCCAGCGTGTTCCAGAAAACCTGAAAGGAGATAGCGCAGGCCAGCACGCTTATTGCCCCGCACAGAACCGTTGCGGCAATGGGGCGCACGCGGCCTGTGGGCAAAAAGCGGCTACACAGCAGGCGCACGGGTTTGCGTGCGTTTAACCACCCGACCAGCAGCAGAGTGGATGCACACAGGCCCGCCAATGTTATAAAAACCCGTTTGCCGGTCAGGGCTGTTGCCAGCATGGCAAGTGTTTCGGCCCCAAGTGCATTCAGCCTGCGGCCATCCTGTGGTGCGCTTTGTACAAACTGCGACCAGAAGTTGACCCCAAGGGGGGAGGGCATCTGCTGCCACAGCGTGGCCTGCTGGATAGCGCTGTCATGCTGGCGCAGTTCATTTACGAGCTGCTGCGCCTCGACCTGATAAAGCCTGAGCCGGGTCATGCGGGCGGAAATATCTTTTTGCCGCCGGTTCAGGCTTGCGCGCTGTTCGGTAATGGATGCGGCTTCGGGCGGGTCATCCTTGGCGGGGGGCTTGCCCAGAATATCCACAAAGTTCTGGTAGATGTCCTGATACGGTTTGATCCGCGCCATCAACCTGTCTGTGCGTGTGGAAACCGCCGTTGCACGCTGGAGCAGCGCGCTCAGGTCCAGCGCACTGTGCCCTGCCTGCTGTTCCGCTATGCCACTTGTGTAGATCGAACGGATTTCCGCCCCGATTTCATCAAGCGTTTTGTCAGAAACAATATCCTGCGCACTCATGATCAGGGGGGTAGGCGCACTGCCTGCCGTTACGGGCTGGTCGGTATTCTGCGCACCAGCCGGAGCGGACAGGCCGGGAAGGGAAAAGAGGAAGAGCGAAAGTAAAAAAACTACGCGGACAGGCATACGAAGCATCAGGCAACCTTGCGCCGTGGAGAAGAAACATTACGGCTTAAAACGATCAGGGCGGATAACAGGTTGCATGCCGCCATGGCGCAAAGCCGGGGAGCTTTATACCATGGCCGGATTAATGTGAGAAAAGTTTATCTTTTTTGAAAACGGTCTGGCGGCAAGGGCCATACTGTAGAGCATACGGGCATTACTGGCCTGCCATTGCGCGGCCTGCGCCCGATGGCAGGACGTATTATAACCCTGCTGCCAGCCGCCACGGGGTGCGTGGTGCTTATACCCGCCTGCGCCCGGATAAGCCCGCCCGGGGTTACCCCGTGTTGTGCCCCGTGGGGGCCTTGTGCGGGTTAGTTGTCGCTGCTGCTCAGGTGGTCGTGGTAGCCCAAGGGCTCCCACTGTGCGGGTTTGGTCAGTTGGTGCGGAGGGTGGTGGAACATTCCACAGGCGGAAAGTCCAAGCGCGCATGCCAGCAACAGAACCGCACGTTTCATTATGTGTCTTTCTCCACAAATGGATATGAGTGTCTCTATCTCATTCCCGCCTGCCATGGGCAAGGTAATTAGAAGGCCGTTAAAATCGTTATCGTCTTAATTCCATGGTAATCGGGCCTTGGCGGCGGCCGTGGGTAAACTGGTCCACGTAATCGTTGCCGCTATCCATGAGCGATGCCGCAGCCCCCTGCCAGACAAGTTTGCCCTTGTAGAGCATGGCGGCTTCATCCCCGATCCGCTGGGCGGAGGCCATGTCATGCGTAATGGCAATGGCGGTGGAGCCGAGCTTTTTAACGCAATCCACAATCAGCCCGTCAATGACCGCACCCATAATCGGGTCCAGCCCGGTTGTGGGTTCATCAAAAAACAGAATGTTGGGCTGGGCAGCAATGGCGCGCGCCAGCCCGACACGTTTTTGCATGCCGCCAGACAGCTCGGAAGGGAACAGGTCCCCCACGGAAGGGGCCAGCCCCACCTGCTCCAGAATGGCCCCGGCCTTGTCGCGTGCATTGGCACGGGTCAGCTTGTTGAGGGCGAGCAGGCCAAAAGTCACGTTTTCCCATACGGGCAGGCTGTCAAACAGCGCGCCGTTCTGGAACAGCATGCCAATTTCGCTACGGAGCTGGTCGCGCCGCTTGGCGGAGGCTGCAAGTACGTCCTCGCCATCAATTTCAATACTGCCCGAATCCGGGGTCATCAGGCCCAGAATGCAGCGGAGCAGAACGGACTTGCCAGAGCCTGACCCGCCAATAATGACAAACGACGTTCCCTGCGGCACATCGAGCGAAATGCCATCGAGCACCTTTTTATCCCCGAAGGATTTGTGCAGGTCCCGAATACGGATTTTGGGGGGAGCACTGGTCATGCTCTGGTCCATGGCTGCGGCACTCATTGTGAGAAGAACAGGTCTGTAATCAGGTAGTCAAAGGCCAGCAGCAGAATGGACGCCACCACAACGGCCGATGTGGTGGCAGAGCCTACGCCTTCGGCCCCGCCCTTGCTGTTATAGCCATAATAGCAGCCCATGAGCGTGATCAGGAACCCGAACAGTCCGGCCTTAACCAGCCCCACCGTTACGTCCATGACCTTAACCGAGTTGAGCGTTGCCGTAATATAAGCGGTGGGAGAAAACCCGAGCTTGACCACGGCAACCGTAAAGCCACCAGCCACCCCCAGTACGTCCGCTACCAGAACCAGCAGGGGCAGGGCGATCATGCCTGCCAGCAGGCGGGGGGCGACCAGATACTTCATGGGGTTGGTGGAGAGCGTACTCAGCGCATCAATCTGGTCGGTCACGCGCATGGTGCCAATCTGGGCGGCCATGGCGGCCCCCACACGGCCAGCCACCATAAGGCCAGCCAGCACGGGCCCAAGTTCGCGGGTTACGGCCAGCACCACAATCCCGGCTATGGCGCTCTGGGCGTGGTACTGTGCAAAACCCGTATAGGATTGCAGTGCAATAACCCCGCCCGAGAACAGGGCAGTCAGGGCCACAACCGGCAGGGAGAAAAAACCGGTTTCCAGAAACGTGCGTACAAACACACGCCCATAGAACGGCGGCCGCAGAATGTGGGACAACCCCGCCAGTGCAAAGAGCGCCAGAGCGCCCGCACTGCGGATAAGCGAGAGTGTGGCGCGGCCTGTGCGGGCCACAAGATCAAGCACCATATCCATGGGTTCGGGCTGTCTGTTCCTGTTGTGTGTGGTCTGGGTCTGCTGTGGTGTGAGCCGTAACCCGTTCGGGCCGGGTTCGTCAAAGCATGGTTTTGTTTTGTCGGCCCGGAGGGGAGGCCACGCACTAGTGTGGTGTGGGGCACTGCCTGTGCCGGGGCTTGAGTTTGTTCTTGTTTTATTCCATTTATAACGTTCCAGCAGGGCAGGAACAGGGGAGTCTTCGTGGCCAAAAAAACGTCCCGCCAGTATGTGTGCAAAGCGTGCGGCGCTGTTCATGCCAAGTGGGCAGGCCAGTGTGATGCCTGCCAGGAATGGAATACGCTGGAAGAAATGGCCGTGGAGCCTCTGGCGGCCTCCTCGGCATCCCCCCGCGCAGGCAAGGGGCGGCGTGTGCAACTGCATGGGCTGGGGGGCAAGGTTGAACTTCCCCCGCGCACGGGCACGGGTATTGCGGAGCTGGACCGGGTGCTGGGTGGGGGGCTGGTTCCGGCCTCTGTGGTGCTGGTCGGGGGGGACCCGGGTATTGGCAAATCCACCCTGCTGTTGCAGGCGGCCAGTCGTCTGGCGGGCAAGGGGGAGCGGGTTCTCTACATTTCGGGGGAAGAGGCGGTGGACCAGATCCGCCTGCGCGCCATCCGTCTGGGGGTTGTGGAATCCAGTCTGGACCTGGCGGCCTCCATTAACGTTGCGGATATTGTGGCAACGCTTGAGGCCGAGCCGGACGTTAAGGTGGTGGTGATCGATTCCATCCAGACCATGTGGCTGGAAACGGTGGATAGCGCGCCCGGAACAGTCTCGCAGGTGCGGGCCTGCGCGTTTGAGCTGATCAGGGCCGCCAAGCGCCGGGGCTTCAGTCTTATTCTGGTCGGGCATGTGACCAAGGAGGGCGCACTGGCTGGCCCGCGTGTGCTGGAGCACATGGTGGATGCGGTCATGTATTTTGAAGGCGACCGGGGGCACCAGTTCCGTATTCTGCGCGCTGCCAAAAACCGCTACGGCGCGACAGATGAAATTGGCGTATTCGCCATGACAGACCGTGGGCTGGAGGAAGTCAGCAACCCTTCTGCCCTGTTTTTGGCCGAGCGGCGGGGCAATATTGCCGGTTCCGCCGTGTTTGCCGGGCTGGAAGGGTCGCGCCCCGTACTGCTGGAGGTGCAGGCGCTGCTCTCCCCCAAAGGGGGGGATGGCGCGCCCCGCCGGGCCGTGGTGGGGTGGGATAGCGGGCGTCTGGCCATGCTGCTGGCGGTGCTGGAAACACGTTGCGGGCTCAAGCTATCGGGCATGGATGTTTACCTTAATGTGGCCGGTGGGCTTAGGGTGGTTGAGCCTGCGGCCGATCTGGCTGTGGCAGCGGCTCTGGTTTCTGCTGCCAGTGGTGTGCCCACAAGTCCCGGTGCCGTGTATTTTGGAGAGGTCGGGTTATCGGGGGAGGTCAGGCAGGTGTCGCAGGCGGATGCACGGCTTAAGGAGGCCGCCAAGCTGGGCTTTACACAGGCCGTTCTGCCACGCCGCATAGCCCGGGGGAGCGCGCGCTCCCGCCCGCCTGAAGGCATGAGCCTGCTTGAGTTGGGCCATATTTCCGATCTGGTTGGCCCGGATGTGGAGGCGGAATAATATCCGTATGGCATTGCAAGTCGTGTTGGAGCGCGCTATAAGCCGCCCACGCGCTATGCGGATGTAGTTCAATGGTAGAACGGCAGCTTCCCAAGCTGCATACGGGGGTTCGATTCCCCTCATCCGCTCCATGCGTGCTTTCCCCTAAATAATTCTGGTAAAAAATATTTTTCGGTCCACGCCAAACCTGCTTCTGGGCATGGTGGGGTGTAGGGGCTGTGTGCCTGCATTTTACCCGCAATAAGCGGGTGCGGCAGGCCATGCTTTATGTATCCATTAAAATATATTGGGCGGGCGCGGTTAACAGGGGCTGAATTGATTACTGTGTATATTATTTCGGTATCGGTATATTAAGGTTATTTTTCAGGATGAACCGTAAAAGAAACGATATAAAATTACCCCATTACTTGTATCTGTAGTGGAGCGGTTTAAAGAATACATAAGTAAGTCTGGTGCGTATTTTTTCTTATATCATCTTGAACATATTATAGGATAATGCGATGATTATATGTCATTGCTTGGCCCGGACTGTGGGTGCGCGGGTTCTATAGCTTATTTTCAAGGGGAGTGCTTCTGGGCGTGACTGGTCTGCTGCAAACACCCAAAAATCATGTTGGCCTGTTCTGTTACGCTCCCGCTCAGGCTGTGCAGCCATACCCTGCTGGCAGGGGGCGCGCATGTTCTGCCCGTGCGGCGGGGGCAGGGCTTTCCGGCGCGCTCAGGTTTGGTTTCTGTTCCCTGTTGCTCAGCATGCTGGGCGAGATCGTGCCCGCACAGGCAGAACAGACGCTTATCTCGATTAGTGGCGTCACTATCCAGAGCGGGCTGGATATTGGGGGGGCTGCGTTCCATCTGCCGCACACCAATTTTGGCGGTGGGTCCTACGCGCCCCGGGCTTCGGGTGGTTACACACGCCATGCAAACACGACCTATGGCGAACTGTATGGCAAGCCCATGCTTAAGGGGGAATGGAAGACCGGCTGGGGGTTTGACGTCATTGGCAATGCCTCAGCCATTGGTGCAACCACCCTGGGGGATGGGGATGCCGAGCAGGTTTCGCAAACATCGGGTACCCCACGCTCGATCTATCTGGAAGAAGCCTATGCCGGAGTGCGTGTGCCGGTGCGTCTGGCGGGGGGGCATCAGGTTTTTACCGTTCAGGGCGGACGTCAGGCTTTTGCGGTGGATGACGGGTTTTTGATCGGCAAGGGCACCTATAGCTCGGGTGAGCGCGGGGCATGGTGGTATGCGCCCCGTTTTGCCTTTTCCGGCCCCGGGGTGATCAAGCTGGAAGGTGACCCCATCCGCGCCGATGTGTTCATGCTTGAAAGCAATTCGGATAACGATATCGACCGGGGCTTTGACCGGCCCAAAACCAGTTTTGTCGGGTTTGACGTGACATGGTTTGCCAACAAGGCTGGCGGGCATGGGGCATCGGTTTATGCCGACCGCGCCGCTTATGTAACGCTCACCTATTTTCATGTGCGGGATGCCGATACATCCGCCCATTATGATTATTCAACCCGTGCGGACCGGAATGGCATGAATGTGGCTGCCCTGAGCTGGGGTGGCACGGTGCTGCCGGTCAAGGCCATGGGTATTTCCAAGAACTTTACGTTCTATGGCAATTTTGTTTCGGAGCAGAACAGCCACCCGGGCAACGGGTATAAGGGGGTTTCGGCTTACGGAATGTATTTTGAGCCGGGCTATACGTTTTCCATGCTGCCATGGACCCCGCATGTTTTTTACCGTTACACCCGCTTTGGTGGCGGCAAAAATGCCAAGGGGGGCGTCAAGCACAACTACGATACGTTCTTTTTGTATGATGGTAAGCGCTACACTTATGGCGGCTACTGGCCGGGCGAAATTGTGGGCATGTATCTGGCCCCTCTGTCCGATCTGGAGGACCACCAGATTGACCTGACCGTGATCCCCCCCGTGCACCTGATTCGCCCGGGTGATCAGGTCAAGCTTGGTCTGCATTTTTATGACCTGTCGCTTATCCATGTTTCGGGCATGGGGCTCAAAAACACCGGCCGCCACGTGTCGGACGAGCTGGATGCCTCGGTTGAATACACGCTGGACGAAAACACCTCCGCCGCACTGGCTGGCGGGGCCGCCTTTGCCGGACCGGCAGGGCGGGCCCTGTCTAAAGCCGGGGTGCCGGGGAGCCAGCCCATGCCCAAAATTGGCCATCACGCAGGGGTGGTTGAGGCATATTTTTACAAGCACTTTTAAGGGGCATTTCCCAGTTTATTCCTCTTGAGTTATGAACGCACCAAGCCAACAAGAATAAAGGACCCCTCAATGGCTGAGCAGAACACCAAGCCCACCGTTAAACCTGCCACCGGGCTACGGAGCCGCCACATCGCCATGATCGCGCTGGGCGGGACCATTGGCGCGGGTCTGTTTGTGGGGAGCGGGGCTGCAATTCAGGCGACAGGTCCGGCGGTTCTGCTGGCTTTTGTCATGGTCGGGCTACTGGTTATTCTGGTCATGCGCATGCTGGGCGAGATGGTGGTGGCAGACCCCGGCCGTGGTTCGTTTGTAGAATATATCCGCGCCGCACACGGGGACAGGCTGGGTTTTACCTCGGGCTGGCTTTACTGGTTTTTCTGGGTTGTGGTGCTGGGGAGCGAGGCCATAGCCGGAGCAATCCTGATTCAGGACTGGATTCACCTGCCAATATGGGTGTTGTCCATTGGGCTGATCGTGCTGCTTAAACTGGTCAATTTTGCGGCTCCACGCGTGTTTGGGGAATGCGAGTTCTGGCTTTCCGCGGTCAAGGTGTTCAGCATTCTGGCTTTTGTGGCTGTTGGCGCGCTGTATGTGGTGCATGTTTTTGGCCCCGGCGTACCGGCATGGCATAACCTTGTGGGGCATGGTGGCCTTATGCCGCACGGTATTGTAGCGGTGCTGTCCATTATTCCCACCATTCTGTTCACCATGATGGGGTCGGAAATCGCAACGGTTGCTGCCGGCGAATCCCCCGAGCCGGACAAGAACGTGGCACGGGTTACCCGGAGCCTTGGTACACGCGTAACCCTGTTCTATCTGGCCTCTGTTGCCATGATCCTGCTTGTTGTGCCCTGGAACAGCATTGTGGCCGGGCGCTCCCCCTTTGTAACCGCCATGGATACAATGGGCATTCCCGGTGCGGGCATGATGATGCGCATTGTGGTGTTGAGCGCCATTCTCTCCTGCCTTAACTCCGCCATGTATATTACCTCGCGCGTGTTGACCGAACTGGCCGCACAGGGCGATGCTCCGGCGTTCCTGACCCGCCGTTCCGCCAGTTCCGCGCCAAGGCTGGCCATTACGGTCAGCAGCATTGCGGGCACTCTGGTGGCGTTTTCCTCCATTCTGGCGCCGCAGACCATTTTTGCGTTTCTGCTGAGCTGTAGTGGTGGGGTTATCCTGCTGATTTACAGCCTGATTGTAACTGCTTACATCACCACCCGTTTTGCAGCCCGCCGGAATGGGACAGAAAAAGGGAATTACACGTTGTTCCTGTTCCCGCTGTGCAATTACGCAACCCTTGCCGGTGTGGTGCTGGTGTTTGTTGCCATGCTGATCAACCCCGAGGAGCGTATGACCGCTCTGGCAACGCTGGGTACATCGGTGGTCTGCTACGCTCTGGCATCCTACTTTGCCATGCAGAACAAACAGACCGCCTGATTTTTAGTTCTACCCCGTAAACCAGAAAGGCCCGCCATAACTGGCGGGCCTTTCTGGTTTTGGCTCCTTCGGGCTGCGCCCAAAGGCCATGACTGCAGCATAGGTTTTTACGGAATGCTCATCCGGTCCAGATGGAAGGCCAGCGGGTGTTTGCGCAGCAGAAGCAGGCTTCCCGCCACAACAATGGTGCCGCCAGCCAGGGCAATGCCCAAAGAGACACTTCTGCCGGAAACCAGCGTACCAATGGCCGCCCCCACAAACAGGCTTAAAATAGCCGCAACACGGCGCAGGGTGCCAGAACTGCTCCCCCCGGCAGCGGAACTGTTATGGGCAAGCCCGTGCAGCACCATGGTGGCTGCGGGTAAAACCATGTCGGGCAGTTTGGCGTGCCGTGTGGCCGATGTCTGCAACCCCATGGCGCAGGAAAGCAGGGCCAGAGTGACGTAAATATCGCCCGGAATATTGGCCGACCATATCCACGCTGCAAGGCCGACCATAGCCCCCACGCCCAGCAGAATATCCCCCACAATGGCCCGAATGCTGCGTTGGCGGCGTACAAGCCGCCCCCCGAGCATGGCCCCCAGAAAATAAAAGCCAATGGCCTCCAGCCCCGAAAGCACAATGGCCTGAGACGTTGCGATGTTGACGGCCATCAGAATAATGGTGGCGGTCATGTAGCCTGCAAAAATCTTGAGATGCAGCAGAGAAATGGCGTCCAGCATGCCCATGGCCATGGTAACAAGCAAAATGGCAACGACCAGTTTGGCATCATGCCCCGCGCGGGTTGTCATTGTATCTCCTGATGACATGAAAAAGGGAAAACGGTGGCACAGCGGTATAAGCCGCCGGTATGGGGCGTGTTGTAACACTTCGGGCGGTCACGGAAAAATGATCTTAGTTGGATGGTGCCATGCTCCGCAGCGCAGCATGGCCCGCATGGGTTGAACAAAAAAAGGCCCGGCACAGCAGCCGGGCCTAAAGCAGAATAAGGCTGATCCTGTTAGTTCAGGGTCATCAGGCTGGCGTTGCCCCCTGCTGCGGTGGTGTTGATGCTGCGCGACTGCTCCTCCAGCACGGCTTCGATCGAGGGCAGGCCGTTCTGGGTGATATAGGCCGATACAATAGGTCCGTTGCTGGCAGCCAGTTGGGCACGTGTGGCGTTGAATGCCGCGTTGTCCGCATCGCTCAGCAAAATACTGCATGTGAGGGATTTGGCGGAGGAAACCGGCCGTACAAACTGCCCAATAGATGCTGGCAGGGTTGCAATGGCCGCCAGAACCGTGGCGTCCGCCAGAATGGCTGCGGTGTTCCCGCCCGCCAGAGTGAGGGATATCTGGTCATAAAGCCCCGCTGTGGTCTGGGCCATGCACAGCACCGTGCCACGTGCGCCCAGCCTGTACAGGTTCAGTTCTCCCACAGGGCCGGGCAGGGTGATCTGGGCGTTGGTCAGCGGCTGGCTGGCAAGGGCATGGGCGCGCTGGGCGGCTTCGCTTTCGCCTTGCGTGCGGAGCCAGTCTACCCATTCGGTCATGGCCTGTGGGGTCGTGCCGCGTGCAATCTGTGGCAGGGGGGGCACCTGTGCCAGCAGGCGGCGCAGAATAAGCGGCCCCCCCGCTTTTGGCCCCGTGCCAGACAGGCCACGCCCGCCAAAAGGCTGTACGCCTACAACTGCGCCAATGGTGTTGCGGTTGACGTACAGATTGCCCGCTTCCACCTGTTCCAGAACGCTCTGCACGGTGGAATCCAGCCGGGTATGCAGGCCAAAGGTCAGGCCGTAACCGGTGGCGTTAATGTCTGCCAGCACAGAGGCAAGCTGGGCGCGTGGGTAGCGCAGCACATGCAGGACGGGGCCAAACACTTCCTGCCCGACGTCCTGAATGGACATGACCTCGATCAGTGTTGGCGGCACAAAGCTGCCATTGGCACAGTGGTCTGGCACTGGCAGGGCGTGGACCGGGGCGTTTTTGCTGCGGAAGGCCTCAATATGCGTGGTAATGCCGGCAGCAGCCTCGGGGGTAATGACCGGCCCCACATCGGTTGCCAGAATGCTGGGGTTTCCCAGCCGCAGTTCCTGCATGGCGCCGCGCAGCATGGCCAGAACGTGGTCTGCGCAGTCGTCCTGCACGCACAGGATACGCAGGGCGGAGCAGCGCTGGCCTGCACTGTCAAACGCCGAAGCCAGAACATCGGCCACAACCTGCTCTGCCAGTGCGGACGAATCCACGATCATGGCGTTCTGCCCGCCGGTTTCGGCCACAAATGGCACGGGCTGGCCGGTGGCTGTGCGCCGGTCCAGCAACTGGCGGTTGATCAGCTGGGCCACAGCGGTGGAGCCGGTGAACATAACCCCCATAATCCGGGCATCGCCGACAAGGGCTGCCCCCAC
Source organism: Acetobacter sp. DsW_54 (assembly GCF_002153575.1). Lineage (NCBI taxonomy): Bacteria > Pseudomonadati > Pseudomonadota > Alphaproteobacteria > Acetobacterales > Acetobacteraceae > Acetobacter > Acetobacter sp. DsW_54. The sequence continues at coordinate 95,914 of NZ_JOPD01000002.1, forward strand.
ATCGCCCTCACCAGGCAGGAGTTGCAGGGCAGGGACGGGTATGCCTGCCTCGTGCAGAAGGGCTACGGCCACGGCTGCAATCAGGGGTGTTTCTTCCGCCGGTTTGGCAATTACGGCGTTGCCAGCGGCAAGGGCTGCGGCAATTTGGCCAATAAAAATGGCAAGCGGGAAGTTCCACGGGCTAATGCAGGCCACAACGCCAAGGGGAACATGGGTCGTGTTATTAAAACCACGCTGGATGGTGGTGGCGTAGTAACGTAGGAAGTCCACCGCCTCGCGGATTTCGGCCACAGCGTTGGGGAGTGATTTGCCAGCTTCTCGGCAGATCAGGGCCATAAGGGCTGGGTGGCGGTCTTCCAGCAGGTTGGCGGCTTTAAGCAGGCACTCCGCCCGTGCAGCGGGAGGCTGGGCTGCCCAGTCCGCAAAGCCTTTTTGTGCGGCGTCCACGGCCTGTTTGACGGTTTCCGGCGTGGCGTAGGTAACGTGGCCAACCAGATCCCGCCGGTCGGCTGGGTTGGTTACCGGGTGCTGGGTGCCTCCGGGTGTTGCGCCGGGCACAATGGGGGCGGCCTGCCACTGCTGGGGGGCTGCTGCAATGCCTGCTGCCAGTGCCTCAAGTGCGCGGTCATCGGCCAGATCAATCCCTGCGGAGTTCTGGCGTTCTGGCGCAAACAGGTCGAGCGGTTTGCGGATTTCGGAATGAGGGGCCCCAAACGGCGTGTAGCGCTGGGCGGATGTGATGGGGTTTTCAATCAGGGAGGAAACGGCAATGGCGCTATCCCCGATCTGGTTGACAAAGGAAGAGTTTGCCCCGTTTTCCAGCAGGCGGCGGACCAGATAGGCCAGCAGTGTTTCATGCGTGCCAACCGGCGCGTAAATACGTGCGGGGCGGTTGAGTTTGTCTGCCCCGACAACCTGACGGTAGAGCGGTTCGCCCATGCCGTGCAGGCATTGGAACTCGTAAGACCCGATCTCGTATTTTTGCCCTGCCAGTGTGTAAATGGTGGCAAGGGTGCGGGCGTTGTGGGTGGCAAACTGGGGGAAAATCACATCCCGCGCGTTCAGCAGTTTGCGCGCACAGGCAATGTAGCTGATGTCTGTATGGCATTTGCGGGTGTACACGGGGTAGTCGGCCATACCCTCGACCTGCGCTTTTTTAATTTCGCTGTCCCAGTAGGCACCTTTAACAAGGCGCACCATAATCCGCCGGTTGGTGCGCTTTGCCAGATCAATAATGTAATCCAGCACAAAGGGGGCGCGCTTGCCGTAGGCCTGCACCACAAAGCCAATGCCGTTCCAGCCTTCCAGCCCCGGTGTAGCGCACAGGGCTTCCAGTAGGTCGAGCGAAATATCAAGCCGCTCGCTTTCTTCGGCATCAATGTTGATGCCAATGTCGTACTGGCGGGCGAGCAGGGTCAGTTCCTGCACAACGGGCAGAAGTTCCCCCATGACCCGCGCATGCTGGGCGCGGGCATAGCGGGGGTGCAGGGCGGAAAGTTTGATGGAAATGCCGGGGCGTTCGTAAACATTGCCCCCTTTGGCGCTGCGGCCGATAACGTTAATGGCGTTAATGTAGTCCTGCCGGTAACGCTGGGCATCTGCTGCGGTGTAGGCGGCCTCCCCGAGCATGTCGTAGGAATAGGCGAAGCCGGTTTCTTCAAGTTTTGCGCTGTTCTTGCGGGCCTGCTCAATGGTCTGGCCCAGCACAAACTGTTCGCCCATCATGCGCATGGCGGCATCCACGGCCTTGCGAATAACGGGGCGTGTGCTCCGCTCTACAAAACCCATGAGTGCGCCAGAGAGCGTTTTGTCATTATGCTCGGCTACCACGCGGCCCGTCAGGGCCAGCCCCCATGCGGCGGCGTTGGCAAAGAGCGGTTTGCCGCGCCCTACGTGGGAGAGCCAGTCGCTCTCACCAATCTTGTCCTGAATAAGCGCATCGCGCGTTGCCATGTCGGGAATACGCAGCAGGGCTTCGGCCAGACACATCAGCGCCACGCCCTCGGCGGAAGAAAGGGCAAACTCCTGCACCAGTGTTTCCACCAGTCCGGGGTTGCGCTGGCTACGCAGGGTTTCGGCCAGTCTGGTGGCCAGTGCGGCTACGGCGTTGTCCTCTGGCGCGCTTAGCGTTGCGGCGGGGGCCAGAGCCTCCACGCATGTCTGCTCGGGGCGGCGGATTGCCTGGGTAATCGCTTTGCGCAGCAGCGTGCGGGAGGAAAAATTGGGGGCAAATGTGTTGGTAGAGGACATGGCGTTGTTCATCCGAATCAACCGCCAAACCGAGCCCCTGCGGGTGCGCAGGTTGGTTTTGGCTTCACAATGATTTTTTCGCTCTGACACGATAATATATGATTTGCAACATCATATATTATTCAATCAGGCATGATGCGTCGGCCAAACAAACAAGTGTTTGTAAAATATGGATTTTTATAAGCTAAAAATGCTCAGCCCAAGCTGTGCCCGGCCTGCCTGCGGCGGAAGACATCTACCGAGATTCTGGAGGCTTCCAGAATATGGATGCGCGTCAGCCGTGCGCACAAATCCGCGTCCCGGTCACGGCAGGCGTCCAGAATAGCCTTGTGCTCGTCATGGGTAATGGTTGTGCGGCCTTCTATAATCAGATGACCGCGTATGTAGCGGTCCAGCCTGGTGTTCAGGTCCTCTATCATTTCCAGCAGGCGCGGGCGGGGGGCTGCGGCATAAATGGAGTTGTGGAAGGCACGGTTAAGAGCGCCAGAGCGGATCATGCCCTGCGGGCCTTCCACACCGGCGACAAAGGCCTCGTAAGCGTCTTCTACACGGGCAAAATCCACGCGGCTCATGTTGCGCACGCCCTCGGCTGCGGCCTGTTCTTCCAGCACTGCGCGAATCTGGGAGTATTCCAGAATGTCGGCTTCATCCAGACCAATAACCAGAGCACCCTTGTTGGGCGTAAACGCGACCAGCCCTTCGGCCTCAAGGTGTTTGAGCGCTTCACGCACGGGGATAATGCTAACCCCGAACCCAGCCGCCAGCTCAGACTGGGGCAGGGCGCGGCCTGCTTGTAGCTGGTCTTCCAGTATGGCCTTGCGCAAAGCCGTGCAGATGCTCTCTGACGCGGTGCCATGCGGTGCAATTTCAACACTCTTGAAAAGGCTGGCAGGCAGCATGTCGGTATAAGCTCCCGCTTAAATTTGTTACGGACTCGTTAAGGTTGTTATAGAATGGATGCCCGAACTGTTCAATCGGCCAGCCCGCCTGCAACGTGTATAGGGCCGGTGGATTGGGGGTTGAATGTTATATCACCTGATCGTGATGGCCCGATGGCAGGGCAGAAAAACACCCCTGCCGTGTTGGCTCGTTCTGTCCCGCAAAGGGAAGATTGCCCTGCCAGAGCAGGGTTTGGCAATGGGGGCAGCCTGCGCTGGGTATCAGCCCGACAATGCCAGCAACATTACAGAAGACAAAGATAATATCGTAATGTTTCAAGACCCTTATTTTACATGCTGTGGGTTATCGTACCATTTATGGCCTGTTTGCAGTGGCGTGTCGGGTCCGGTGCCGTGGCGGCATAACGGGGTGCCGTTTTTGTTATGACAGGCGTGGTGCTCCCCCACATGGGCAGGGCTGTGGGCTGCCATGTTTTTTGCGCGCGTGGGGGCTGCTTGATCTTTGCGGGGGTTACGGGGCAGTTTGGCGCATATTCCGTTTGGGAGATTCTGAATGAAACTGTTTGCCGTGCGTGCCCTGTCGGCGCTAGCCCTTACCACGTCCGTGCTGGCATCCGTGCCCGCACTTGCTCATGCCGAGGAACAGACCCTCAATATGCCGGTCATCCGCGGGGGAGATACGTCTCTCCTCTCAACCGTGGACCCGTCGGGTTATGTGGCTTCCATTGACCCGAAGGAAAACGCAGGTCTGCTGAACTACTGCGTCCAGAACGAATACGTGCCGGATTATGACGATGCCTTCCGCACGCTGCTTGAATACAACAAAAAGACCAACGCCGTGTCCGATGGTGCGGATGGCAACATGTTCTATGCGATTGGCTCCGCTGGCCAGATCCGCCTGAACGACCATACCTACACCGTGGCAATGGCAACCCTGCCGCTGCGCCAGAAGACCTGCAAGGCCGTTCTGGAACGCGCCAAAGCTGCTCTGTAATAACAGGGTCAGGCCCTTGTTCCGCGCCGACCGGAATTAAGGTGTGGAATAAAAACGGCATAACAAAAAAGGCTGGTCACTCCTGTGGCCAGCCTTTTTTTATGCCTGTGTGGTCACTTTTTATGTGTCCGGAGGTGGGTACATGTCTTTCCTCTGAGGGCATGATATGATCAAAGACCATCTGGTTCGGGTGCAAAATAAGAACGTAAATGAAAGGACCAGTCCGAGTGGAAGAGAATATTCCCTGCACGGCGGAGACAGCTGTCTCTGATCGCTACCTTGATCAAGTGCAGCGTGCGCAACGCGACCCGGAGGCTTTCTGGCTGTCGCAGGCGCGCAGACTGGTCTGGCATAAAGCGCCCTCCCACGCCTCCCGCTCCGACTTTAACGGCGATGTTCGCATAGACTGGTATGGCGATGGCCAGCTTAACGTGGCCGAAAACTGCCTTGACCGCCACGTTCTGACCCAGCCCGACAAAGCCGCCCTGATCTGGGAAGGGCAGGAAGATGGGCAGAAACTGGTCCTGACCTACCGCGAACTGCATGCGCAGGTCTGCCGCCTTGCCAATACGCTGCGCAGGCTGGGCGTTGGCAAGGGCGACCGCGTTGCCATTCACCTGCCCATGGTGGCCGAGGGCGTGGTGTCCATGCTGGCCTGTGCACGCATTGGTGCAATCCATGTAGTGCTGTTTGGCGGTTTTTCAGCCGAAGGGCTGGCTGAACGGCTTATGGATAGCGGCGCTGCTGTGGTGATTACCGCAGATGTGGCGCGGCGTGGGGCCAAGTCCATTCCCAGCAAGGTGACTATGGACGAGGCCCTGCTGGCCTGCGGTGCAGCCTGCACCGTGCGCCATGTGCTGGTGGTGCCTGTTACGGGTACGGAAGTGCCCATGCAGCCCGGCCGGGACCTGTCCTACACTGCGGAAGTGGCGATGGAGATCCCGGATTGCCCGCCAGAGGTCATGGATGCCTGTGATCCGCTCTTTCTTATGTACACCTCGGGTAGCACGGGGCGGCCCAAGGGAGTTGTGCACGGCACGGGGGGGTATCTGGTCTGGGCGTCCTATACGCATGAGGTGGTTTTTGCCGCTCAGCCGAACGATGTGTTCTGGTGCACGGCAGATACAAGCTGGATTACCGGGCACACCTATGTTGTTTACGGCCCGCTGTGTAACGGCGCGACAATCCTGATTTATGAGGGCCTGCCCTCATGGCCGCAGCCGGGCCGGTGGTGGGATGTGATCGACCGCAATAACGTAAGCGTTTTTTACACATCTCCCACCGTGGTGCGTGCTGCCATGCGGGAAGATGCGGATGTGGTGCGCAGCCGCTCCCTGTCCAGCCTGCGCGTACTGGGCACGGTGGGTGAACCGATCAGCCCCGAGGCATGGCAATGGTTCCATGATGAGGTCGGCAAGGCATGCTGCCCCGTGGTGGACACATGGTGGCAGACCGAAACCGGGGGGGTCATGCTCACCGCCAGTGCCGGGCAGGTGCCGGGCCGGCCGGGGGCCGCAGGGCTGCCGTTGCCGGGGGTAAACGCTGTTCTGGTGGATGCACAGACCCAGACAGAGGTTGAAGGTGCCGGGGATGGCCTTTTGTGCATGGCCCGCTCATGGCCCGGTCAGGCCATGACCTTGTGGCGGGACCACGAGCGTTTCCGCCAGACTTATTTTACCACCTGCCCGGGGCGTTATTTTTCAGGTGATGGCGCACGGCGTGAGGCAGACGGATACTTCTGGATCACGGGCCGTGTGGATGATGTGGTCAATGTTTCTGGCCACCGGATTGGTACGGCAGAAATTGAAGACGCCCTGGCAACCGATGCCGAAGTGGTGGAAAGTGCCGCCGTTGGCGTTCCCCATGACCTGAAGGGGCAGGGGCTGGTTGTGTTTGTTGTCCCCCGCACCGAAGGCAGCCTGAACCCCGCCGCCGTCCGCCGCGCCATTGCCGATGGGGTCGGGCGCTATGCGGTGCCGGAGCAGATTTACGTTGTGCGGGACCTGCCCAAAACCCGCTCTGGCAAAATTGTCCGCCGCCTGCTGCGCAAAATTGCTTCGCATGATCTGAATAATCTGGGCGATCTTTCCACTCTGTCCGACCCGGATATTGTGGAAGAAATTATTGCCCAGGTTGCCGGGCAGGCGGGCTAGGCCGTTCGGCCCGTGGCGTGTGAGGGTGCCCCCTTACGCGCCACGGGGTTGCTGGTAGTCGTCCTCGATCAATGCAAAACGCGGCACGCCCTGAACAGTCTGGAGCCACATGTCCAGCGGGCGCACCCAGTAGGTCCCCTGTGAATCGCACCGGTAAGTGACCAGCCATTCTTCCGTCTCGCTGTGGCGGCCTACGCATAGAAGCGTGTACAATCCCCCCTTATAATGGCGGTAGAGGCCGGGCTTTGGGTGCCGGGGCTGTTCTGGCGTGGTATTTTGGCTTGTCTGCTCGGACATGCTTGGGCTCTACTCCACAAAGGGACTATTCTGGTCTGGTAAAACAAGGAATGTGCGCTTGAGGCATCGTGTAGGGTTGTATTGTGTGTTGGCAGGGTTGTCTGCCCTGCCGTGCGGTGTTTTTGGCGCAGCACAGGTGCTGGGTGCGCCCCAAACCCGACAAGGGTCGTTTACCCACGGCAGAACAGACCCCGTGGCCCTGACCGACCAGCGTGGCAGCGCACTGGACAGTGCCGCGCGTGAGCTGAACGCGGATGACCTTGCCGCCGCCGCCCGCCATAATGACAAACCACTTGTGCTTGTGGGCTCTGCCCCCCTGTCTGCCAATGGTGCGAATATGGCGCTGTTTGTGCAGGTACAGGCAGCCAGCCTGTGCGGGTCTGCCGGCTGTTCGACAGATGTGTATGTCAAACGCAACGGGGCATGGACCAAGGTGCTGGATTCCGTAAGTGGCCCTATTGAGCTGCTGCCCACAACGCATGGAGGCCTGCGCGATATTCTGGTCGATGGCTCGGACCGCTGGGTGTGGAAGAACAACACCTACGTGGATACGCTGGCGGCACCGGATGTGCCGGGGCTGAAGGCTTCGGTAGAGGAGCATCAGGCGCATATGGGCCAGCAGCCCGCAGGCCGCCTGTAACCCCATGACACAAGATGAAGGCAGCATCCGGCTGACCGTAATCAAGACCGGGGCCACAATCGGGCTTACGGCCCTTCTGGTTTTTCTGCTGCGCTGGATGCTGAGTGTTCTGCCCCGGTTTGATACCATGACCGGCGGACACACCGGGGGGGATGTTCTGCGTTTTCTGGCCTCCAACGGTCAGGCGCAGGCCCAGCAGACAGTTGCGGTTGTCATGATCGTGCTGTGTTTTGTGCTTGCTGTGCTGCTGGTGCATGGCATTGAGCGCCTGCTCCGCCGCAGGCGGGCCAGCCGCTAGGTCGGTGGCGGCACGGGCTGGTGTTACGGCCAGCCCGGCTTTTGCACGCTCAGGCTATGGTGGTGGGGAGGGGGGATACGCCTTTGTCGGCTGCCTCCTGTGACCAGAAGAATGTCAGCTCGTGCTTGTTATGCGCCAGATGGGCGAGTGCCCCGCCGGGTATGGCCTCAAAGGCGGCCACGGTTTCATGGTCTGTTTCACCCTGAAACTTGACTGTCAGCACAATGTTCTTGGTCTGCCCCGAATCAATCCATGCTCGGGTCAGGCGCAGCAGGCGCTGGGGGTAGGCAATAATGTCGGAAAAAACCCAGTCCGTGGCGGGGAGCTGCTTTGGGTCCAGCCCAAATGCGCTGGCCTGCTGAAAGCTTACGCCCGGCATGGCCTCAACCGATGGGGCAAGCGGCGCGCGGTCAAACGCGGTTACCTGTGCGCCAAGGCTTGCCAGAGCCCATGTCCACCCACCCGGTGTGGCACCCAGATCATAACACCGCTCACCCGCAGCGGGCCAGCGGCCCAGCCGGGTGCAGGCTTCCCAGAGCTTTAGGTAGGCGCGGGATGGTGGGTCTGTCCGGTTTTCCACAAACTCCGGTGCGCCATTGACAAAGGGACTGGTTTTTGTGGCCGAGAACAGCAGGGACGAAGTGTCCAGCAAGGTCCATGCCCCAAGCGGGCTGGTCGGTGCGGGGGTGGGGAAAACCAAGGGTGCTGCTTTGACCGGGGGCAGTTTTTGCACGATCAGCCCGGAGCGGCGGAAGTTGTCCACCGCATACAGGCTCCAGTTGCGCTGGATGGCGCGCAACGTGTCTGACGCATTGCGGATGGAGGTAATGCTGGCGCGTTGCGGGGCTGTCCATATATCCAGCGCCCAGGGGGAGTAGAGTGCCTTGTGGGTGGAAAGGGCAAGCATGCCATGCCACGCCACAACCTCTACCCCACGGAGCAGCAGGTCTTCTTGCAGAACGTGTTTAAGCCCGTCTGCTGCCAGCCATGCACCCTGTATGGAGGTGCTCATGGCCGGCGGACCCAGCCTGCGGCCAGCACCAGCCACGAAAGAATGAGCATGCCGCCGCCAATGGGCGCAATGTGGCTGCCATGGTGGCCGGTAAAGGCCGTGTTATACACGCCGCCGCAGAACATGAGCGTACCTGCCAGCACCCCCCAGCCCCCGGCAATGAGAATACGGTTGGTACGTTCGGCCAGCCCAAGCCCCAGAGCCAGCAGGGCTATGCCCTGCCACATCTGCATATCCATGGCGCTGCGTGCCATAATCCGCCCGCCCTCGGCAAAATGCGCATCGGGCAGGTGTGCGGTCAGGGCCCCCATAACGGTGCCTGTGGCAATAAGGAGCGCACCACAGATCCGCCATAGACGTGTCGTAAAAGATCCGGTCAACATAAAGGGTTGTATAGGCGTGTCTGTGGCAAACGGAAATAGCGCTGCATGGCCAACCCTCAATTTTAGTCTTTGCAACGCCGGGTAAGGTGGTGCGTTTTGTGCGGATAAGAAATAAAGCCAGTGTTCGGGAGCCTGAGGTATGAGCATACGGATTGATAAAATTGTAACCCGTGGCGGGGATGGCGGGCAGACATCACTCGGCGATGGGTCACGCGTTACCAAGGATGACGTCCGTATAGAGGTGCTGGGAACACTGGATGAGATTAATGCGCTGGTTGGTCTGGTGCAGGCTCACACACCAGCGGGGGACAGCATTGCCCAGCAGTTAACGGCAGTGCAGAATCTGCTGTTTGATATGGGGGCGGATGTCTGCCTGCCCGAAGATGGTCCCATGGCCGAGCGCGCCCACCGGGTGGAAGAAGCCGCCCTGCTGGTGCTTGAGCGCAGGATAGAGGAGCTGCGGGCCCGCCAATCCCCCCTTAACGGGTTTGTGCTGCCCGGTGGTTCCGTGCCCGCGGCAATGGCACACATGACCCGCACACAGGTACGCAGGGCCGAGCGGCGCATGGTGGCTCTGTCGCGCGCAGAACGGGTTAACCCTGTTTTGCTGAAAATACTGAACAGATTATCCGATTACTTTTTTGTACTGGCCCGTCACTTTAATCATGACGGACAGACGGATGTTGTGTGGCAACCCGTGCCCAAAGGTGAAAAATAGCGCCACGCCGTACAACCCCTTGGAAAAAGAGGGGGCATATGGTAAGGACAACCCCAGCAGACATTGCCCTCTGTGGTAATGTGCAAAATACCCTGCTGCCGGTGCTGCGGCCATATCTCTGTTTTTATCAAACCATCGGGTCAAGGCCACAGTTGCATTGCATCTGTTCTGCCCGGGCGCATAAAAACACAATTGGTTTTCTGGCAGCTTTTAAACAGTCCATAAAATATCTGAAACGTGACATCTGAATTCATGAATACATCATCTTTTCTCTCCGCCCCCGTAGTGGACAGGGATCATGAGGAAGGGCTTGAAGAAGCGTCCATGCGCAATGCGCTTGAACGTATTGGGCATTCCGCCCGCCCCCGCTCATCTGCCGCTCCGCAACCCCGCCCCGCGGCCGAAAGCGCCAATAACAAGCGCCGCCGCTTTGTGCGTGATGGTGAGGTGCAGGTGGAAAAACACTCCCTTGCACGCACAACACCGCGTACTGTTGCCGCTCCACGGATTGCAGGGACCTCCCGCGCCGTACATTTTAACGAAGAAGACAACAGCGAACTTTCCCGCCTGCGCCGCCAGCTGGCGGAAGAAAAACTGCGTGCAGAAGAAAGTGATCGCCAGTTGGCCGACATGCAGGCGGCCCAGCGCGGGTTGACCACGCGCATCGGCCATGCGGATGCCCTGATTGCCGAGCAGAAAAACAAACTGGCCGAACGGGAAGCCGAACTGGCCCTTGCCGGGCGCGAAATTCGTGCCGGTCGCCGCCAGATGGAAGAACAGGAGGCCGAAATAGCCGCTCTGCGCCGCCAGCTGGACGCCAAACCCCGTGGCCGCCCCCGCAAGGAACCTGAAGTGGTTGAAGCAGAGGTCAGGGTAGAAGAGCCCCAGCCCGTTAAATGGTGGAAGGATTAATCCCTGACCTTGCGCCAAGGGGTTCCCCACCATGAAAAATAATACCGCCACACCTGCTCTGGCTCTGCTGGTTCTGGACGTGGCTCTGGGCGTGGCCTGTGTTGTGCTGCCCCCTGTTGTTATGGGCTTTGTCGGCCTGCTGCGCGATGTGTTTGGCGTGCTTGTGCTGCCATTCAGCTTTCTGTTCGGGCTGGCAGGCTGGTCGTCTGACATGTCCTCCCTTTCCAGTGTGCATGATGGCCTGTTGCCGCAGGCTACAAGCCACCCGCTTTATGCCGTTATGGCGGCCGCGGCACTGGGGGTTGGGGGGGTGTGTTCCGTTCTGGCCTGCAACACACCGCAAGGGGCCAGAGTTGAGCGGGCTGCGGCCCCTATACTCACGGGCCTTGCAATGATCATGGTGGGGTTTGACCCCGGCCTGATTGTTCTGCCCGCTTTTATTTTACAAATACTGTGCTTTTGGTATCCAACACTGTCTTTTTCTTCACGGGGGCAATAAAGCCCTTAGTCCGTGTGGGGCAGTGTTTGTGCCTGCATGGGTTGCAGGCCCGTGCCGGGATGGACCGAAGGCGTGGGCGGCCATGCCCCCGGTCCTGTAACGGATTATGCCTGAGCGGGGGGTAAAACCTTACCGGGGTTCATAAGGTCCTGCGGGTCCAGTGCCGCTTTAATCCGGCGCATGGTTTGCAGTTCCGCACCCCCACGCCAGGATGGCATCATGTAGGTTTTAAGCTGGCCGACCCCATGTTCGGCCGAGAAAGACCCGCCCAGCTTACGCACGATTTCGGCCACCGTATCCATCATGGCGTGGTCCTGCGCCAGAAATGCTGCGGGGTCCGCACCTTCGGGCTGCACCAGATTAAAGTGGATGTTGCCGTCGCCAATATGGCCAAAGGGCGCAACCCGAATACCCGGAATAAGGGCTTCGCAGGCTTTGGTGGCCGCTTCGATAAACTCCGGTATGGCTGCCAGTGGAACGGAGACGTCGTTCTTGACCGATGCCCCTGCGCGTTTTTGTGCCTCGGCATGTTCTTCACGGATCATCCACAGGCTCTGGCGCTGGCTTTCGCTTTCAGCCAGAACGGCGTCTGTTACCAGCCCGTCTTCCAGTGCGCTTCCCAGCACATCTTCCATCAGGCTGCGTAGGCTGTCATCGGCGCGGGGGCTGGCCAGTTCCACCAGCACATAGGCCGGGGCCGGGGCTTCCAGCGGCAGGGCGGCACCATCAATCAGTGCATTGACCAGCGCCATGGACGTGCCGGACATGAACTCGAACGCATGAATGGCGGAGGGGTCCTGCTTGCGGAAGGCCGCAAACAGGTTGAGTGCACCCTGTGGGTTTTCCACCGCGCAAAGTGCCGTCTCGCGCGAGCGCGGGGCAGGCTGAAGCTGGATGACCGCCTGCGTAATAATGCCCAGAGTGCCTTCCGAGCCAACCAGCAGCTGGCGCAGCGCATACCCTGTGTTGTCCTTGCGGAGCTTGCGCATCAGGTTGAGCACATTGCCATCGGGCAGCACGGCCTGTAGCCCCAGAGCCAGCTCGCGGGCATTGCCGTAGCGCACCGTGTTGTTGCCACCTGCATTGGTGGCCAGAATCCCGCCAATATCAGCCGACCCTTCGGACGAGATGGAAAGCGGGAGCAATAGCCCCTGAGCACTTGCCGCATCCTGTGCTGCTTTAAGGGTAACCCCTGCATCCACGGTCATGGTCAGGTCCGCATGGTCAATCGTGTGGATCTGGTTCATGCGGGTGGTGGAAATAACAACGGCCCGCCCGCTCGAATCCGGGGTTGCGCCCCCGACCATGCTGGTATTGCCCCCCTGTGGCACCATGGGCACATTGTGTGCGTGGCACAGGGCCACGGCTTTTGCACACTCCTCCGTGTTGGCCGGGCGTAGCACTGCGGCACAATGGCCGTGGTAGAGGGCGCGCCAGTCCACACAGAACGCCTCTGTATCCGCCGGGTTGGTCAGAACACCCGAAGGGCCAAGGATCTGCACCAGCGCATCATGTAAGGACGGGGGGAGGGGCGTTTGTGGCATGGCTCTGGTTTTCCCTGCAAAAGCACAAAAAGACAAAATTGAACGCGCGGTCGGGCGACCCGTTAGTAAAGATAATGGCTGTTGTCGGCCATGGTATGGGCCGGTGGTGGCGCAGGCCACAGGGCATGCACGGCCTGAGACCCCGCAACCCCCACCAGCATGCCAACCAGCAGGCTAATGGCAATGGCGAGTGGCTTCTGGGTGCGTTTGGTGGCCTGAAGTGTTGCCAGATGGGTCTGGAGTTCCGCGCGGGATTTCTGGGTCAGGTAGAGTTCGGATTTAAGTGTTTCGTTCTGGGAATAGGCAACGCGCAGGTTGCGGTCCAGCCGGGTAATGCTGTCGGCCATTTCGCGCAGCTGCACGCGGTACTGGTCCGGCATGTCGGTTGTTTTGGCCTTGCTGGCAGAAGCCCGCGTGCCAGTCTGGCGGGTTGTGCTTTTGGCCTTGGATGGATTGACCGCAATGGTCTGGAACAGGTTTTTGAGCGCTCCCCCGGTTGTGCTGTTCTTGCGGGCACGGTTGCGCAGGGCCTGTAGGGCCGTGTCTGACTGGCCGGGGTTGTCTTCAAGCACAAGTGCCAGAATGTCCGACAGGATTTTGAGTTCCTTGGGATCAATCTCGGTCATGGTGCCATGTCTTCTGTTCCGTCCTGCGGACGGGGGGCTGCCGCGCGGTTCAGGCGGTCCTGTATGGCACGGCCCAGACCGTGCTGGGGTATGGGCTGCACGGCAATGCGGCGCAACCCAAGGGTCTGCCCTTCGCGGTCCAGTGTGCGCAGGCCGGTAAACAGCCTTGCCGCGGCTTCTTCCAGGTTCCCGGCAGCACTCAGGTTCCATACCAGCGGGGCAAGGGTGGGGCGGGTGGCGCCAAATGCCAGCAGGGCCTCGTCCGGCTCGGCCTGCAAGGCATTCAGCCGTACAGGCAGGTGCGGCGCGTAATGCGAGACCATGCGGCCGGGGGAATGTGGGGCCACATCACTTGTGGTTTGCGGCAGGCTTATGTGCGGGCAGATGGCGACAAGCTCTTCCAGCGTTATGCCACCGGGGCGCAGCAGGGTGGGGGTGTTCGGGTCTGTCAGGTCCACCACGGTACTTTCCACCCCCACGGTGCAGGGGCCACTGTCCAGCACGGCGTCTATCCGGCCGTCCAGTTCCTCCAGCACATGGGCTGCGTCCACGGGGCTGATGCGGCCGGAGCGGTTGGCCGAAGGAGCGGCTATGGGGCGGTCCGCCTGTTCCAGCAGTGCAAGGGCTGTGGCATTGGCGGGTACGCGCACGGCAAGGCTGGCAAGGCCATCTGCCGCCAGATCGCTAATGCTTGCCCCCGGTGCGCGGGGGAGAATGAGTGTAAGTGGCCCCGGCCAGAACGCCTGCGCCAGCCTGTGGGCCATGGCATTGGGGACCACCTGCGTAAACGCCGCCTGTGCATTGGCAAAATGGCTGATCAGCGGGTTAAAGCGCGGGCGGTTCTTGGCTTCAAAAATCCGGGCGACCGCCTGCGGCTGGCTGGCATCTGCCCCAAGGCCGTAAACGGTTTCCGTGCCAAAGGCCACAAGGCCGCCAGCCCGCAGAATGCTGGCAGCAGTGGCAATGCCGCTTTGGGTGGCATCCAGACGTCTGGTCATGGTGTTCTCATGGCAACAGGGCGCAATCCGTAGGCCGATCAGTGAGGCTGCAATGTTTTGGCAACAGGAGACCCCTGCGTAAAGGGGCTACGGTTGGCCTGCCCTGTTTATAGCGCTCCGGTACAGACAAAGGGAGGGTTTTTCCAGCCTGTTTTGCCATAAACAAGGGGGGAACCATCCAGTAGCGTAATCTGGCCGCCCGCGGCTTCCACAATGGCCTGTGGGGCGGCTGTGTCCCACTCCATGGTGGGGCCGAGGCGGGGGTACAGATCAACCAGCCCTTCTGCCACGCGGGCAAACTTTACGGCTGACCCGATATTGCCCAGATGCGCAATTTTTTTGCCATTCAGGTATTCGGCCAGACGGGTGTCATCCGCATGATGGCGGGATGCCAGAACGCTCAGTCCTTCAGCAGGAGCCGTGCGGACATGAATGGCCTGTAGCCCGTTTTTGTCCAGCCGGTGTGCGCCCAGACCCACGCCCCCTGTGTAAAGCTGGTGGTAGGCTGGCAGGGCCATGGCCCCCAGTGCGGCATGGCCATTGCGCACAAGGCCGATATTGACGGTAAAATCGTCCCGCCCGGCGGCAAACTCCCGCGTGCCGTCCAGCGGGTCCACCAGCCAGTAGGCCGGGGTGGCATAGGCTTGCAGGCCTGCGGCAACTTCTTCTTCCGCAATAACGGGAATATCGGGTGTGGCCGCGCGCAGCCCGCGCAGAATATGGGCCTCTGCCGCGTGGTCCGCCTCCGTTACGGGGGAGGAGTCGGTTTTGGTCACGGTCTCAAAACCCCGCGCGCGAATGGTGCGGATGATTTCGGCGGCTTCGTTGGCCAGTCTGGCGGCAAGGGCCAGCAGGTCTGTATCTGCAAGGGTGCTCATGGCCCTAGCATACGCCAGCTTGGGGCCGCCGTCATGCCCTGTGGTGGGGTGTTGGTGTTTATCGTGCAATCGGGGCGTGGGGGCGGCTCTGGCTATTGCCAAGACAGGGTGGGGGACTTAGGCAGAATAGATGTGGTTTTCAGGGAGATTGGTCAAATCATGCTACAGATTTCATTTTCCACTCAGGTAGAGTCCACGGCAGGCGCGCTGGCCATTCTGGTGCCCGAAGGGGATGCGCACCCAACTGTTTTTCAGAACTTTGATGCCGCAACGCAGGGCGCTCTCAGCCGTGCGGCCAAGGCGGAGGGGTTTAAGGGCAAGGACGGCACAAGCTGTGTTGTGCTGGCACCATCTGACAGTTTTGAACGTATTGTGCTGGTCGGCATTGGCAAAGCTGGTGATGTGGACGCATGGGTGGCGGAAAAGGCTGGCGGGCTTGCGGCCTCCCTGCTGGCGCGTGCGCCAAAAGCGGCTGTGGCTGTAGGCGATCTTTCTGGCGCGCTGGCGGCCCATGTGGCTTTGGGTGCCGTGCTGGGTGCCTACCATTTTGGCCTCTACCAGACCAAAAAAGAAGACGACAAAAAACACCAGCTGGCCGAACTGTCCGTGCTGGGCGCGCATGTGGGTGCGGCAGAGGAACTCTGGCCGTCCCTGCAGGCCGTTGCCCGCGGCGTTGTGCTAACGCGTGATCTGGTGAGCGAACCGGCCAATGTGCTTAACCCGGTCGAGTTTGCCGAGCGCGCCACAACCCTGCGTGCACATGGGCTGGAGGTAGAGGTGCTTGACGTTGCCGCCATGACCGAGCTGGGCTTTGGGGCTCTGCTGGGTGTGGCGCAGGGGAGTGCTAACGAGCCGCGTACAGTGGTCATGCGCTGGAATGGCGGCAAGGAAGGGGACGCCCCCGTAGCCTTTATTGGCAAGGGCGTGACCTTTGACTCGGGTGGTATTTCCATCAAGCCCGCCGCCGGCATGGAAGACATGAAGTGGGATATGGCCGGTGCCGCAACGGTCACCGGGCTTATGGCCTCGCTTGCACTGCGCAAGGCCCCGGTTAATGCCGTGGGTGTTGTGGGGCTGGTGGAAAACATGGTGTCCGGCACGGCCCAGCGTCCGGGGGATGTGGTGCGCAGCGCCTCTGGCCAGACAATTGAGGTGCTCAATACCGATGCCGAGGGCCGTCTGGTTCTGGCCGATGTGCTGTGGTACGCGCGGGACCGGTTTGCTCCGCGCCTTATGGTGGACCTTGCAACCCTGACCGGGGCGATCATTGTGGGGCTTGGCCACGAATACGCGGGCCTGTTCTCCAATGATGATGATCTGGCCGTGGGGCTGGCTGATGCCGGTGCCTTTACGGGCGAAAAGCTGTGGCGCATGCCTTTGGGCAAGGAATACGATGCCCTGCTGAAGTCCGATATTGCGGATATGCAGAACATTAGCGGTGGCCGGGCTGGTGGTTCCATTACCGCAGCACAGTTCCTCAAGCGCTTTGTGGGTGAAACCCCTTGGGCACATCTGGATATTGCCGGGGTTGCCTGGGCCAGCAAAGCCAAAAACGGTCAGCCCAAAGGGGCAACCGGCTTTGGTGTGCGCCTGCTTGACCGCTTTGTGCGCAACGGGTTTGAGCAGGGCTGAGCATTTCTGCTTCCGCCTGCCCGGTTATACAGGCAGGCGGGTTTTTAGCGGGCGCGCTTCCAGCCCTTATCTTCCTGCCGCCAGTATGCAAGGTCGTGTCCCGCCTTGTGGGCCTGTGCCCAGCGTGCACGGGCGGCGGTAACCGCACTTTCGTCATGCCCGTCAAACAGGTCGAATATCCGCTCAAAGCGGGCCGGGTCCGCGCAGTGCCGGTTTTGCGTTAAAAACAGAAAACGCGCCTCGTTCGGGCAGTCATCCCCAGTGCTCAGCCATATGGGTTGCAGGTCGGGGCAGGCTATGCCCGCACTGCCATGGGGCAGCCAGCGCGGGGTGGCAATCTGCCAGAGCGTTTTGTCCAGTTCATCCAGCGCGGGTTTGTCCGTGCACCACACAACCGCTTTTTGCCCACTGTCCAGCGTGCGGGTCAGCAGCATGGGTAAGGCTTCTGTCAGGCTGGTGCGGGTCAGGTGGTAAAAGCCGATCTGGGTCATATATCCACTATAACAGTCTTGCCGTGGGGCGGAACAGAGCATGGTCCTGCGCTGTTCTATGCTGCCTGATGGCCCGAGGATACAAGGAGAAACCCGTAATGGTTCAAACCATAACCCTGCCAGATGGCACAATCCTGCCTGCACTGGGTGCTGGAACATGGAATATGGGCGACACCCCTGCCCGCAGGGAGGAGGAGATAGCAAGCCTGCGTTATGCGGTGGAGCAGGGCATACAGGTTGTGGATACGGCGGAAATGTACGGCAATGGCCGGTCGGAAAAACTGGTGGGGGAGGCCATAGCCCCTATGCGTGAACAGGTTTTTCTGGTCAGCAAGGTGCTGCCGAGCAATGCTTCCACCCAAGGGGTTGCGCAAAGCTGCCGCCGTTCGCTCAGGCATCTGGGTACAGACAGGCTGGACCTGTACCTCCTGCACTGGCGCGGCAGCGTGCCACTGGCCGAAACCGTGGAGGCCTTCCGCACCCTCCAGCGCGAAGGGCTGATCCGCTACTGGGGTGTTTCCAACTTTGATACTGACGATATGCGCGACCTTGAAGGCTGCTCCCGGCCCGGGGAGTGCGCGGCCAATCAGGTGCTGTACAGTCTGGAACACCGGGGCGTGGAGTATGACCTGCTACAGGCGGACAGGCAGCGCAGGGTTGTGACTATGGCTTATTCCCCCATAGGGCAGGGGGGTGCGCTGCTGGCCCATCCTGCGCTGGCGCGGGTGGCGGCGCGGCATACAACATCGCTTGGTGCGGCAACGCCTGCGCAGGTTGCGCTGGCCTGGGTGCTGCGCCAGCCCAATGTGCTTGCCATTCCCAAGGCAGGCAGCCCTGCGCATATGCGCCTTAACGTAGCTGCGGCGGAACTCAGGCTGGTGCCGCAGGATCTGGCGGAACTGGATGCTGCCTTTGCGCCCCCAGCCAGTAAGGAGCCACTGGCCATGATCTGATGGTCAGGGCCAGTACGGCCAGATGGCGGGGTTAATGGAACCCGCCATCCTCTGATAAAGGGCGCAGGCCGACATGTATGGTCAGCGTTTGCGGGTGGGCGTTGCGCATGATGGCCAAGGCCGCCTCGCTCCCCGGTTTGGCGGCAGCGATGGCACGGATCATGGCGCGGGCGGTGTCCACATGCTCCCCGTTGAGCATGGTAATAACATCGCCTTTGCGGAGCCCGCCATGCGCTGCGGGGCTGTTGCGGTCCACCTCGGTAACCTTGGCGCCATTGTGGGTCAGAACATCATCCAGCGTTGCACCCAGCCAACCACGGTCTATGTGCCCGGTCTGGCGCAGGGTTTCCACAATGGGAATGACAATTTCGGACGGAATGGAAAACCCGAGCCCCACAGACCCCCCGGTGGGGGAAACAATGGCGGTGTTGAGTGCCACAACCTGCCCGGCAAGGTTAAAGGTCGGGCCACCGGAGTTGCCGGGGTTTATGGGCGCATCAAGTTGCAAAAAGTCATCAAACGGGCTGCTTCCTATATCGCGCCCACGGGCGGAGACTATGCCAGCGGTTACGGAAGAACCCAGACCAAACGGGTTACCCGCCGCCATAATCCAGTCCCCTACCTGTACCTGTCGGCTATCTCCCCATTCCACATAGGGCAGGGCCTCGGGGCTGGTAATTTTGATAACGGCAATATCTGTCAGCGGGTCCATGCCCACCAGCGTTGCCGTAAACTCCTTACCGCTGACGAGTGAGACGGTAATGGTGTCCGCATCTTCCACCACATGGCCGTTGGTTACGATAAAACCGCTGGGGTCGATCAAAAAACCGGACCCGGCCTCCAGCAGTTCATCCCCATGGTGGCGCATGCGCTCGCGGTAACGCCGCTCCAATGGTGTGCCTTTAACGGAGGAGGGGAGCTTGTGGTGGCTGTCTGCGGCAAAATCATCCCGCGTGACGGCAATATTGACCACGGCAGGCACAACCTTGCGCACAAGCGGGGCAAAGCTGACCGGGCCAGAGGTTACAAGGGGTGTGGCAGGCGCAAAGGAAGGCAGCGTGCCAGCGCGGGCTTCTCCGGTGCTCAGGAGCGGTGTGCAGCACAGATAGGCCACGGCCACACAGGGCAGGCCTTGCAACAGTCTGTTCATAAGGTGCGGTGCCATGGAGCCAAGCATATGAACTTTAGGCCATGTTTGGCGCAGTTGCGCAACCATGCTGCTGACCCGAACCCTTTTTTCCTGTTCTTTTTCACATCGCGGGGGCGCAGAGGCGGGTGCAATGCCGCTCCCTGTGGTTACGGCCCAGCCATATTGGGGCTGGGTTGGGGGCATATGTCGCACAAGTTTGCAGGGCTCTGGGGCTGGTGCCTGTAGGCGATGCCCCCATGGGATTGGGGAAGCTTTGCCCTAGCTTGGGCGTGTGCGCGGTTTTGCCGGGGCAAGGGCCGGGTTTTCGGGCCAGTCGTGGCGGGGGTAGCGGCCGCGCATATCCCTGCGCATATCCGCCCATCCCCCTTGCCAGAACCCGCCAAGGTCCGCCGTAATGGCCTGTGGCCGCCCGGCGGGGGAAAGAAGAGCCAGCCGCAGGGGTACCCGCCCGCCTGCCAGTAGAGGCGTTTGTTCCGTGCCATAAAAAACCTGCGCACGGGCCGAGGCCACGGGTACGGGCTGGGTGTAATCCACCTCTGCCCGTCCACCGGGGAAGGGTAGGTGTGTTGGCAGTTCCCGCTCCAGCCATTGGTACTGGGTGTATGTCAGCAGGTTGCGCAGCAGGGTGTGCACATCCAGTTCCTTCATGGCAGCAACGGAGTTGCGGCCTTCCATATAAGGGGCCAGCCAGTCCGCCACAGTCTGCGCCAGAGCCGGGGAGGCAAAATCGGGCCAGGCTGGTTCTTCCTCCTGCGCGCTGCCAGCGGATTCTGGCGTGGTGTGCACGCTCCGGGCCAGAGCAACGCGGGCCTGCAACTGCTTTACGGCCTCTGTCCAGTTCAGGGCGTTTTCCAGGTTGTCGCGCACATGGAGCAGCAGAAGGGCTGCGGCTTCCTCCGGCTTAACTTTTTCGGTCCTGTCCTTGAGCACAAGGCAGCCAATGCGTGTGCGCCTGCGGGCCAGAATATTGCCAGATACGGGGTCGAGCGTGGTTTCAACCTGCTCCTGCGTACGGGCCAGCAGGGTGGGGGGCAGGTCGTTCAGGTCCAGCGGTGCTGCCAGTCGTATTTCGGCGGCGGTGCGCAGGTGTAGCCCGGCCACGGCCAGCAGGCGGTGGGGGCTTAGCCCATCATCACGCCGGAGGCGCGCATTGCTGCCATTGGCCAGCCGGTAGCTGCCCGGTTCTCCCCGGCATAGGGCTATCCGGTCAGGGAAGCCTGCTGCCAGCAGGGCGGCGGGGTTGCCCTGCGCAGGCAGGTGCTGGGGAACATTCAGCCGGGAGCGGAACCGCTTTGCCGCCAGCCGTATGCGGCTCAGGGCGGCGCGGTCTGCATCAGGGTGGTCTTCGCCTGCAATCAGGTCCAGCCTTAACCCTATATCGGCAGGGGGTGTTATGGGGGGCTTGCCGTGGGCTGTGTGGCGTGGGCGCAGGGGATCGCGCTCTTCAAGCAGGGCGGCAAGGTTGGCTGCCATGGCGGCCTCCTCCCCCGTACGCGCCGCCAAAAGCATGGCGGCAAGGCGGGGGTGTGTGCCAAGCTGGGCCATGCGTTTGCCAAGTGGGGTAATATGCCCCGCCTGATCCAGTGCTCCCAGTTGTTCCAGCAGCTCCCGCGCAGCGGCAACCGCGCTGCCGGGGGGCTGGTCGGGTAGGGGTAATGGCTCACTTGTTCCAACCGTATCAGCCCACAAGGCTGTGGCCAGAACATAATCTGCCAGATCAGCTTCCAGAATTTCGGGGCGGTCATGCTGGGGCATGGCGCGCTGTGTGCTGGCGCTCCATAGGCAATAGGCCGTGCCCGGTGCTTCGCGCCCTGCGCGGCCGGCCCGCTGGCGTGCTGCCGCGCGGGAAATACGCAGTGTATCCAGGCGGGAAAGTCCGGCCCCGGCATCAAACCGTGGCGCGCGGCGGTAACCGCAATCCACTACCACACGCACACCCGGTACGGTCAGCGATGTTTCCGCAATGGATGTGGCCAGAATAACGCGGCGCTCCCCGTTATCGGCCGGGCGTAGCACACGGGCCTGTTCTGCGGGGTGCAACTCCCCATGCAGGGGCAGGACAGTCGCACTGATGCCGTCCAGCAACTGGGCCGTGCGCCGGATTTCTCCCGTGCCGGGCAAAAAGGCCAGAATATCCCCCGTGGTTTCCGCCAGTGCCTGCCGTATGCCCGCAGCCGTGGCGGGGGCTATGTCGCGCAGGGTGGGAATGTCCTTTTTGGCATGGTGGACTTCCAGCGCGAACATACGGCCCTCGCTGGTCAGCACGGGGGCGTTCATCAGGCTGGCCAGCCGTTCGGTTTCGGCGGTGGCGGACATGGCGACAAGCCGCAGGTCTGGCCGCAGGGTGCGTTGCAGGTCCAGGCAGAACGCAAGGGCGAGATCCGCCTCCAGAGAACGTTCATGCACCTCGTCCAGAATAACGCAGGCGACATCCTCCAGCATGGGGTCCCCCAGCAGGCGGCGCAGGAACAGTCCTTCGGTCAGTACCTCAATACGGGTGCGGGCAGAAACGGCGCTGTCTATGCGGGTGCGGTAGCCCACAAACCCGCCTGCCTCTTCCCCCATCAGGCTGGCAATGCGCTGGGCGGCGGCGCGGGCGGCCAGTCTGCGGGGTTCGAGCATGATAATCCGCCCGCTCTCGCCCCGCCACGCGCTGGCTGCCAGCACAGGGGGAATGGACGTGGTTTTGCCTGCCCCCGGAGGTGCCACCACAATGGCGCTGGCAGGGCGTTCGGCTGTGGGCTCTGCCGCCAGAACCGCGCGGAGCTGGGGGAGAATCTCCTTAACCGGCAGTCCGTTTGCAATGTCATCAGGGTCGGAAAAAAGGGTCTGGGGCATCGTGCCGCTTTTTATGTTGCTCTGGCGGGCTGGCTGCACGGTTGCTCACATCCCCCATGACCTTTGTGGTGCATGGGGGCGGGCCAGATGCCGGTGGAGCCGGAGTTAGCGTGTTTTTTTGCTGGCGGGCAGGGTTAAAAAACCCGCTTTGGGGGAAAGGGTTTTGGCCGGAGCAGGGGTGTCATCCGTCCCGGCGGGGAAGATGGCGCTGGGTTCACTCTCCTGCGGTGCCGCCTGTGCCTGTGCCTGTGCGGGTGCTGGCGTGCTGGATTGGGCTGCGCTGGAGGCGGTGTCCGTGCTGGCAGAGTCTACACTAACATTTGCAGGGGGTGTTCCCGCAGATGGCAGCTCGGTCAGCCTTTTGGTGTCAGACATTGTGTCTGCTGCAGGGGGGGATACCGCGGCAGCGGAAGGTACCGGGGCTGTTGCATCCGGTGCGCCTGTCAGGGGCTGGGTCTGGATGGCGTTGTTCATGGGGGTGCCCCCCGCATCCACCAGCCATTTGTTCAGGGAATGGCGGATCTGGTACTCAAATTCGACATTGATGGTCTGCATCATGTCTTTTGTAATTTCGTACAGATTGGCCGGGCTTTCCACATCCTGCGAAGGATCGGGGTGAAGGGTCTGGGTTGCCTGTGCGGAGGCAGTCGCCACGCGCCTGCCTTCGGGGTTGAGGATGTCCAGATGAATATCCATCTGCCCGTCCAGCGTGCCGCCGGGCTGGTGCAGGATAAACGCACGGTCAATAACAAAATGGGCGGTGCTGGCCGCTGCCGCATTGCCTGTTGCGATCAGTCGGTCTGCCGCCATCTGCCGTAGTGTGTGGTCGGGCGGGGAGGGGGATTTGTAACCAATATCCCCCGGTTCCGGGTTGGCTACGGAATTGTCCACCACATCCAGCGTGGCCACGTTCAGGTGAATCTGGCCCAGATACTCATAGCTCAGCGGCGCAAACCGGGTTGGCTGGGGCTGGTCTGCGCACCCGGCAAGTGCTGCTGGCAGCACAAAAGCGGCAACCAGATGGGAAAGGCGCATACGGGGGAACGGCATCATGCACAACCTCTTGAACAGCCGACTGAAATAATCCAACGCAGGCCCCCAGCGTGGGGCTGCGTCAACCATGCGTTACAAACAAGGCGCTCAGCTTGTGGCGGAGGCGATGTCCCTGCGCGGAAAATGAAAATCCTTGTTACAGAACTCACAGGTCATAACGATGGTGTCATTGTTCACGCACATGTGGTCCAGATCATCTTCGGGGAAGTGCTGGAGCACCTCCACCAGTCTTGCGCGCGAGCAGCGGCAGCCAAACGCCAGAGCACGGGACTGGCTGACACGCAGATCTTCCTCATGGAACAGGCGGTGTAAAAGCTGGGGGCCGGGCAGGGTATCATCGAGCAGTTCACCCACGCTGAGCGTGGTTGCCAGAATGGTCGCTGTCTCCCATGCGGTGTCGTCGTGGGTTGTGCCGTCAGGCGTGGTCAGCTCGGCTTCGGCCGTGCCACCTTCCCCTGCAATGCGTTCGAGCACGAGTGCGCCAGAGCGCCAGCCCGCATCGGTCATTTTGCATGCCAGCATGATCCAGCAGGCATGCTGCTCGCTCGTGGCAAAGTAATGGGTGGCCATGGCGGACAGGTCATCGCCCGCAATTTCCACAATACCTTGGTGGCGCTCCATGTCCGCCCCCTGGTCAACCGTCAGGGCAAGGTAGCCATTCCCCAGCAGTTCCCTGTCCGTGGGGGTGGGGTTCTGGGCCAGCAGGGCGTTCAGCGCGTCTTCATCCGAACGGGCATAAAAGCGCAGGGCACCATCATGCGTGCAGTCTGCCACCAGCATGGAAACCGGGCCATCACCCTTGATCTGGAGGGAGAATGACCCCTGAAATTTAAGGGCGGAGGCCAGTGCCGCCACCAGAGCCAGCGCCTTGCCCGCTAGGGCGGTAACCTGATCGGGGTTGTCATGGCGGGTCAGCATGGCATCGGCCAGCACGCCAAGGCGGATCAGTCGCCCACGGACCGGGCGACCTGCCAGATAGAAGGGCGTTACACCGCCCGGAACCACCAGACCGGGCACATCGGGGCGGTCACGGTCGAGAAAAGCCGGTTTTTCCATAAAAACGTTCTATCCTGCCAACATAAACATCAAGGTCCTGCCTCTCCCTGCCGCAGGGTGGGGCCTGCGGCAGGGAGCATAGGGGCGGCTCAGACCTGAGCGGAAATATCCAGTTCGAGTTTTTCAAGCTGCTGTTCAAGCGTGCGGGTCGCATCGGGGGCCAGGCCCAGCGTGTCAACCAACGCGCGCAGGAAGCCCTTGCGGCATGCGTCGTGCTCCATATCCAGATCTCCCGCGCGCCCACACCCGGCCAGACAGTCCAGATACGACGCGCGCAAGGGGGCCAGCTTGTCCGCAGCAAAGGGAAGGGTAGCCAGAATGGTGTCCAGCGCCGGTTCAACCCAGCCGGGAACGGAGGGTGTTTCTTCCGTTGTTGTGGGTGTTACGGGTTTTTCCGCATCGCACATCTGCTTATTCCTTGCCAAAGGAGGTCCAGTTAGCCCCCCCCATTGTCCATGCCAGAATGCCCTTCTGGGCGTGCAGTCGGTTTTCGGCCTCGTCAAACACAACGGAATGCGGGCCTTCAAACACGTCCTGCGTCACTTCCTCCCCAATATGGGCAGGCAGGCAGTGCATGAACAGGGCATCGGGGGCGGCCTGCGCCATCAATTTTGCATCCACGCGGTAGGGTTCAAGCCGTGCCATGCGGGAAGCGGCCTCCTCGTGCGAGTCGGACATGCTGACCCACGTGTCCGTTACAATGCAGTCGGCCTTTTCCACCGCAGCGCGGGGGTCTTCCATCCATTCCACATCGCCGCCTTCCTGCCGGGCCCAGTCCAGCACAGCCTGCGGGGGCTTCATTTTGGCCGGAGTTGCCGCCCGAAGCTTGAAGCCAAAGCGCACGGCCCCTTCGATCAGGGAGACCAGAACGTTGTTGCCGTCACCCGTCCAGGCAAACGTGCGGCCACGCACGGGGCCGCGATGTTCCTCAAACGTCATGATGTCGGCCAGAATCTGCACAGGGTGGGAGTCCGGGGTCAGCCCGTTAATGACTGGGCTTGTGCTCCAGCGTGCCAGTTCGTGCAGGTTGGTGGTGTTACCCGTCCGCAGCACAATGGCATCCACAAAGCGGGAGAGCACACGGGCTGTATCGGCCAGTGTTTCCCCCCGCCCGATCTGCATGTCCTGCGGGCTGAGCACAACGGCATCCCCCCCAAGCTGGCGCATGCCCACTTCAAAGGAGACGCGGGTCCGGGTGGAAGGCTTGGAGAGAATAAGCCCGAGCTGGCGCCCCGCCAGAGGCTGGCGGGGGTGGAGCGGGAAGCGGCGGTTCTGCTGCATCCGCTTCATACTGCTGGCAACGTCCAGAATCTGGCGCAGGGTTGCCCCGTCCAGATCCTTGAGGTCGAGAAAGTGGCGGAGCCCCGTCTGCACCGGCGTAATGGAGGAGGTGGAAAGAGCCGCACTCATGGGGTTGTCTCCAGAACTGTCTTGTTTTTGTTATCAGGGTGGGTGCGCAGCGTTGTTACGGCCTGCACCAGCATGGCTACGGCCTTGCGGCAGTCTTCTTCCGTTACGGTCAGGGGCGGCACAAGGCGCAGGACGTTGTCCCCCGCCGTGACGCACAGGAGCCCAGCATTCTGGGCGGCGGTCTGTACGTCGCCCACTGCGGGTACGCAGCGCAGGCCAATCAGCAGGCCAAGGCCACGGCGCTGTTCAAACACGTCGGGCGCATCGGCCACCAGACTGTCCAGCAGTTCGTCCAGCAGGGCGGCACGGGCACAGACCTGATCCATAAAGCCGGGGGCGAGCAGCACGTCCAGCACCGCGTTGGCGGCAGCGCAGGCCAGCGGGTTACCGCCAAAGGTGGTGCCGTGCGTGCCTGCGGTCATGGCTTTGGCCACAGTCTCGGTCGCCAGAATGGCCCCGATGGGAAAACCCCCGCCAAGCCCCTTGGCCGTGCTCATGACATCGGGCGTAATGCCGGCCCATTGGTGGGCAAACAGGCGGCCTGTACGGCCAACACCACTTTGCACCTCATCAAGGGCAAGCAGTACGCCTGTCTGGTCGCACAGGGCGCGCAGGGCACGCAGATATTCCACGCTGGCGCGCTTGATGCCGCTTTCCCCCTGAATGGGCTCCAGCATAACCGCTGCGGTGCGCGGGGTAATGGCGGCCTTTACGGCTTCAAGGTCATTAAAGGGTACATGCACAAAGTCAGTGACCGGCGTGCCAAACCCTTCCAGATATTTCGGGTTGCCGGTGGCGGAGAGCATGGCCAGTGTCCGGCCATGGAATGCACCATCCATGCAGATGATCTGGGTCCGCTCGGGGTGGCCTGCCAGCATCTGGGCGCGGCGGGCCATCTTGACCATGCCTTCGTTGGCTTCCGCACCGGAATTGCAGAAGAACACGCTATCGGCAAACGTGTTGGCCACAAGCCGTTCGGCCAGTTTTTCCGCCTGCGGAATGCGGAACAGGTTGGACACATGCATAACCCGTCCGGCCTGCTGGCTTATGGTTTCCACCAGATGCGGGTGCGCGTGACCAATGGAGCAGGTGGCAATGCCCGCAGCAAAGTCCAGGAATCGTCGCCCGTCCGATGCGTACAGCCAGGAGCCTTCGCCCCGCTCAAAGGCGAGGTCGGCACGCTTATAGGTCGGCATCAGGGGAGGAATCATGGAATCTGGTCTTTACGTTGGTGGTTATCAAACCTGAATGAGGGAATCTGGAACAGCGCAAAACAAAAAACGCCCGCTACCGTACAAGGGTGGAGCGGGCGGCCCGTTGCGCATGGCGCCATAATGCCGTGTTCATGTTGCGGGTGTCAAACTTCTGTATTGAATACTTTGCATGTCAAATATGCAGCATGGCAATTTAAGCGCGAGCGCGTAGTGGCGCAAAGGTGCGACATGGGCATACTATCTTCCGTAATGGACAAGACCGTGCCTCCTTCCTTTACCTGCCCACCTCCGCAGCGCTCTACTCTGCGGGAGGCCGCCTTGGCGCATCTGGCCCGGTTTGGCACGACCCGGCAGGGGCTGGAGCAGGTTCTGCTGCGCCGTGTTGCCCGCTGGGCACAAAAAGCCCAGAGGGCAGGGGATTGTGCGGAGAGCGTGGCAGAGCACGCCGCCGGACTGCACTCCGTTGTGAGTGCAGTGGTGGAGGATATGGTGCGCCTTGGTGCGGTGGATGACGCGGTGTTTGCCCGCTCACGCGTGCGCAGGCTTGTGCGCTCGGGGCGTTCGGCCCGTGCGGTGCAGGCGCATCTGGCTGCAAAAGGTGTGGCGCCACAGGTGCGCAATGAAGCACTGGATATGGCTGTAGGCACCCTGAGTGCAGCCGAGCAGGAACTCTGTGCCGCACTGGTGCTGGCGCGCAAGCGCAGGCTTGGCCCCTTTGCCACCGAACCCGCCATGGAAGATGAGGACGAAGCCACAGGCATGGCCCGGCGGAACAGGGCGCTGGGTGTGCTCGCCCGGGCAGGTTTTGCGCGCGATGTGGCCCAGCGTGTGCTGGAAATGCAGCACGAGGAAGCGGAGGAGTGGATGGACCGCCTGAGGGCCGAGTCGTGAGGGCGGGCTGGTCATGCCTTGCCCTGCTGCCGTTATTGGCGGCCTGTACGGGGGGCGGTAACTGGCATGGGTCCGTGCAGTGTGCGCCCTATGCGCGGGAACATTCGGACATCAACCTGCGCGGAGATGCCGCAACATGGTGGTGGCAGGCGCGGGGGCAGTACGCACGGGCCTCCCGCCCCAGAGCGGGGGATGTGCTTGTATTCCGCTCCACGCACAGGTTGCCTTCGGGCCATGTTTCGGTGGTCAGGGAGGTGCGGAGCAACCGTCTGGTGCTGGTGGACCACGCAAACTGGGAGCCGGGTGAGGTCACACGCCACGCCCCGGTACAGGACGTATCCCCCCGTAATGACTGGACGCGCGTGCGCGTGTGGTGGTCCCCCACACATGCCTATGGCAAGACGGTTTACCCAACCTACGGATTTATAGAACCGTATGCCCCCGGAAATAGCTGAACAGGGCGTTTGCGCGGGGTTAAAAAGGAAAAACTTGCATCACGGCGTGTTCGCCCTCATGTACAAGGCCGATTACGGCAAGCAGACTGGCCGCACATGCGCGCCATCAGGTTAAGGAAGAGTGGAATGGGCAGCTTGAGCATCTGGCACTGGCTTATTGTTCTGGTGGTCGTGCTGGTGTTGTTTGGTGGTGGCGGCAAGATCAGCACCATCATGGGGGATATGGCCAAGGGCATAAAATCCTTCAAGAAACACATGGCTGATGACGAACCGATGGATGACGCCCCCCCCCGTGCGGGCTCCGGCCATATTGCGCCTCCCCCTGCCGCTGCTGCCGAGCGCACCGCCGCCCCAGCAGACAAGACCACCCAGCACTAACTAACGCCGAGGAAGGCCAGCAGTATCATGACGGATAACGCCACCACGGATTTTGTCCGCGGCGCGCAGGATATTGTGCATGCGGGGCAGCGGCTGGATGCGCGCGGCTGGGTGCCCGCTACGGCAGGCAACATCAGTTGCAGGCTGCCCGACGGGCGCATCGCCATTACACGCTCTGGTTGCCACAAGGGTTTTTTAACCCAGAATGACGTAATTACCGTGGATCTGGCGGGCCAGCCCCACCAGCCGGATAACAAGCCGAGTGCGGAAACACTTCTGCACTGTCAGGTTTACCGCCTGCTGCCCGACGTGGGGGCCGTGCTGCACGGTCATTCCGTTGCGTCCACCGTTCTGTCCATGATCGAGCCATCCCCAGCCCTTGTTGTGGAAGGGTACGAGGTTCAGAAAGTGTTTGAGGGGCAGAACACGCATGATGCGGCAGTGCGCATACCGCTTTTTGCCAATGATCAGGATATTGCCCGTCTGGCGCGTGAGGTGGAGCCGTTTTTTGCCGACATGCCTGCAGGCTACATTATCCGTGGGCATGGTGTGTACGTGTGGGGCAAGACCATGGCCGCAGCCCTTGCCCGGCTGGAAGGGCTGGAGTTCCTGCTCGCCTGTGTTCTGGAAAGAAGGAAGCTGGGGATATGAGCAGCCTGAGTGTGTTTGAGGACACCCGCCCCGGCGTGCCCCTGTTGCAGACCCACGATGCAGCAGAAATTGCAGCAGCCCTTGCCCCGTTTGGCATCCGCTTTGAACGGTGGGATGCCGTGCAGCCCCCGGCAAAGGATGCGGATGAAGCCACCGTGCTGGCCACCTACCGCCCCTGGCTGGACAGGCTGATGGGCGAAACCGGGGCAGGCTCGGCCGACGTGCTGCGCGTAAACGCCCAGACCCCCAACAAGGAAGCCCTGCGCAGCAAGTTCCTGTCCGAACATACGCATAGTGAGGACGAGGTACGGTTTTTTGTGCATGGGGGTGGTCACTTCATCATGCACATCAAGGACCGGGTGTATGACGTGGAATGCACGCAGGGAGACCTGATTTCCGTGCCGGAAGGGTATAAGCACTGGTTTGATGCAGGCCCGCAGCCCGATATGGTGACCCTGCGCATCTTTACCCATAAGGAAGGTTGGGTGGCCCAGTATACGGGGGCGGATATTGCCCGCCAGTTTCCCTCCTTTTCCAGCTAGCAAGAGTTCAGGATCATGATTCAGAATACGGGCTTGATCACGCCGCGCGTGGTGCTGCTGGATATTGAAGGCACCACCCTGCCGGTGGCTTTTGTGCACAAAGTTCTCTTCCCCTATGCGCGCAAACACCTGCCAGCGCTGCTTGCCCAGCACGATAACCCCGTGGTGGCGCAGGCACTGGCCCAGACGGCGGAACTGGCCCCCGGTGTGCCAGCCGCAGAACAGCTTGAACGCTGGATGGATACGGATGCCAAGGTAGCCCCCCTTAAAAGCCTGCAGGGGCTATGCTGGGAACAGGGCTACCGCGAGGGCGAACTGGTGGCTGACCTCTACCCCGATGTTGTGCCGACCCTAAAGGCATGGAAAGCGGCAGGGCTGACACTGGCCGTGTATTCCTCCGGCTCTCAGGCCGCGCAGAAGCTGATTTACGGCTACACGGAGCAGGGGGACGTAACGCCCCTGTTCAGCGCGTTCTTTGACCTGGAAATGGGGGGTAAAAGGGAAAGTGCCAGCTACAGCGCCATTGTGCGCAAGGCTGGCTGGGTTCCGGCGGATGTGCTGTTCCTGTCCGATGTGGTGGCCGAGCTGGAAGCCGCCGAGCAGGCCGGGTTGCAGGTCTGCCAGATTGCCCGCCCCGAGGATAAAACGGTACCCGGTGTCCGCCACCGTGTTGCGGCCTCCCTGCAGCAGGCCGCCAGCCTGTTTGGTCTGCCACAAGGAGCGTAATGGGTCGATGACAATCAGCCTGCACACCAACTGGCGGAACATTCCCGCAGAAGCCTATGGCTGCGCTGCGGCACTGGGTAATTTTGATGGTGTGCATCTTGGGCATGCCCATCTGCTCCGGTCCGTTTTTGCTGCCCGGCCGGACCTGCCGCCTGCCGTTGTCACCTTTGAGCCGCATCCGCGCGAACTCTTCCGGCCGCAGGACCCGCCATTCCGCCTGACTCTGAGCACCGAGCGGCTGGCCGCGCTGCGCGCACTGGGCGTGCGCCACGTGTTCCAGATCGGGTTTGACAAGACCTTTTCCGAACTGAGTGCTGAGCAGTTTGTGCAAGATGTGCTGCATAACGCCCTGCGCCTGCACCATGTTGGCTGCGGCCCGGACTTTGCCTTCGGGCACCGCCGGGGGGGTAATGTGGCGTTTCTGGCGGAACGGACCCATCAGCTCGGCATGGGCTTTACTGCCGTACAGGCGCTGGCTGATCAGGGCGGGCCTCTGTCCTCCTCCCGTATCCGCCGTCTGTTGCAGGATGGCTATCCGGAGGAAGCTGCCAGAGAGCTTGGGCGGCTGTGGTGTATTCGCGGTGTTGTCCAGCACGGGGACAAGCGCGGCAGGTTGCTGGGCTTCCCCACCGCCAATATTCCGCTTGGCCGCCACCTTGAACCCGCGCGGGGTGTGTATGCGGTCACAATCCGTCTGCCAGATGGCAGAACGCACCATGGTGTGGCCAACATTGGCCGCCGCCCGACCATAAATGACGGGCAGGAAAGCAGGCTGGAAGCCCATCTGTTTGACTTTGAGGGCGACCTGTACGGGCAGGAACTCTCGGTTTCGCTCCATGCCCTGCTGCGTGAGGAAAAACGCTTTGACGGGCTGGATGCCCTTAAAACCCAGATTGCGCAGGATGCCGCGCAGGCCCGGCTGGTGCTGGACGTGCAACCCACCCCAAGTTAGGCCCACTGGCATGGTCGGGGGCCATGTTGGGCGTGCAGCCCGGTTTGGCGCTTGACCCTGCGCTTTTCCTTTTTGATAAGACAGTAACGCCCAAGGTGGCGTGGGGGCCAAAAGCCCGCACGGCATGAACCCGAACCGAAGTGACCTCAGCCTCCCATGACCTCATCGAGCAGCGAACCCGACAAGACAACCCTGGCCGACCAGTATCGCAATACGGTGTTTCTGCCACGGACCTCTTTTCCCATGCGTGGCAACCTGCCCCAACAGGAGCCCAAATGGCTTGAAAAATGGCGCGAAAGCGGGCTGGATGAACGGCTGAAGCAGCAGGCGGAAGGCCGCCCGGTCTTTACCCTGCATGATGGTCCGCCCTACGCCAACGGGCACCTGCACATTGGGCATGCGCTCAACAAGATCAACAAGGATGTTATCAACCGCGCCCACCGCATGGCGGGCTACGCGGTGCGTTACGTGCCGGGCTGGGACTGCCACGGCCTGCCGATCGAGTGGAAGGTTGAGGAAGGGTACCGCAAAGCCAAGCGGGACAAGGATTCCGTGCCTGTGCTGGAGTTCCGTGCCGAATGCCGCAACTATGCAGGCAACTGGCTGAATATCCAGATGGAGGAGTTCCAGCGTCTGGGTGTGCAGGCCGAATGGCGCAACCGCTACGCCACCATGGATTTTTCCTCCGAGGCGGCCATTGTGGAGGAAATCGGGCGTTTTCTGCTGAACGGCAAGCTGTACCGTGGCCTGCGCCCGGTCATGTGGAGTCCGGTGGAAAAAACCGCGCTGGCTGAAGCCGAAATCGAATATCACGACCACACGTCCACCACCATTCTGGTCGCGTTCCCCGTGGTCAAGGACCCAACACCCGCCCACGCGCTGGCTGATGTGTCCGTGGTTATCTGGACCACAACGCCGTGGACCATTCCGGGCAACCGCGCTCTGGCTTACGGGCCGGAGATTACATACGTGGTCCTGCGTGTGGACGAAACGGGCGAGG
The DNA here is from genome assembly GCF_002153575.1 of Acetobacter sp. DsW_54. Classification (NCBI taxonomy): domain Bacteria; kingdom Pseudomonadati; phylum Pseudomonadota; class Alphaproteobacteria; order Acetobacterales; family Acetobacteraceae; genus Acetobacter; species Acetobacter sp. DsW_54. Next base: position 128,407 of record NZ_JOPD01000002.1, read on the forward strand.
GTGCTCTGCTTGAGCCCGGTGCCCGCGTACTGGTGGCAGAAGCCCTTGTAGAGTCCTTCTGCACCGAAGCGCATGTGACGGCGCACCACATTCTTTACACCCTGCCCGGCAGTGCGCTGGCGGGTGCGGTATGCGCCCATCCGCTGCGTGGCGCAGGGTATGATTTTGACGTGCCCATGCTGGCCGGTGAATTTGTAACCACCGATGCCGGGACCGGCCTTGTCCATCAGGCCCCCGCACATGGTGAGGACGACTTCATGCTCTGCCGCGCCAATGGCGTGGATGTGCCTGAAACCGTGCAGGATGATGGCACATACGCACCATGGGTGCCCGGTTTTGCCGGTGTGCATGTGTTCAAGGCGGCAGATGTGGTCTGCTCCACGCTGGCAAGTGTGATGGAGCGGGCCAACGCAGCGGGCACGCCCCCCGCAGGGCTGGTCGGGCGCGGGCAGATCGTACATTCCTACCCCCATTCGTGGCGTTCACGCGCACCCATTATCTATCGGGCTACGCCACAATGGTTCATCCGCATGGACGGGGAAAACGCGCTGCGTGAAAACGCACTCAAAGCGCTGGAAAACGTAACCTTTGTGCCCGCACAGGCCCGCAACCGCCTGACCTCCATGATCCGTACCCGCCCGGACTGGTGCATCAGCCGCCAGCGCGCATGGGGCGTGCCCATTGCCGTGTTCGTGGAAAAACGTACAGGCGAGGTGCTGCGCGACCCAGCCGTTATGCAGCGCGTGGTAGATGCTTTCCGCTCCGATGGGGCAGATGCCTGGTACACCTCCGAGCCTGCCCGTTTTCTGGGTGAAGGCCGCAACCCCGATGATTACGAACAGGTGTTCGACATCGTGGATGTCTGGTTTGAAAGTGGCTCGACCCACGCCTTTGTGCTGGGGCGTCCGGGGCTGAGCTTTCCCGCAGACCTGTATCTGGAAGGGTCGGACCAGCATCGTGGCTGGTTCCAGTCCTCCCTGCTCGAAAGTGTGGGCACGCGCGGTGTCTCACCCTACAAAGCACTGGTGACCAACGGTTTTGTTCTGGACGAGCAGGGCCGCAAAATGTCCAAGTCCCTCGGCAACGTGATTGCCCCGCAGGACGTGAATGACAGCATGGGCGCTGACGTGCTGCGCCTGTGGGTCATGAACTCCGATACCAATGACGACCTGCGCATTGGCAAGGAAATCCTTAAGCAGCAGGGCGAGCTGTACCGCCGCCTGCGCAACACGCTGCGCTGGCTGCTGGGTGGGCTGGACGGGTTTACGGATGCAGAAGTGCTGCCCTATGCCGAACTGCCAGAGCTGGAACGCTGGGTTCTGCACCGCCTGAGCGAACTGGGCGGGCTGGTGGCCCGTGCGGTGGAAACACATGAGTGGGTTGGTGTTTACCCCGCCCTGCATGGTTTTTGCACAACGGACCTGTCGGCCTTCTACTTCGATATCCGCAAGGACGCGCTGTACTGCGATGCACCGTCCTCCCCCACGCGCCGTGCGGTGCGTACGGTGCTGGATGTGCTGCACCGCTGCCTGAGCACGTGGCTGGCCCCCGTACTGGTCTTTACGGCGGAAGAAGCATGGGCCGCCCGCTTTGGTGATCAGGCCAGTGTGCACGAGCAGGCCTTCCCCGACCTGCCGGTAGAATGGACCGACACGGCACTGGAGGAACGCTGGGCGCGTATTCGCTCCGTGCGCCGGATTATTACAACCGAGATCGAAGGGGCACGCCGTGCGGGCACCATTGGTTCTTCGTTGCAGGCACAGGTTGAACTGACTTTTTCGGAAGAGGAAGCCAGCATTTTTGCCGGTGTTAACTGGAGCGAGCTGGCCATTGTCTCCCACGTGGAAGTGTTGATCGACCCCACATCTTCCTCCGTTTATGTGGAGGGGGATGAAGGGGGAACCCTGCATGGTGCGCCTGTGGTTCGGGTGGCAGAGGGCGAAAAATGCGCCCGCTGCTGGAAGGTCCTGCCAGAAACCGGGTCGAATCCGGCGTATCCTGGTGTGTGCCCACGCTGTGCGGATGTTGTGGCCCAGAGCGGCTTTGTCAGCACATCCGCGCAGGAGGGTGCATGAAAAAGCCGTTCATGCTCCGGCCCGCAGGAATTGGCCTGCTTGTGCTGATGCTGGTTCTCTCTGCGGACCAGTTGAGCAAGTTCTGGATTTTATATGGGCTGGACCTGCCAGCCCGTGGTTCTGTCAGGGTATTGCCGTTCCTTAACTTTACCATGGTCTGGAATCACGCCGTAACATTTGGCATGTTTGGCGGGCTGGGTGGGGCCGGGCGGATTGTATTTTCCGTTGTGGCAATGGTAGTAGCGTGTTGTCTGCTGGTGTGGATGGCCAGAACCCCCAGCAAGATGACAGCAGCCTGCGTGGGTGCGGTAACCGGGGGCGCCATAGGCAACGTGATTGACCGTGTGCGTTACGGGGCCGTGGTGGATTTTTTGCATGCCCATGCATTCGGTTGGTCTTGGTATGTGTTCAATGTGGCTGACTCCGCTATAGTGTGCGCAGTATGCGTATTGCTGTTGCAGAACTTTCTGTCTGACGGACAGCAGACATCTTAGGCATTAGGCAGCCCGCGCCAGAGCGCGCGGTTTTCAGGATGAGTGGAAGGCAGATGATAGTGCGCCGTGTTTCGACCCTGATTTCTCCGGTGCTGCTGGTAGGCGGCTGCATGATGCTGAGCGGCTGCTCCGGGCATGAGGCCGCTCAGGCCTTTGGTCTGGAACGCAGCATGCCAGATGAATATACGGTGACAACCCGCTCACCGCTGTCCATGCCCCCTTCGGAGGAGCTGGTTAAGCCCAGCAAAGGGGATGAACGCACGCAGGATGAGAGCGAACGCCTTCAGGCGCTCGAAACCCTCTCCCCCGATGTGGCTCTGCGCGGCACCAACGGGGACACCAGCGAAGGCCAGACCATTCTGGTCAACGAAGCCTCTGCCGCCGCAGACGAACCCGATCAGGGCGAACTCGGTGCCGCAGGTACAGGCTTTGTGGAACAGCTGATGTTCTGGAAAGGTGGCAAGGCTGGAGGTGTGGTGAATGCGGATGAAGAAAACCGCAGGCTCAAAACCAACGCAGCTCTTGGCCTGCCCCCCACCAAGGGCGTTACGCCCACCCAGCACCCCAAAAAGAAGTAAGGCACGGGTCTGACCATGTCAGACCAGCCAGAACAGGCTGCCATGTTGGGGACTATGCCTGATCGCCCGCATGTGCGGCGGTTGCCCGAAGTTATTGTCAACCGCATTGCTGCGGGCGAAGTTATTGAACGCCCCGCCGCTGCCGTAAAAGAACTGATAGAAAATGCCATAGACGCCGGAGCCCGGCGGCTGGACATCTCGCTCGATGGGGGCGGGGTGGAGCGCATGATTGTGACGGATGACGGGGTTGGCATGTCCCCCGATGATCTGGCTCTTGCAGTCGAGCGGCACTGTACCTCCAAACTGGGGGACGAAACGCTGGTGCACATCAACACCCTTGGTTTTCGGGGGGAGGCGCTGCCGTCCATCGGGGCTGCGGCGCGGTTGAGCATTACCTCCCGCCCAAGGGGGGAAAGTGGCGCATGGCATATTCGGGTCGAGGGGGGTAAAACCTACCCGCCAGAACCTGTTGCCGGGGCTTTCGGCACCAGCGTTGTGGTTGAAGACCTGTTTTTTGCCACGCCCGCCCGCCGCAAATTCCTGAAAAGTGCCCGTGTGGAAGGCCGCCATGTGGAAAGCGTTGTGCGCCGTCTGGCTCTGGCCGTGCCCCAGACCGCCTTCCGCTTTGTGCTTGATGGGCGTGAAGTGCTGGACCTGCCCGCTCAGGATATGGCCGCCCGTGCAGCCGCCCTGCTGGATGCCAGCGAGGCCGATGGTTTTTTGACCATAGACGGCGCGCGTGAGGGCATGACCCTGAGCGGCTTTATCTGCCCGCCATCGGTGCATCGGTCCACGGCCAACGGGCAGTTCATGCTGGTTAATGGTCGGCCTGTGGTGGACCCGGTGCTTAAAACCGCCGTGCGCGTGGCTTACCGCCGGGTGATAGAACCCGGTCGCCACCCGGTTGTGGCGCTTAAGCTCACTGTTCCGCCTGAACAGGTGGATGTAAACGTGCACCCTGCCAAAACCGAACTGCGCTTTGCGGATGAAGCTGCCGTGCGCTCACTGGTTATTGGCACGCTCCAGCGCGCGCTGGAGCACGGGGCAGGGGTTGCGGGTGTGCGTCCGGTTCTGTCCGCGGCACCACGGGCAAGCCGGATATGGTATCCGCCAGAACAGGGGCAGGCGGCCGTACAGCCTGCTCCCGCTTACCCTGCCGCAGCCCAAGGGGCAGGCATGGCCGAACCACGCCTGATGTTTGGGGATGCTCCATCGGCCCGCACCCTGCCCACGGCCTTTGCGACAAACCAGACCGAACCATGGCCACAGGCCGCACAGGCTGGCCCTTCGGCAGAAACAGCAGGCGGGGCGGGTGGGATCGCTCCGCTGGACCACCCCTTGGGGGCGGCTGTCGCGCAGGTGCTGGATACGTATATTCTGGCTGTTGCGGCGGATGGCTCTCTGGTGCTGGTTGACCAGCATGCCGCCCATGAACGGCTGACGCATGAGCGCCTGCGCGAGCAGTATCTGAGCGGGCATGTGCAGGCCCAGCGCCTGCTTGTGCCAGATGTGGTTGAACTGCCCCGCGTACAGCAGGACCTGCTGCTGGCCCGCCAGCCCATGCTGGAAAGACTCGGGGTGGAAATAGAAGAGTTTGGTGGTGGCTCCATTCTGGTGCGTGCATTGCCCGCCATGCTGGGCAAAAGTGATGCTGTCAGCCTGTTGCGTGATCTGGCCGATGAACTGGAAGCCGATGACACGGGTGCCCCTGATGAAATGGCATCCCTTGATGGCAAGCTGGATGCGGTCATTGCGCGCATGGCCTGCCACGGCAGTATCCGGGCAGGCAGGCGGCTTGCACCGGAGGAAATGAACGCCCTGCTACGGCAGATGGAAGCCACACCGCGTGCAGGAACGTGCTCGCACGGGCGGCCAACATGGCTCAAGCTCAGCCGCAATGATCTCGAAAAATTGTTTGGTCGCCGTTAGCCATCCCCTGTTCGGGAATGGCTGATCGGCGGAACGTGAACAGCCCCACGCTGGCCTCATGCGCTAAAAAGGCGCAGTCTTAAAAAAGTGTCATTAAACCCGGATGGTGTTAAGCCGTGCAGCCAATCCTGCTTTCGCTGATAACCTATCTTCCCCTTGCAGGCGCGGTTGCGGCCTTTCTTTGCCCCGGTCAGGGACCGGAGCGGGACCGCACGGCGCGCTGGCTGGGGTTGTGGACTACGCTCCTCACGTTTGGGCTGAGCGTGCTGATGTGGGTCGGTTTTGACCCCAGCCAGCCCGGCCTGCAATTTGAAACCCGGCTACGCTGGCTGAGCGACTATGGTATTTCCTACCATACCGGGGTGGATGGGATCAGTCTGGTCTTTATCCTGCTCACCGCTTTTCTCACGCCACTGGCGCTTGGGGCAGGCTGGCGGAGCGTGCAAACGCAAGGGCGGGACTTTGTTGCCGCCATGCTGCTGTTGGAAACAGCCCTGTTTGGCCTGTTCTCCGCGCAGGATCTGGTGCTGTTTTATGTTTTTTACGAAGCAACGCTTATTCCCGGCTGCCTGATGATTGGCATTTGGGGCGGGGCCAAGCGGGTCTGGGCATCGCTTCAGTTCTTCCTGTTTACCTTTGGCGGTTCGCTGTTCATGCTGGTCGGGCTGATCACCATGTGGCTGCACGCCGGGACTACGGATATTCCGGCCCTTATGCATACCGGTTTTTCGCACTCCCTTCAGGGTTGGCTGCTGCTGGCTTTTCTGCTGGCTTTTGGCGTCAAACTCCCTCTGTTTCCGCTTCATGCCTGGCTGCCTGATGCCTATACGGAAGCCCCCACGCCGGCATCAGCCATGCTCTCTGGTGTGTTGTCCAAAACAGGGGCTTACGGGCTGCTACGCTTTGGCGTGCTGATGTTCCCCGATGCCGTGCGCCAGTTTGCACCCTATGTGCTTGCCCTTGGTGTGGTGGCCATTCTGTACGCAGCGTTTGTGGCCTTCGCCCAGACGGACATGAAGCGGCTTATCGCCTACTCCTCGTTCTCCCATATGGGCATGATCGCGGTTGGCCTGTTTACCCTGACGGCAGAAGGGATAGATGGCGCCATCTTCCAGATGCTCTCGCACGGTGTGGTTATTGCAGCCCTGTTCTTTTGCGTGGCGGCAGTGGCATGGCGGGCAGAAACGCAGGAGATTGACGCTTTGGGCGGTGTTGCCCGGCAAATGCCTGTGCTGGCCCTGCTGGCCATGCTGTTCACCATGGCCAATGTGGGCCTGCCCGGCACCGGGGCCTTTGTGGGCGAACTGCTGGTGCTTATGGGGGCTGTTCACGTTTCCATCTGGGTGGCGCTGCTGGCTGGTGGCACCATGATTATGGGGGCGGTTTACATGCTCTCGCTGTATCGTCGGGTTCTGTTTGGTAGCGTGCGTGGCACGGTTGGCCTGTTGCGTGACCTAACGGTGGGGGAACTTGCCGTGCTGGTGCCTCTGGCGGTGGTCACGTTGTGGATGGGGGTCCACCCGGGCACATTCACCCGGATTTTTGATCCGATGATCATGCAGGCTGTGCACGCAAACGCAGTTAACGTTGCGTCCTCCACTCTCCATGACCCGGTTTTGCATCTGGCCAGCCGGTAACGGCAGGCCACAGGACGGATTATTCCGGCAGGGTTGGGCCGTCTGGCACTGTGGTGTTGCTCCCCTGGGGCATCAGCACAGTGCCGAGGGACGCCAGAACCACACAGAAAATACCGCACAAACGTAGCAGGGATGGAATCTCATGCAGCAATATGGCTCCGGCCAGCGCTGCGGAAACAGGTTCCAGACTACACAGTACCCCAAACTCGCGGGCCGAGAGCTTTTGCATTGCACTCATTTCCAGAGTGTAGGGCAGGGCGGAGGAGCAAAGGGCAACCACAACGCTCAGCGCCAGCAAAAGCGGTGCATGCACCCCCACCCATAATGCGGGAACGGTGCAGGGCACAAAAACCGCAGCACCCCCACACAGCATACCAAGCGAGCACGCCTGACCAGAGGGCAGTTTACCAGCAATATTGCGGGCAAAAATAATATAAAGCGCCCAGCACACAGCAGCGAGCAGGGCAAACAGAATACCAATAAGGTCTGGCCGAACGGCTGATTCGGGGCGAAGCAGCAAAACAAGCCCCAGCACGGTCAGGCTGGTCCACACCACATCGCTCCAGCGGCGGGTATGGATGAAGGACAGCACAAGGGGGCCGGTAAACTCCAGCGCTACAGTTGTGCCCAAAGGCAGGCGGCCAAGGGAAAGGTAGAAAAAATAGTTCATGGCTGCGAGTGACAGCCCATAAGGCAGCACCAGCAGAAGCACCCTGCGTGACAGGTTATGCCAGCTGCGGAAGAACAGCATCAGCATAATGGCGGCAAAAAAAGTGCGCAGCCCCACCATGCCCGCCGCCCCAAAAGTGGGGAATAGCATTTTGGCATAGGAGGAGCCAAATTGCAGGAAGAGCATGCCCCCTACAACCTGCAGCAGGGCAGACAGGCGCTCCTTAACGGAAAAAATGGGCCTACTCATGGGCTGTCCGCTCAGATGTCCAGCAACTCATCAACCGAGCGGGCATGTTCCTGAATAAAGGCAAAGCGGAGTTCGGGTTTGCGGCCCATCAGGCTTTCCACCCGCTCACGCGTGGAAAGCCGGTCTTCCGGTGGGGCCACCACGCGGAGCAGGGTGCGGCTGCGTGGGTCCATTGTGGTTTCCTTCAGGTCCGCCGGAGGCATTTCCCCCAGCCCTTTAAAGCGGGAGACATCAATCTTGCCCCGCTTTTTGGTCAGGATCGCCATTTTGCGTTCCCGGTCCGCATCATCCATGGCGTACACGCTGTGTGCGCCCTGTGTAAGCCGGTAGAGCGGGGGCTGCGCCAGATACAGGTGCCCGTTGCGGATAAGCTCGGGGAGTTCGCGGTAGAAGAACGTCATGAGCAGGGAGGCAATATGGGCGCCATCCACGTCTGCATCGGTCATGATAATGACGCGGCCATAGCGTAGCTTGGTCAGGTCAAAGCGCTCACCCGACCCGCAACCCAGCGCTTCTATCAGATCCCGTAGTTCCTGATTGGCGCGTAGTTTTTCTGTTGTCGCGCTTGCCACGTTCAGGATTTTGCCGCGCAGGGGGAGCACGGCCTGTGTTTCACGGTTGCGGGCCTGTTTGGCGGACCCGCCTGCCGAATCCCCTTCCACCAGAAAAATTTCGGTGTCGGGTGCGTGTTCCTTGGTGCAGTCGGTCAGTTTGCCGGGCAGCCGCAAGCGGCGGGTCGCACTTTTGCGCGGCGTATCTTTGAGTTCACGGCGGCGCAGGCGCTCTTCTGCGCGGTCAATGGCAAAGCTGAGCAGCGAATCCGCCTGCGGGGGGTTCTGGGCCAGCCAGTGGTCAAACCGGTCACGCAGGGCGGTTTCCAGCAGTTTGCTGGCTTCGGCCGTGGTCAGCTTTTCCTTGGTCTGCCCCTGGAACTGAGGGTCCCGAATAAAGGCGGACAGACGGGCGGCAATCATGCCCAGTATGTCTTCGGCTGTAATGCTGGCTGCTTTTTTAATGGAACGCTGGTCTCCCCATGCGCGCAGCCCCTTGAGCAGCGCGTTGCGGAACCCGGTCTCATGCGTGCCACCTTGTGGAGTCGGGATGGTGTTGCAGTAGGAGATCAGGGATGCCGGACCACTTTCCAGAAAGGCAACGGCCCATTCCACCTTGCCATTATCTGTTCCATCCGCCTGCGGGGGCAGGGGCGCTTCCCCCGACCAGAAGGGGGTGAGCAGGGGAGCATCGGGGCCAAGCTCATCAGCCAGACTGTCGGCCAGACCACCGGGGAAGTGCAGAACAGCTTCTGCCGGGGTTTCATCCCCCGCTTTGAGCAAAGAGGGGTCGCACGACCAGCGGATGGTAACCCCACGGAACAGGAACGCCTTGGAGCGGCAGAGCTTGTACAGGCGGGAGGGCACAAAAACATGCGTGCCAAAAATTTCCGGGTCCGGCTGGAAGGTAATCTGGGTGCCGCGCCGGTTGGGGGCCGCTCCCGCTTTTTGCAATGCACTTACGGGTTTGCCCCGTTCGTAGGACTGCTGCCACAAGGTGCGGTCACGCGCGATTTCCACATCCATGCGGGCGGAAAGGGCATTGACCACGGAAGAGCCAACACCGTGCAACCCGCCAGAGGTGGCATATGCCTTGCCCGAGAACTTACCCCCTGCGTGCAGCGTGGTCAGAATCACTTCCAGCGCCGAGCGGTCGGGAAAGCGGGGGTGTGGGTCAACGGGAATACCCCGGCCATTATCCCGCACGGACAGCCAGTTATTGGGGGCCAGATGCACGTCAATGGTGTTGGCGTGGCCTGCCACGGCCTCATCCATCGAGTTATCAAGAATTTCTGCGGCCAGATGGTGCAGGGCACCTTCGTCTGTTCCGCCAATATACATGCCGGGCCTGCGGCGTACGGGTTCCAGCCCCTCAAGCACCTCAATGGCGCTGGCGTCATACGCCTGATTGTCCGGCGCTTTGGGGCGGGCGGAGGCGCTGGCGGATTTGCGGGGCGGTGTGGGGGCGGAAAACAGATCGCTCATGCGGGAAGTCTGTCCCGCTTTGGCGTTGATTCGTCAAGCACCAGAGGCAGCCCGGGGACCAAAACCCCGGTATGCCACCTGTGGTTGACAAACATTATGCGGCTTTGTGGGTAGCCCGGCGGCGCACAGGGGCGCGTGTGGTGGTAGGCGCTGCACATGTTTCAAACGACGCAGGCTGCGTAACATCCTTGGCATCGGAATAATTGGAGAGGTCTTCCCCGGTGTCCAGGGCATTCACTTCATCAAACATGGCCATGCGCTGCTGGCAGAAGATGGTGCCTGATTGCAACCCGCGCTCGGACTGCACGTTGGCCAGCTGGGTAATATAATCGTCATGCTCGCGCTGTGCGGTGCGGCCGTAGGTGGAGCGGAAGTAGCCGTTAAGCTTGTCTTCCTCGTTCAGCAGAACAGTGCGGAACTTGGCAACAAACGCGTTGTAGCGGTCCTGCGCGCTGCACGAGAGGGCGGTTACCATCAGCTCGCTTTTGAGACCCTGCACGTTAAAGGCTTCATGTGCTGGGGAATGGCCGCACGGACTGGCGGCAAAAGTAACGGAACCATGCAGAACGCCCGCGGCAAGAACACCCGCGGCAAAAAGACGGGAAAGGAACATACGGTAGGACCTCCGACAGATGCTGCACAACGCAATAGCCTATTCAGGCAGGAAAGAAACGGCCTAATTTGTCATACCGTCATTTCCCGCCATGGGGGCACATGGCAGGATTATGCATACATGGCCGTGTGCTGCCCTGCTGCGTTAGTGCTGTGTTGTGGCAAAACAATGTTTTTACTGCACCTGCCTGTAAACAGAGAGGCAGGGGTGCCAAAAGGTGCGGGTCGTGCCTCTTCCTTCCTGCGGCGGGATGATTTAAAGGCAAGAACGACTCATGCGGCGTTATGGCCTGTTGTGCTGGTGAGCCCAGCAGGCAAAGGCTTATCCCTTTAACCAGAATGGAACGCACTGGGTTTATGGTTGATTTAACAAGAATGAAGCGGAGCTGTGGAGTGCGCTTACGAGGAATTGCCGGGCTGACGCTAACTGCTGGCATGCTTGCCGGCTGCGCGACAACCGTGGGCCCTGTCCATGTCGGATCTCCCAATCCGTTTGGGTATCTCAAAAAATCTGCCGTGTGCAGCACGACCCCCATCAAGAAAGAGGCCGACGGCCAGCTTTCCACCACCATGACGGTCCGCTCCGATGACGGGCTGTGTGAGGTGCTGGTCTCCCAGCCTGATGGCAAGCCCTACCTGTCCTTTGGGGCCTCTCCTGCTCCCGAGCATGGCAAGGCGTTCCTGTACACGCTGGATAACGACACACACGTAACCTACACGCCCACACAGGGTTACGCAGGGCAGGACCGGTTTACGGTTATCCTTATCCCCGGTCCGGGCCAGCAGCGTACCCGCCTGACGGTTACCGCACAGGTTGATGCAACGGGTGTGTATATCCCCCACCCCGCAGTGATCGCGCCTGTGCCTGCTGCTGCGGAAAAGAAGGTGGTGACAAAGCGGGCTGCGCGCCCAGCCAAAGCAGCTACCAAGAACTGAGCAGATCCTCCGGATCAGCAAAAAAGCGGTGCCGCGTAAGCAGCACCGCTTTTTTTATGCCCGGACCAACCTTGTAACCAAAGGTCAGATGGAAAAGGTAATGGGCTCGCTTTGCGGGCGTTTAAGACCGGCATCCTCGGCCTGACGAACCAGTTCATCCAGCGTGGTCTGGCGCATCTGTTCTGTCAGCTTGGTGTCAAACCCGCTCCAACAGGGTTCAATAACCTTGTGGAAGAGAGGGCCTTGCGGGCCATCGCTGCCTTCGGGGTCATCGTTCAGAACTGCTTCAATAATATTGATCAGGGTTACATCCCGCCGGGGGCGGCCCAGCCGGTAGCCCCCACGCGGGCCGCGGATGCTCTCCAGCAGCCCTGAGCGTGAGAGTGCCTGAAGCAGCGGTTCAATCCCCCGGCGGGCCAGGCCGGAGCGCTCGGCAATATCGGCAGCACTTACCGCATTGGAGCGGCCTGCGTGGAAAGCAACGTCCAGCATGATGAGAACAGCGGTCATTGCTCTGTCACGACGAAGAATCATCGCAAGGTCCTTCCTGCTTGGCTTACGGTCTGGCGTATGATGTGCCAGCTTTGCTGTGTTGAGTGCTTATAGCAGGGGAATGGCTGTTTATCTACGTTGTAAATTCGTATTATAAGACAGTTGAACATTTAAACAGTTCAGGTAGGGACCAAATGCCATCAACAACGCACGATAACGAGGGTTACGGCTTTGCAGCGCCTCGTGGGAGAGTTTACGACTCGGTTTTGAACGTGGTGGGTGGAACCCCTCTGGTTGCCGTGCCGCGCATCATGCAGGAAGACAAGCTGACAAGCCGGGTTCTGCTCAAGCTGGAATTTTTTAATCCGCTCGGCTCGGTCAAGGACAGAATCGGCACAGCCATGGTGCTTGATGCCGAGCGCAGGGGTAAAATTACACCCGGTCGCACCCTGCTGGTGGAGCCCACATCGGGCAATACGGGCATCTCCTTGGCGTTTGTGGCCGCTGCACGGGGTTACAGGCTGATCGTGACCATGCCAGAAGGTGCTTCTATCGAGCGGCGGCGCATGGTGCGGCTGATGGATGCCCAGGTGGAACTGACCCCCGCCCGCCTTGGCATGGCAGGAGCCATTGCCCGCGCGAACGAAATTCTGGCCGAAACACCCGACGCGTGGATGCCCGACCAGTTTGACAACCCCGCAAACCCCGCCGTGCATGCCGCCACCACAGCAGAGGAAATCTGGGAAGATACGGCAGGTAAGGTCGATATTGTTGTTGCCGGTGTTGGTACGGGTGGAACCGCAACCGGGATTGCGGAATCGCTCAAGCCCCGGCGCAAGGGCATACAGGTTTTTGGTGTGGAACCGGCGGAAAGTGCCATCCTGAACGGGGATGAACCCGGCCCCCACGGTATTCAGGGCATTGGCCCGGGTTTTTGCCCGGCGACACTGCACCTTAAATCGCTTGATGGGGTGCTGACTGTCTCTGAGCGTGAGGCCATTGCGGCTGCCAGACGCTGCGCGCGGATTGATGGTATTCCCGTTGGTATTTCCTCAGGCGCTGCGCTGCACGCGGCTTTGCAGCTGGCCCATAAAAAGGAAAACGCAGGCAAGACCATTGTTGCCATAGCCCCCTCTTTTGCCGAGCGTTACCTCTCCACCTCCCTGTTCTCGGGGCTGTAAGCTTCTCCCGGCTTTGGCTATGTTGTTCTGGGTATAAAAAAAGCCCGCCTCATATTGGGGCGGGCTTTTTTAAGGCAGGGGAAAAACCTGTCTGTTAGCGGAATATAATTTCCACCCGGCGATTCTGGGCTTCCTTGGTATTGGGGGCCGTCTGCACCAGTGGGTGCGTGTCCCCATAACCGTGAATATCAATGGTGGAGCCTGCAATGCCATCCCGCATAAGCTCGGCCTTAACAACCGTTGCGCGGCGGATGGAGAGCTTCATGTTGTATTCTTCGCCCGCCTTCTGGCCCGGATGGGCAGAGGAGTTATCCGTATAGCCTGACACGGTAATACGGGTCAGGGCAACATGGGTAGCGGCTTGTGCTGCTTCGTTCACAATGGAACGTGCCCTGTCGGTCAGGTCGGCTTTGTCCCAGTCAAAGAAGATCAGATAGCTGCGTGCGGCCTGCGGAGCCGGGGCCGGGGTGTTGGCCACTGGCGGCGGAGGCGGGGGTGCGGGATTAAACTCATACCGCAGGCCCAGCATCATGGAATGGTTGAAGTCCGTTGCCGTCTTGTGGGTGCCGTTAAAGGTGGTGCTTCCGCCAATAACTGCTTGTGTACCCCCAATATCCCCCGTGGAGGTCACGCCATGGGACTGCGGGCCAAACATGGTCCAGAACCGGTATTCCGCCGTGGCAGACAGGCCGACAACCCAGGGAACGGGAAAGGACAGGCCAAAAATGCCCTGATAGGTGGCGTTGCCGTAAGTGCCACCCATACGCTGCATGGTGGTGCCACCCGAAGCATTATGCCCCACGAGCGATGCCGTGGTGGAGGTCCAGCCATAACCAACGCCAGCCCCGAAATAGGGGAACAGCCACGGTTTGCCTATATCAAGGTCAAACAGGGCATTAACCATAACGCCATAGGTCTGGCGGCGACCATCCCCTTTTGTGGTCACGTTGCTGTTCACAAGGCGGTTATAGTCCATACTGCGATAGTTGCCTTCAACCTCAACACGAAAACCGTTGCCAAGCCCCCAGCCCACAGAGCCGATTCCAACCGCGCCAGCTTTCCAGCGGTCCCGACCGTCGGGGAAGTTGGGTGTGCTTCTGACGCGCTGATCCTGATTGAGGGTCCCGCCCCCTTCACCGGCAATATACAGGCCTTGAACAGGCTGCGCATGCGCTGAAACGGCGGACAGCAGGAGGCCAGCCGCAAGCGGCGCAGAAAGCAGCGTTTGCGCAAGCAGTATACGGCGCGGCTTCATGGTCTTCTCCCTGCTGTGGCAAAGGTTGTGCGATACATCACGTATGGCGTTGGATGGTACGAGGGCACACATGCCTGCCTTCTTTGCTGTAAAGTTGTGTATGACGCAACAGGCAGAAGCCAGAGTTTTCCCAAACTTGTGGATTTTATGCGTCATAAATACCGCAGGCGTGTGGGTTAAGCCACAATACCTACCTTTCTTGTCAGATCAGTATTGCTTCAAACGGAGGGCTGAAGTCCACGGTTTCAACCTCCAGCACCCACAGGTCCGGGTCGTATTTGAGCTGCCGGTCAACATAGGCCTGAATTTGTTCTGCGTTTACGGGTGTTGTGCCTGTGCCACGCATCCACGCGGCCTCTCCCTCGGGTGTGCGGGTCTGGGTGAGTACCACACCGTCTCCGTTACGGCCGAGTAATATTACCAGAATACCACCTGCATCCGGGTCGCCCCTGCGGAGCAGCATGGCCGAGCGGCCATCCAACCCGGCCTGACGGATGAGTGCGCGGGCTACAAGGTCCGTGCGCAGGCGGGGAGGAGGGGTCATGTCATCCTTCATGGTGCAGCGGACATCTGGGGTACGGCGGCCACATCATCAGGAATGGCGGTAATGGCGGTTTTGTACCATGCGGGGTGGTTAATAAGGTCACGCGCAACGCTGATGTCGCGGTCATTACCCAGTGCGGCAGGGCATGCCTTGCGAATGGCCAGAATACTGGGAACACTCAACGGGTAACGCGCCGCGCGGGAAGCTGTTATGGCCGCCTGATTGGCCAGTTTGCCACTGGCAAGCGTGTGGAGCGCGTGGTTTGTATCCGCCTCCCCCAGACTGGTGCAGATCTGGGGCATAACGCCCAGCCCCTGCAACGGCCAGTGCAGGGGGGCGATGACCCGGCTCCACGTGACAAACAGTTCGCCTTCATCGGGGAGCTGCGCCACGGTCTGCACCAGCCCCTTACCCAGAGTGGCGCTACCGATCACCACGGCGCGCCGGTGGTCAGCCAGCGCTGCGGCCAGAATTTCCGCAGCACTGGCGGTGCGTCCGTCCACCAGAACGGCAATGGGCAGGCCGTTGGTCATGTCCCCACCCTGCACGGCCCAGATATGGTTGGATTGTGGGTCCCGCCCACTGGTTACGGCGGCCACACCGTGGTCAAGCAGCAAGGCTGCGGCGGTTACGGCCTGTTGCAGCACACCGCCCCGGTTGCCGCGCAGGTCAATAATCAGGCCGCGCAGGTTCTTGTCCTGTGTGGCCTGGTCCAGATACTGACTCATCTCCTCCGCCGTATCGGAGGAAAAAGCGGTTACACGGAGCACCACAATAGGGCCGCTGGCAAAAGCAAACACGGTTTCTGGCGGCACTTTGGAGCGGCGTAGCGTAACCGTATGTGCGCGCCGCCGCCCGGGGGAGAGCAGACGCAGCACAAGGGCGCTGTCTTCTGGTCCACGAATCCAGTCCGTAACGGTGGCAATGGACTGCCCGGCGGTTAGCTGGCCGTTAACAGCTATGATCCGGTCCCCCGTATCAATCTCGGAGGTCCATGCCGGGCCGTTTGCATTAATGGCGGACACAACAATATGCCGCCCGCTCTGGGCCAGAGTGATGCCTGCATCGGCTTCCCCACCGGTGCGGGCCTCGCGGTCCGTACTGGCGGAAGATGGCCCTATGTAGCGGGAGTAGGGGTCCAGATGGTTGAACAGTTCATCAAAAAAAGCCTGCAACAGATCATCCCGCTCGGCTGAACGCACAGCGGCGGAATGGGTACGGGCGGCTTCCAGAAAATCAGTGGCCAGTCTGGCCCAGTCATCCACGCTGTCTGCTGGTGGTGCGGGGCGGGAGAGCAGGGGTTGCGGGCCTGCAAGGAGCTGGATGTTTGTCCCGCGGGAATCGAAGGTGAGCGTAGGGTCCAGCGCTGTCAGGCAGCCCAGCCCCCACAGGGTAAAATCCCGGCTGCTATGGGGCTCAAGTGTACGGGGGCCTAAAAACTCCAGTGCCGTGGCAATGACCGAATGCACAAGCTGCATGTCCACCACAGGGGGGGACGGGGGCGCGGGTACATCGGGCTGGGCTGGTGGAGCAGGTGCCGGGCTGGCCTGTGCAGGTCCGGCGGGGGCCTCAGCTGCCGGGGCCGCGCTGGGGGCTGGGGCCGCGGGCTGGGGCGTTGCTGGCGGTGGGCTGGGCACAGGCCCGCCGCTGCTGCTTTGGGCATGCAGGGTGGCGGGCTGGCACAGGAGCAGAATGGCCAGCACAACGCCGGGCACAAGCAACTGGTGCTGCACTATGGCCCGGACATAACCGCGGAAGGGAAGTTCAGCGCGCATGGGTATGGGACGCCAGTACGGACACGCCACGCGCCGGGCAGGTTGCCAGCAGAACTGCCACAGGCAGTGCCCCGTTCTGGATAAGGGGCGTGTAGCGGGCGGCAATGCCACCGTACGGCGAGTCGTCATTCATCCTTGCGCAATCCGGAAAAGCAGACCACGGCAGCAAAGACGGAGTTCCTGTTTTCGTCAATCGCACGCAAAGGCCATGCCGTGTTGTTGTGGTGGCATGGATGTTCACGTTTTGCCCTATGTCGGGAACCAGAAAGGCCGCCGCCAGCCGATTTTGGCAGTCCTGAACGCTTTTTCCGGCCCGGCGCTCGGTAAAATTAAGGTGGGACACCAATGCATGATCCTGCTCCCATGGTGGCGCGCAGGCCACAGATGGAGTGCCCTCCTGCCGGGGATTTTGCTCCATGCACCAAGCACTTATGGCTCTGTGTACCAGCAGGTCGGCATAGCGGCGGATGGGGCTGGTAAAATGGGTGTATAACGGCAGGCCAAGCCCGTTATGGCGGCCAGCTACAGCACTGTAGCGTGCTGCCGGGCGTGGCTGGGTGGCCGTAGGGGCGGGATGCACCCGAAACGGAACTGCAAGCCGGTTTGTATGCGCAATCCGGGCGGCGAGCGTGTTTGCCGCGATCATGAAGCTGGCAACCAGATCATGGGTTGCAAGGCGCTCGCGCGGTAAAAAGGCAGCAGGCTGCCCGTCGGGGTGGAAGGTAACGACCCAGGCATCTTCATCCAAACGCATGGCATTGCGTTTGGTTGCATCGTTATTGAGCGCACTGCTCGCGGCCATAAGGGTTTGCAGCAATGTTGCCGGCAGGGTGTGTATGGCGTGGGCCGGGGGTAGGGTTTTGCCGTCCAGCGCGCTTTGTGCATCGCGGTAGCTCAGCCGGGTTGCGCTGCGCATGATCCCGCGCCTGATTGTTCCATCCTGCATATGGCCGTCATGGGTGATGAGAATATCGGCAAACAGGCAGAGCCGGTCCTGCCCGGGCAGGAGCGAACACGCATTGGCCGACAGGTCCAACGGCAGCATGGGTATGGTCTGGTCGGGCAGGTAAACGGAGGTGCCCCGTAAGTGGGCCTCCTCATCCAGCGCCGAACCGGCTGGCACGTAGTGGCTGACATCGGCAATGGCGATGACAAGATGAAAACCCGTGTCTGTCGGCTCTGCCCATATGGCGTCGTCATAATCCTGTGCGGTTTCGTCATCCAGCGTAACCAGCGGGAGAGCGCGCAGGTCGTGCCGGTCGGCTGGGGCGGGCTGGTTGTGCAGGGCTGCGGCCTGTGCGGCTCCGCGCGCGGCCTCCTGCTCCGCAGCTGCGGAAAAATGGGTGGGGATGGCGTGTGTCAGCAGGCTGAGCGCGCTGGCCATGCCTGCGGTATCTGCCCGGCCGTAAGGGGTGGGGGTATCCACCGCCAGTGTGCCATCTGGCATGGAGCGCAAGGTCGCCAGAACAACCTCCCCCGGTTCGGGCAGGGCATGCTGCTCTGGTGTGGCCAGCGCGAACGTGCCTGCAATCTGCGGGTTACAGGCCCATAGCCGTTCCACTGGCGCGCCATCCTCCCCAAGTGCGCGGGAAAAGGCGAGGCTCTCCCCCGTTCGGGCCAGTACACGTTCGGCGCGGGCCTCCCTGCGGCGGGCACCGCAGGTGGGGCGCAGGCGGGCCAGAACCAGATCACCGGGTAAGGGGAGGTGCAGGTCGGGGGCGCGGGTGTTGAGAACAACAGGCGTTGCTGTGGGGTCATCAGCCAGTATGCCGCAGGGGGTACCGTCGGGGCGGATATGGGTTATGCGCGCCCGTGCGGTTTCTGGCAGCCCGATGGAGGTTTTCAGGCGTCCTGCGGGCAGGTCAAGCAGGCTGCCATCCAGCGCCATGGTGTGCAGTATGGCCTTCAGGCGTGCCTTGTCGCGGATCGGGCGGTCAAATGCGCGCAAAATGTCGCTCAGCCCAACGGGGGTAACCCCGCCAAGCAGGAAGGCCCGAAGTGCTGCGCTGGAAGGAAGGGCAGCAACTTCAGACCTGCCAGACATGGGTTATTCAGCCTTTTTTTTGCGCGTTGTCGTGGTGGCCTTGCGGGCCTTGGGTTTGGCTGGTGCGGCTTCGCCTTCTGGTGTGGCGGCGGCTTTGGCCTTTGTGGTTTTGGTCGTACTCTTGGTGGCCGTTTTGGTGCCAGTTTTGGCCGGTGTTTTTGTGGTGGCCTTGGCAGTCGTGGTTTTTGTGGCCGCTTTTTTCTTGGCTGGGGCTTTTTTGGCTCCGGCCTTGGCTTTGAGAGGCTTGCCCTTGTCTGCCAGTAGGGCCACGGCTTCGTCCAGCGTGACCTCGTCCATATCCGTGCCGCGTGGCAGGGTGGCAACCACCTGCCCGTGCTGGGCATATGGCCCAAACCGGCCTTTGCGCACCATAACCGGCTCGCCATCCTTGGGGTGGTTGCCCAGATTGCGGATGGAAGCCAGCTTTTTGGCCAGCGCATCAACCGCCCGGTTCAGCCCCACGGTCAGGACATCATCATCCTTGTCGAGCGAGCCATAAACCGCACCCATTTTGACGTATGGCCCAAACCGGCCCAGACCGGCCTCTATCGGCTCACCCGTTTCAGGGTGCAGGCCCACAAGGCGGGGGAGGGAGAGCAGGCCAACAGCCTGATCCAGCGTTATGCTGGCGCCATCCATCCCTTTGGGCAGGGATGCGCGGCGGGGCTTGGCTTTTTTGTCCGCCGGGTCGGGTTCGCCCTGCTGCACATACAGGCCCCACGGGCCTTGCCGCACTGTAATATCCTCGCCGGTTTGCGGGTGCTGGCCCAGCAGGCGCATACCGTCCTTGAGCGTGCTGCTGCCATCGCCATCTTCAGCGCTTTCGGCTGTCAGCCGGCGGGTAAACTGGCATTCGGGGTAGTTGGAGCAGCCAATAAACGCCCCATAACGCCCCAGCTTAAGGCCAAGCCGCCCCGTACCACATGCAGCGCAATGCCTCGGGTCCGAGCCATCTGCACGGGGGGGGAAGAAGAAGGGACCAAGGTCCTTGTCCAGTGCGTTCAGCACATCGGTAATGGTCAGTTCCTTGGTGTCGCCCACAGCCTTGGAAAAGTCATGCCAGAAGGAGGCCAGAACTTCCTTCCACTGGGCCTGACCGTCCGAAATATCATCCAGCAGTTCTTCCAGACTGGCCGTAAAGCCCGTGTCCACATACCGCTCGAAAAAGGAAACAAGGAACGCAGTTACCAGCCGCCCACGGGCTTCGGGCACAAAGCGCCGGTTTTCCAGCTGAACGTAACTGCGGTCCTGAAGCACGGTCAGGATGGATGCGTAGGTAGAGGGCCGACCAATACCCAGCTCTTCCATTTTCTTGACCAGAGATGCCTCGGAATAGCGCGGAGGCGGCTGGGTGAAGTGCTGCTCTGCCTCTACGTCCTCACGCTTGAGGGGGTCTTTCTCATGCATGGGCGGGAGCATGCGGGATTCATCATCCGCCGCCGCTTTTTCGGTATCATCACGGCCTTCGCGGTAGAGTTTGAGAAAACCGTCAAAGGTAATGATCGAGCCATTGGCGCGCAGTACGGTCTGGGCGGAGGGGCCGGCAATATCTACCGCCACCTGATCCAGCGTTGCCGATTCCATCTGGCTGGCTACGGCGCGCTTCCACACCAGTTCGTACAGGCGGCGCTGATCATTGTTGAGGTAGCGCGCCATGGATTCGGGGGTGCGGGAAATATCCGTGGGGCGAATGGCCTCATGCGCTTCCTGCGCGTTCTTGGCCTTGGATGTGTAATGGCGTGGCTGGGCAGGCACGTAGTCTGCGCCAATCTTGCTGCCAATATGCCCGCGAATGGCGTGGATGGCTTCCTGCGCCATGGTTACGCCATCGGTTCGCATATAGGTGATCAGGCCGACGGTTTCCCCCCCCAGTTCCATGCCTTCATAGAGCTGTTGGGCGGTGCGCATGGTGGTCTGGGCACTCATGCCCAGTTTGCGCGATGCCTCCTGCTGCAAGGTGGAGGTGGTAAAGGGTGGCTGCGGGTTGCGCCGGACCTTGCGCCGCTCAATGGAGCGGACACTCAGTTCCTCGGCTTCCACCGCGCGTTTGGCGGCTTCGGCCTGCTCGGCATTGCCAAGGTCAAACTGGTCGAGCTTTTTGCCGTTCAGGTGTGTCAGGCGCGCGGTAAAGGGTGCGTTGCCCGGCGTGAGCAGGGACGCGGTTACACTCCAGTATTCCCGCGGCTTAAACACCTCGATCTCGGCCTCACGCTCGCAGATCAGGCGCAGGGCAACAGATTGCACCCGGCCAGCACTGCGCGAGCCGGGCAGTTTGCGCCACAGAACGGGGGAGAGGGTAAAGCCCACCAGATAATCCAGCGCGCGGCGGGCCAGATAAGCCTCGATCAGCGGCAGATCAAGCTCGCGGGGGTGAGCCATGGCGTGCTTGATGGCGCTTTTGGTAATTTCGTTAAACGTGACACGCTGCACGTCCACGCCTTTGAGCGCGTTGCGCTCCTCCAGCATGGCGCGCACATGCCAAGAAATGGCTTCCCCTTCCCGGTCCGGGTCAGTGGCGAGGTAGAGGTGCTTGGCGCCCTTGAGCGCCTTGATAATGGCAGCAACCTGCTTTGTGCCGCGTTCATCGGCCTGCCACTTCATGGCAAAGCCGTCATCGGGCAGGACGGACCCATCTTTGGGGGGGAGGTCGCGCACATGTCCAAACGATGCAAGCACCGTGTAGCCATCGCCCAGATATTTGTTGATCGTTTTAGCCTTGGCTGGGCTCTCGACCACAACAACGTCAGTCATACTCTCTCCGACCTGCCCGGAAGCAGCACTTACCTACTCGTTTCTGCCTGCCCGTTAGTTAGCCCAACGCGACCATCCTGATAGGTGGTCACCTGACCTGACAGCTCAAGCTGGGTGAGCGCGGCCAGAACGACAGAAGCCGAGAACTGGCAGCGCCTTATAAGATCGTCAACAGCTATGGGTGTAAAGGACAGAAGATCAAGCAGCTGTCTGGCTGGGGTGGGTGCTGCATGCTGCTGTGCTGGCAAGGCCGACGCTGTGTACGCAAGGCTTTGTTTTTGTGGTGAATTTTTAAAATCCTTCCCCTCCGTACCTGTGGTGGCGGAGGGGGGAAGAGATGCAAACAGGTCAGGCGTGGATTTTGTGCGGCTCAGGGCCAAAGGCGGGTTCTGGGGTGGAGTTACGGCAATATGGGGCAGAATATCGGACACACGCTCGACCAGAATGGCCCCCTTGCGCAGCAGATCATTGCTGCCTCTGCACCTTGGGTCCAGCGGGGAGCCGGGCACGGCAAAGACCTCCCGCCCGTAATCGGCGGCCATGCGTGCCGTAATCAGCGTGCCAGAATGGGGGGCCGCCTCCACCACCACACAGCCAAGGGCCAGCCCTGCAATAAGTCTGTTCCGGCGCGGAAAATGGCGGCCTTGCGGGGCGGTGCCAAGGGGAGCCTCGGTCACAACTGCGCCCATTTGGGCAATGCGTGCCTGCAAATCGGTGTTCTGGGGTGGGTAAGGGCAGTCCAGCCCACCTGCTATGGCGGCAACGGTCAGGCCCTGTTTGTAAAGCGCGCCATGATGGGCGGCACTGTCTATCCCCCGTGCCAGACCGGAAATAACGCTCAGGCCGGAGTCGGCTATCTCCGTGGCCAGACTTTCGGCCAGCCGTAACCCCTGGGCCGAGGCATTGCGCGCCCCGACAATGCCAACGCCCGGCTGGCTCAGGCAGGCAGGGTCGCCCAGAATGCTCAGTACGGGTGGGGCATCGGGAATATGCCGCAAAAGGGGAGGGTAGTGCGGGTCCAGCAGGGTCAGGAACTGCCCGCCGAGGGCCAGCGTGTTCTCAATTTCGCGCTCAATCCTGTCCCGCGGGGGAATGCTGGGGCGTGTGCGCCCTCTGGCGGGCAGACCCGGCAGGGCATCCAGTGCCGCCTCTGGCGTGCCATACTGCGCGACCAGCCGCTGCCATGTGCGCGGGCCAACCTGCTCGGTCCGCGCAAGGCGCAGGGCAGCATACAGGCTGCTCATGCGAAAGGGTGGAGCAACCGGCACAAAGGCCGGTCAGTCCTTTTTCTGACCAATGCGGGACTCGGTCCCCCGCAGGATACGGGCAATGTTTTCATGATGGCGGGCAATGACCAGCAGGCTGATCAGCAGCGTTGCCATGGGCTTTGGGCTGGCCTGAAAGGAAAACCCATACAAGGCCAGAATAACAACGGGCATGGCCACAAAGGCAGCCAACGCCCCGGCGGAGGAAATGCGGGAAAGCTTGGCAACCCCCAGCCACACGGCACACCCGACCAGCCCGGTAATGGGGGAGAGGGCAAGCAGTGCCCCCAGCCCTGTGGCCACGCCCTTGCCCCCCCGAAAGCCCAGAAAAACGGGGAAACAGTGCCCCACCACCGCCGCAAGGGCCGCAAGAGATGCGGTATGGTCGGAATAATCGGGCGAGGTCATGACCCATGCGATCAGAACCGCCAGAAACCCCTTGCCAGCATCCAGCCCCAGCGTTGCGGCGGCAAGGTCCTTGCGGCCGGTGCGCAGCACATTGGTCGCGCCAATATTGCCCGAGCCGATGCTGCGTAAATCCCCCGCACCGCCAAGGTTGGTCAGGATCAGCCCGAACGGAACACTCCCCAGTGCATAACCCATGAACGCCATGGCCGCCATAAGCCACAGCACGTAGGAGGGAAGCTGCCCGCTCATGCCGCGTCTGCCTCATAAACGCGCTGGCCAGCCTTCCATGTGCCCAGTACGCGGCCTTCCAGCGGACGGCGGTCAAATGGAGTGTTCTGCGCACGACCGGGGAGCTTGCCTGCTGTTACCAGCCAGCTCTGCTCTGGGGCAAACAGACACAGGTCGGCCATGGCCCCTACGGCCAGTGTTCCGGCTTCCACGCCCAGCAGGCTGGCGGGGCGGTAGGTCAGCAGGCCAAGAGCCTGTGGCAGACCCAGCGTGCCATCATGCACACGCGCAAGGGTTACGCCCAGCAGCGTCACCATGCCCGTGCCCCCGGTTGCGGCCTGCGCAAAGGGCAGGCGCTTGTCATCCGCATCCCGCGGGTGGTGGTCGGAGGCAATGGCGTCAATCGTGCCATCGGCCAGCCCGGCACATACGGCCAGCCGGTCTTCCTCGCTCCGCAGGGGGGGGGAGAACTTGGCGTAGGTTCTGAAATCGCCAATCGCGTTTTCGTTCAGGTCAAAATAGGGGGGGGCTGTATCGCATGTCACGTTCAGCCCGCGCGCCTTGGCCTGACGGATCAGGTCCAGCCCTTCTCCCGTGGAGACATGGCCAAAATGCAGGCGTCCCCCGGTCAGTTCCGCCAGACGGATGTCCCGCGCGATCATGATCGATTCGGCCGCTGTGGGAATGCCCGCAAGCCCAAGGCGGGTGGCCAGTGCGCCAGATGTGGCACATCCTGACCCGGCAAGGGATGGGTCTTCGGGGTGCTGCACCACCATGGCGTTAAACCCGCTGGCATAGGCCAGAGCAAGCCGCATAAGGCGGGAAGGGTCTATGGCGCGGTTACCATCGGTAAAGGCCACGGCTCCGGCTTCGTGCAGCAGGCCGATTTCGGCCAGTTCCTTGCCTTCGCACCCTTTGGTCAGGGCCCCATAGGGCAGAATGGTTACAGCCCCGGTTTCCTCCCCCCGGGCGCGGAGCATCCGGACCAGAGCTGGGTTATCTATGGCGGGTTTGCAGGTGGGGAGTACTGCAATGGTGGTAATCCCCCCGGCAGAGGCAGCACGGGTGGCGGAGGCTATGGTCTCACGGTATTCGTAGCCGGGTTCACCAATTTCCACGCGCATGTCCACAAGACCGGGGCAGAGCACGGCACCTTGCCCATCCACATGGGCGGCCCCTTCCGGCCTGCCTTCTGCACCGGGTTTGTCTATGCCGGCTATCTGCCCGTCGCGCACAAGCAGGCGGCCGGGTTGGTCCAGCCCGGAGGCAGGGTCGATCAGGCGAACATTTTCAAAAACAACGGTGGTCATGGCGTTTGCCTGCTGCGTGTAAGGCGGTCCAGAACGGCCATGCGTACGGCCACACCCATTTCCACCTGTTCCTGAATAACGCTCTGGTCGGAATCGGCAACGGAGCTGTCAATTTCCACGCCCCGGTTCATGGGGCCGGGGTGCATGACCAGCGCGTTTTTGTGCGCCAGATCCAGCCGCCTGCGGTCCAGACCAAAAAAGCGGAAGTATTCGCGCGCGCTGGGAATAAGCCCGGAGGACATGCGCTCGCGCTGTAGGCGCAGCATCATCACCACATCCACATCGCGCAGGCCGTCTTCCATGCTGTGGTGGATGTCTACCCCAAGCTGGCCAAGGTTGCCCGGCACCAGTGTGGGCGGGCCTACAAGGCGCACGGAACTGCCCATTGTGGTGAGCAGATGAATATTGGAGCGCGCCACGCGGGAATGGGCGACATCCCCACAGATGGCGACTTTAAGCCCCCCCAGAGTGCCATGGTGGCGGCGGATGGTCAGCGCATCCAGCAAAGCCTGCGTGGGGTGCTCGTGCATGCCATCGCCCGCATTCACGACCGAGGCTTCCACCTTGCGGGCCAGCAGGGCAGGCGCACCGGACTGGGAGTGGCGGACCACCAGCAGGTCCGTGCGCATGGCATTAAGGGTGGCTGCGGTGTCCAGCAGGGTTTCCCCCTTGTTCACCGAGGACTGGGCGACGGACATGTTGATCACGTCCGCCCCCAGCCGCTTGCCTGCCAGTTCAAAGGAGGTACGCGTGCGCGTACTGTCTTCAAAAAACAGGTTGATCAAGGTGCGCCCGCGCAGCACATCGCGCGGGACCTTGCGGGAGCGGTTGAGCAGGGCATAGCTCTCGGCCAGATCCAGCAGCGGCTCGATCTGGTCTGGCGTCATGCCCTCCAGCCCGAGCAGATGCCGGGTGTGGCGGCCGGGAAAGCTAGCCATGCAGTACGGCTCCTATTCTGGCCAGTGTTTCATCTCGGCCGAGTGCCTGCAACGTGGCATCAATCCCGGGGGAGGAGTTGGAGCCGGTTACGGCCGCGCGCAGTGGCTGGGCAACCTGACCAAGCTTGTGGCCACCACGCTCGGCAAAGGCGCGCAGGGCGGCATCTATGTTTTCGGGGCTGAAGGGTTCCACCACGGCCAGATCCCGCGCCAGTTCACCCAGCAGGGCGCGGCCTTCGGGGGTGAGCAGCTTTTCGGCTTTGGCGTTCATGGGCAGGGGCACATGGCGGCCAAGGAAGGCGGCGTTCTCGGTCAGCTCAACCAGTGTGCGTGCGCGTTCCTTAAGGCCGGGCATAAGGGACAGCACACGGGCACGGGTGGTTTCGTCCACATTAACGCCTTCAACTTTTTTCAGGCGTTCCATAACGTCATCCGTCAGGCGCACGTCATCCGCCTGCCGCAGCCATACGGCGTTGATGTGGTCGAGCTTGGCGTAATCCATGCGCGAGGGCGCACGGCCCACACCATCAATGTCGAACAGCTTGATCTGTTCTTCGCGCGAGAGGATTTCCGCATCCCCATGCCCCCAGCCCAGACGGAGCAGGTAGTTGCAAAGGGCTTCGGGCAGGTAGCCCATGTCGCGGAATTCCACCACGGACTGCGCGCCATGGCGTTTGGAAAGTTTGGCGCCATCGGGGCCATGAATAAGCGGCAGATGGCCAAAGCGCGGCAGGTCCCAGCCCATGGCGCGGTAGATCATGGCCTGACGGAAGGTGTTGGTCAGGTGGTCATCACCACGGATCACGTGGGTAATGGCCATGTCGTGGTCATCCACCACCACGGCGTGCTGGTAGGTGGGGGTGCCATCGGACCGCAGGATGATCATGTCATCCAGTTCCACATTGGCCACGCGGACTTCGCCCTGCACCAGATCATCAATAACCGCATCCCCTTCACGCGGGGCCTTGATGCGGATGGCGTAGGGGGCACCCGCAGGCGCGTCTGCCGGGTCGCGGTCGCGCCACAGGCCGTTATAGCGCGGGGGCAGGCCATTTTTTGTGGCGTCTTCGCGCATCTGCCTGAGTTCTTCTGGCGTGCAGTAGCACTTGTAGGCCAGACCTTTTTCAAGCAGTTCCAGTGCAACCTCGCGGTGGCGTGCCTCCCGCGAGGACTGGAAGACGGGTTCCTCATCCGGCGTAATGCCCATCCAGTCCAGACCCGCAAAAATAACATCTACGGCCTGTTGGGTGGAGCGTTCGCGGTCGGTATCTTCAATACGCAGGAGGAATTGACCGCCATGGTGACGGGCAAAGAGGAAGTTGAACAGGGCTGCGCGGGCGTTGCCAATATGCAGCAGGCCTGTCGGACTCGGCGCAAAGCGTGTGCGGATGGTCGTCATGGGGCGCTTCTTTATCACGCGCAGGCGCAGGGAGCCATATGCTGAACCCGATGTCTGTCATGGTGTTGCTGGATGCGGAGTTCAGGCGGTTGGTGCTGTGGGTTCCGGTCCTGCTGGCGCTGGGGGCGCTCGCCTATTTTTTATGGCCGTATGAGCCGGGGCTGCTCGGTGGCGTGGGCGTACCCGCAGGGGTAGTGGGCCTGTGCCTTGGGGCCTGTTTTTACTGGCGGCAGAGCCTTGTGGCGCGGCTGGCTGGTGGGGCTGGCATGGCGTTGGCTGTGGGGTTTGGTGCAGCATGGTGCGCAGCACACCGCCAGCCGCCCATGCCTGAACTGCCCCGCCGGGGTACCGAAATTTCCGGCATTGTGCGCGATGTTGCCTTTTTTCCCGCGCCCACAGGGCAGGGGGAGCCGGTACGGCGCGTGACCCTTGCGCAGGTGGTTCTGCATGATTTTGTAGATGATGGCATGGCCCCCCTGCGCCGCACTCTGGCTATACGGCTGGTGCAAAACGATTCGGCCCTGCTCGCGCCGGGGGATGGCGTGCGGGTGCGGACTATGCTGCAACCCCCGCCTTTTCCCGCCTTGCCCGGTGGGCGGGACAGGCAGTTCGAGGCATGGTTTTCCGGGCAGGCAGGAAGTGGTTATGCGCTGGAGCCCGTGCAGGTGGAGCCGGGGGCACAGGGCAGGGTATCGGGCTTCTGGCAGGGGGTGGCTACCGTGCGCGGGCGGGTTAACGCGCGTGTGCGGGCTGTTCTGCCCGGCCCTTCCGGGGCTGTTGTCGCCACCTTGCTGGATGGCAGGGCAGAGGCCGTTCCGCAGGATGTGCGGGAAGACTTTGCCGCCTCCGGGCTTGCGCATCTGCTGGCGGTAGCGGGCTTGCACCTTGGCCTTGTTATGGGGGCGGCCATGCTGGTTTGCCGCATGGCGCTGGCCGCGTGGGAATATGCCGCCCTGCGGTGGCCCTGCAAGGCGCTTTCCGCCTTTGTGGCATGGGGTGTGGGCGGGGGGTATGTGCTGCTTACTGGCGCGCACCTGCCCGCCGTGCGGAGCTGGCTTATGGCCAGTGTTGTGGTGCTGGGGCTTATGGTGGGGCGCAGGGCCGTGTCCATGCGGGGGTTGGCGCTGGCGGCAACCCTTATGCTGCTGGTGGCACCGCAGGTTGTGCTGGATGTGGCTTTTCAAATGTCCATGGCCGCGGTTATGGCGCTTGTGGCAGGGTATGAGCTCCTGCAACCCCGCCTGACCCGCGGCCTGTCCGGGCTTACGGGAGCCAGACACGGGCTGGCCCGGCATGGTGTTATGCTGGTGCTGACCAGCCTTTTGGCTGGCACGGCCACCTTGCCGGTGGTGATGGCCCATTTTGGGGTGGTGCAGCCGTTTTTTGTGCTGGCCAACCTGCTGGCCGTGCCGCTTATGGGCGTTTGGGTTATGCCGCTGGGGCTGGCGGCGCTGGTGGCCATGCCCCTGCATGCAGAGGCTCCTTTTTTATACCTGATGGATGCCGGTGTGCGTGTTGTGCTGTGGCTGGCGCGGAGTGTGGCAGCTTGGCCGGGTGCGAGCATGGAGGTGCCCGCCATGCCCGGCTGGGGGCTTGCCGGTGTGCTTCTGGGCCTGTGCTGGCTGTGTTTGTGGCGGTGGCGGCTGCGGTGGTGGGGCATGCCTGTTGTACTGTGTGCCACCCTGAGCCCATGGCTGGTGAGCCGGCCGGACCTCCTGATCAGCCCGGATGGGCAGTTAATGGGGGTGCGCGATCACACGGCCATACTGGTTATGGGCCATGCGCGGGATGAGCGGGCCATAAAGGCTGCCTGGGCACAGGCACTGGCCATACCTGTAACCGGTTTTTCCACCACGGCGGAGCAGGCGGTCGAAACACCCGATGGCAGCCTGATCTGCGGGGAGGGCGATGCCGGGGGCACCTGCACCCTGCTCCGCAATAAGCACGAAGTGGTGCTGCGTGTGCATGATCCCTCGGACGGGCGCAGCCTGCTCCCCCCAGACCTGTGCGCGCAGGCTGATCTGGTGGTGAGCGTGGCCCCCTTAAGGGAATCATGCCCCGATGTTGCAGTCCGGCTGGATCGTTTTTCTGCCTGGCGCGTGGGAGCACAGGCGGTTTTTCTGGCTTCGGGCGTGCGGGTGGTCAGTGACCGGCAAACACGGGGGGAGCGGCTGTGGGTGCTTAAGCCCGGCGGCCACGGTATGCCCACCCTACCTCTGGCTCAGGCGGAATAAGGTGTGTGCTGGCGTGGCACCCACGCCTGTTTATGGGGCGTTGGTCAGCTTTCCGTGCTGTCAAACGCTTCCATCACCCGGCTGGAATAGACAAGGGCGGCCCCTGCGTTCAGTGCCACGGCCACGCCAAGGGCTTCGGCTATTTCCTCCTTGCTGGCGCCTACCTTGCGGGCGGCAGCGGAGTGTACGGCAATACAGCCATCACACCGTGTGGTTACGGCTACGGCCAGCGCAATCAGCTCGCGCGTTTTAGCGTCCAGATGCTTCAGTTCAGGCAGAGGTGTTTCCAGCGTTTGCAACCCTTTGAGTGTGTTTGGGGTTAGCTGTGCCAGTGCCTTGACGTTTTTTTGCATATTGGCGCGATAAGCATTCCAGTCGGTCATGACATGGACTCCGATATGGGTATGTTGGACCTTCCAACAGCACCAGAGCCCTTCGGCCTTGTCACGACACGGTTAGGAGAGGTGTTGATACTTGCGGAAAGAGCCTTCAAGCCGTTATCGGGCAGACTTATGACAGACATGAACACGAGCGGGGCCTCCGCTGCGACCGCACAGGGGCCTCTGGCAGTTTACCGGCAGCGCATTGCGACCGGGGACATCAAGAGCGATCCGGATCAGGCCCGTGTGGTCGAACGTCTGGACCAGTTGTGGCGCGAACTTGCCACCATGCCCGCGCGCGCGCCGCAGGCGGCCAGCCCCGCCAGCAAAGGCAGGGGCTTTTTGGCAGGACTTGCCAAAAAGCTGATGAGCCAGCCCGCACAGCCCACGCAGGACCGCCCGCGCGGGCTTTATATTGTGGGGCGGGTCGGCCGGGGCAAAACCATGGTCATGGATCTGTTTTTTGGCTGTGCGCCTGTCCGGCTCAAGGAGCGCATCCATTTTCTGCGCTTCATGCAGGACGTGCACCAGAAGCTGCATGCCCTCAAGGCCGCCAACCCCGGTATGGCCGACCCCATTCCCCCGCTGGCCAAAGCCATTGCAGCCCGTGTGCAGCTTTTGTGCTTTGACGAGTTTCAGGTGAACGACATTGCCGATGCCATGATTCTGGGCCGCCTGTTCGAGGCCCTGTTTGCAGATGGCGTGGTGATTGTGGCCACCTCCAACACCGAGCCTTCCCAGTTGTTCCAGAACAGGCCGGGGGCGGATGCCTTTAAGCCGTTCATTGCCATTATCCGGCGTGAGCTGGATACGATCGAGCTGGATTCGCCACGGGATTACCGGCGCGGGCGCGAGCAGGACCGGCAGACATGGCTGGTCCCGGCCGATGCGCAGGCCCACGCCACGCTGGACCGTATTTTTGCCCATCAGGCCGGTGGTGCCAGCCCCCAGCCGGTCACGTTGGAGTTTATTGGCCGCAGTTTTGAGGTGGAGCAGGCGGCAGGGCCGGTGTGCCGGTTCGATTTCAACTCTTTGTGTGGAAAACCGCTGGGGCCGAACGATTATCTGGCACTGGCAAGGCGTTTTCCCGTTGTCGTGATCGACAACATTCCCTGCATGGGACAGGACGAGGCCAATCTGGCGCGGCGCTTCATTACCCTCATAGATGCCTTGTACGACAACGGAAACCTGCTGTTTGCCTCGGCTGCGGCCGCACCTGACAAACTGTTTACCGAGGGCGAAGGATCGGACGCATTTGCCCGTACAGCCTCCCGTCTGGCGGAAATGGGCAGTGAAAGCTGGCTTGAGCATGGTGCACAGGCAGCACAGGCGGCGCACAGCCTCGCTAGAGCGTGACAGGCGGTGCCCTTGTTCCGCTCCCATGGCCGGTCTAGCTCTTGAGACAGAAAGAGCCGGGGGCTGTGTGCTTCTGGCAAGGGATATCAAGGGCACTCTGCCGTATGGGTGGGGTGAAGGAAAAGATGGTCCGGCTTACGTTGGAGTGTGACACAACATCTGGTCTGCGGCGCGTGATCACCCCGCGACAGGGAGGAATGTGAGATGGCGGTATCGGATATGCTGGCAACCGCTCTGAACGGTGCCAATATCGCGTACCTTGCGGATTTGTATGCCCAGTGGGCAAAGGATCCAAAAAGTGTAGATCCCTCCTTCGATATTCTCTTCAGCTCGCTGGGGGATGACGAGGCGGCCGTGCTGCATGATGCGCTTGGCGCATCCTGGGCACCGCGCCCGTCCATTATTACGGGGGAAGAGCCGCCACCACCTGCCAAGGGTGGCCCGGCTGGCGGTCTGGCCGCGCAGGATAGTCTGGCTATTGCCCGGCTGGTCCGCGCCTACCGCGAATTTGGTCATCTGGAAGCAACGCTTGACCCGCTCGGGCTCAAGGTTCCCACCCAGCGTGAGGAACTGAACCCCCAGACCTACGGCTTTGGCCCCAAGGATCTGGAGCGTGAGGTTTTTATTGGCTCCCTGCTGGAGCCTCTGCTCAAGGGGCGCAACACAGCCAAGGTCAAGGACGTTATTGCGGCCCTGCGCACGGTATACTGTGGCAATATTGGTGCGGAATACCTGTATGCCCGGAATACCGAGCAGCGCGAATGGTTCCGCAACCGGCTGGAAAGCGATAACTGGCAGCAGAATGTCAGCGTGGCCGAACGTAAGAGCATTCTTAAAAATCTGGCTGAAGCAGAAGGGTTCGAAGCCTTCTGCCAGAAGCGCTACGTGGGTGCGAAGCGCTTTGGGCTGGAAGGGGGGGAAATCTCCATTCCCGCACTGCACGCCATTGTGGACCAGTCCGCAGTGCAGGGTGTTGGCTCGGTCACCATCGGCATGGCCCATCGTGGCCGCCTGAACACGCTGGTCAATGTAGTGCGCAAGCCTTACGTGGCCATTTTTAACGAATTTGCCGGTGGCTCCTTCAAGCCCGACAATGTGGAAGGCTCGGGGGACGTCAAGTACCATCTGGGGTCTTCGGCGGATGTGGAAGTGAGCGGGCGCTCGGTCCATATTTCGCTCCTGCCCAACCCTTCGCATCTTGAGGCCGTGGATTCCGTTGTGCTGGGCAAGGTGCGCGCAACGCAGGATGATGCGGGCGATACGCAAAACCGCACTGGCAGCATGGGCATTATCATTCATGGTGATGCGGCATTTGCCGGGCAGGGTATTGTTTACGAAACCTTTGCCATGTCCCAGCTCCCCGGCTACCGCACGGGTGGGACCATCCATATGGTGGTCAACAACCAGATCGGCTTTACCACCAACCCCGAATGCGGGCATTCCGGTGTGTATGGCACTGACCTTGCCAAATCCATTGAGGCACCTGTCCTGCATGTGAATGGGGATGATGCCGAGGCCGTTATCTACGCCTCACGCCTTGCCGCGGATTATCGCCTCAGATTTGCCAGCGACATTGTGCTCGACATTGTCTGCTACCGCCGCCATGGCCACAACGAAACGGACGAGCCGGTCTTTACCCAGCCCGTCATGTACAAGGCCATTGCCAGCCACGAAACGCCGCACACCCTGTATGCCCGCCGTGTTGTGGAAGCAGGGGTCATGACCGAGGCCGAAGCGCAGGCCCAGTGGGATGCGTTCCAGGACCGGTTGGAAGCGGATTACAAGGCTGCTGAGTCCTACAAGGTTAACAAGGCAGACTGGCTGGAAGGCGGCTGGAAGGGGCTAACCGCACCGGGGCAGAAGCCCGAACAGGCATGGCCCGATACGGGTGTGGCTCTGGATGCGCTGCAAAAAATTGGGGCGGCCATTACCAAGGTGCCCGAAGGGTTCAACCTCAATTCCAAAATTGCGCGCCAGCTCAAGGCCAAGGCGGCCATGTTCAGCTCGGGCGAAGGGTTCGACTGGGCAACGGGTGAGGCCATGGGCTTTGGCTCGCTCCTGCTGGAAGGCCACCGTGTACGCCTGTCTGGCGAGGACTGCCAGCGCGGGACCTTCAGCCAGCGCCATGCAACATGGACCGATCAGGTCAACCAGACCCCCTGCACACCGCTGAACCATATTCAGGCGGATCAGGCCAAAATCGAAATCTGGAACTCGCTGCTGTCCGAATACGGCGTGCTGGGTTTTGAATACGGTTACTCCGTACGCAACCCGCAGACGCTGGTTCTGTGGGAAGCCCAGTTCGGGGACTTCGCCAACTGTGCACAGGTCATTATTGACCAGTTTATCGCATCGGGTGAGACCAAGTGGCTGCGCATGTCCGGTCTGGTGCTGCTTCTGCCCCACGGGTACGAAGGGCAGGGGCCGGAACACTCCTCCGCGCGTCTGGAGCGTTATCTCCAGCTTTGCGCGGAAGATAACATGTTTGTCTGCAACATCACCACGCCTGCAAACTACTTCCACGCGCTGCGTCGCCAGCTCAAGCTGGATTACCGCAAGCCGCTGGTGCTGATGGAGCCCAAATCCCTCCTGCGCCACAAGCTCGCGGTTTCTGCTCTGGCCGATTTCGGGCCGGGGACGCGCTTCAGCCCCGTTCTGCCCGAGGTGGATGCTCTGGGGCCGGATGCCAAGGTCCGCCGCGTGGTGGTCTGCTCGGGCAAGGTTTATTACGACCTGCTTGCCGCCCGGCGCGAAAAGG
This sequence comes from Acetobacter sp. DsW_54, assembly GCF_002153575.1. NCBI lineage: Bacteria > Pseudomonadati > Pseudomonadota > Alphaproteobacteria > Acetobacterales > Acetobacteraceae > Acetobacter > Acetobacter sp. DsW_54. The sequence continues at coordinate 161,941 of NZ_JOPD01000002.1, forward strand.
ACATCAAGGATGTCGCCATCGTGCGTGTGGAGCAACTCTACCCCTTCCCAGAAGCAGCACTCGCAGCCGAGCTCAAGCGTTATCCTGAGGCAGATATTGTCTGGTGTCAGGAAGAAACGGAAAATGGTGGCGCGTGGCACTTTGTGGACCGGCGGATTGAAAAAGCTCTGGTGCGTGCAGGCCACAAGGCGGGGCGCCCGCAGTATGTGGGGCGTGCTGCCGCAGCCAGCCCGGCAACGGGTCTTGCACGTATCCATGCCGCCGAGCAGGCGGACCTTGTGGACCGCGCACTTGGGTTGAAGGCGGCTCGCTGAGCAGGGTCTGGAATTTTAGAAAAATTGTCCGCCTTACGCGGAAGAAAAACCCTGTGTGGCAAAACCATTACCCCACACAGGGGCTTTCTTGAGAAGAATGGGGAACAGGATGTCAGTCGAGATCAAGGTGCCAACACTGGGCGAGAGCGTGACCACGGCAACCATTGCCAAATGGCTGAAGCAGCCGGGTGAGGCGGTCAAGGAAGACGAACCAGTCGTTGAACTTGAAACTGATAAGGTCAGTGTGGAAGTTGCCGCCCCGCAGGCTGGTGTGCTTGGCCCGCAGGCCGTCAAGGAAGGGGACGAGGTTGAAGTGGGTGCCCTGCTGGCAACCGTTGAACCCGGCAAGGCAGGGGCAGCCCCCGCAGCGCCCAAGGCTGTAGCCGCGGAAAAGAAGGTGGAAGCCCCTGCAACTCCCGCCCCCGCAGCACAGCCTGCGGCCGGGGCAGTTGATCCCGCAGCTGCTCTGCCTGCTGCACGCAAGATCATGGCCGAAAATGGCCTGAGTGCCGGGCAGGTTGGTCAGGGCACGGGCCTTGGCGGGCGGATTACCAAAGGCGATGTCCTGGGCTTTTTGTCCCAGCCGCAGGGGGCAGCCCCCGCCGCTGCACCCAAAGCCGCCCGCAAGGACGACCCGCGTGAAGAACGCGTAAAAATGACGCGCCTGCGCCGCACCATTGCCCGCCGCCTGAAGGAAGCGCAGAACACGGCGGCCATGCTGACCACGTTTAACGAAATCGACATGTCCGGTGCCATGGCGCTGCGTGCCGAATTCCAGGACAGCTTTGTTAAAAAGCATGGTGTGAAGCTGGGTTATATGTCCATCTTCTCCCGTGCTGTTATTGCGGCACTTAAGGAATTCCCGGCCATTAACGCCGAAATCGATGGTGAAGACGTAATTTACCGCGACTTCATCAACCTTGGTATTGCCGTGGGTGGCCCCAACGGTCTGGTGGTGCCGGTTATCCGCGATGCCGACAAAATGGGTTTTGCCCAGATTGAAAAAACCATTTCCGGGTTTGGCAAGGCCGCGCGGGAAGGCACACTCAAGCTGGACGAACTCTCCGGCGGTACCTTCTCCATCACCAATGGCGGCATTTACGGTTCGTTGCTGTCCACCCCGATCCTGAACTCCCCGCAGTCCGGTATTCTGGGCATGCATTCCATTCAGGAACGCCCGGTTGCCGTAAACGGTCAGGTGGTCATCCGCCCCATGATGTATGTGGCCCTGTCCTACGATCATCGCATTGTGGATGGTAAGGAGGCGGTCAGCTTCCTTGTCCGGCTCAAGCAGAATGTGGAAGACCCCCGCCGCCTGTTGATTGACGTCTGATCTGACACTGGCACAGGCCGGAGGCTGCCTTGGTGCTGCTCTCCGGCCTTTCCTTTTTTGCAGACCCTAACGTGAGCGAGACAATACCCATGCCGACCGAAATTAAAGTACCAACCCTTGGAGAAAGTGTGACCACCGCCACGGTAGGGAAGTGGCTGAAGCAGCCGGGCGAAGCGGTCAAGGAAGACGAACCGGTTGTGGAGCTGGAAACGGATAAGGTGAGCGTGGAAGTGCCTGCCCCCGCCGCCGGTCGGCTGGAAAACCACGCGGTCAAGGAAGGGGACGAGGTTGAAGTTGGCGCCGTGCTGGCTCTGCTGGAAGCCGGAGCCGCAGGCAAGGCCGCTGCCCCGGCGGCACAGGCTGCTCCCGCTCAGGCGGCACCTGCCCCCAAGGCAGAAGCACAGGCCGCTCCCCCGGCCGAGACGGATTATGACGTTGTGGTTATTGGTGCGGGCCCGGGTGGGTATGTTTGCGCCATTCGTGCAGCGCAGCTTGGCTTTAAGGTTGCCTGCGTGGAAAAACGCGCAACTCTTGGTGGCACCTGCCTTAATGTCGGCTGCATTCCTTCCAAGGCGCTACTTCAGTCTTCAGAAAACTATCATGCAGCAGGGCATGATTTTGCTGCCCATGGCGTGCTGATTGATAGCGTAAAGCTTGATCTGGCCAAAATGCAGGCCCGCAAGGCCGATATTGTTGGTGCCAACGTGAAAGGGGTTGAATTCCTTTTCAAGAAAAACGGCATCACCTGGCTTAAAGGCCACGGCAAGGTTGAAGGCACAGGCCGCCTGAGTGTGGACGGCAAGCCGGTAACCGCCAAGCACATCATTATTGCCAGCGGGAGCGACAGCGCAAACCTGCCGGGTATTGAGGTGGACGAAAAAGTTATTGTCACTTCCACAGGTGCGCTTGAACTGTCTGAAGTGCCCAAGCGTCTGGTGGTTATTGGTGGCGGCGTTATCGGGCTGGAACTGGGTAGCGTATGGCACCGCCTTGGTGCGGAAGTTACCGTGGTTGAGTTCCTCGACCGTCTGGTGCCCGGCACCGATAATGAAGTGGCGGCACAGTTCCAGAAACTGCTGACCAAGCAGGGCTTCAAAATGAAGCTGGGCCACAAGGTGACCAAGGCCGAAAAAACCAAAAAAGGCGTTGTGCTCAGCATCGAACCATCGGCTGGTGGCGCGGTGGAAACGCTGGAAGCCGATGTGGTTCTGGTTGCGGTTGGCCGTACGGCAGCCAGCAAGAACATGGGGCTGGAAGAAGCCGGTATTGCGCTGGACAAGCGCGGCCGTGTGGAAGTGGATGCCCATTACGCAACCAACGTGCCCGGCATTTACGCTATTGGGGACGTTATTGCGGGTCCCATGCTGGCCCACAAGGCGGAAGAGGAAGGTGTGGCGCTGGCCGAACTGCTGGCCGGGCAGGCCGGACACGTTAATTACGATGCCATTCCCGGCGTGATTTACACATGGCCCGAAGTTGCCTCCGTGGGCTTTACGGAAGAGCAGCTCAAGGACAAGGGTGTTGCTTACAAGACCGGCAAGTTCCCCTTCCTTGCCAATGGCCGCGCACGCGCACTGGGCATGACCGATGGCTTTGTGAAGGTGCTGGCCGACAAGCAGACAGACCGCGTGCTGGGTGTGCACATTATTGGCCCCGCAGCAGGTGAGCTGATTGCCGAAGCCACCATGGCGATCGAGTTTGGTGCCTCGGCGGAAGATATTGGCCGCGTCTGCCACGCGCACCCAACTCTGAGCGAAGCCGTAAAGGAAGCTGCTCTGGGCGCTGACAACCGCGCGATCAATATCTAAGAAAATTTTCTTCTTGTTAGGACTAATGCCATACTCTCTTCCGTAGTTGCATACGGAGGAGAGTATGTATGTGTGTGGCAGGGAAGCTGGCAGTCTGCTTGGCCGTGGCTGGCGGTTTTCTGGCCGGGGCGAATATGGTGTATGCCCAAGGTGCGGCATGGCAGAACACTGGCCATGCCGGTGCTGGCACACAGGCTGCTACACCCCCTGCGGGTGTGGATGACCGCGCACTTGACCCCGCCTTTGCAGGGGTGTCTGGCGGCATACACCCGTCTTCTTCCTTTACAGACGACTCTCCCCCCATTCTTGGGGAGGATGCCGCCCGGCAGGAAGCATGGGCGCTGACACTGGCGTTCAGGCGCGAGGTGCCTGTCGCTGTTTCTGTTTCCTCAGCTTATAAAGCGGCATGGGTGGCTCTGGCCCGCCAGCAACTGGAGCAGGCAGGCTATGTGCTGGATCGCCCGCAGGTGCTTGTGGTGGTGGACCGCAACCCCAAAGTGCAGCGCCTTTGCCTGATTCTGGCCATTCCCGGTAGCGCGGACTGGCAGGTTATTGGCAGTACCAAAGTCTCCACCGGCACAACCGGGCGGCAGTATTATTATATTACTCCTACCGGCGTTTTCCCCAATTCGGCAACCCGGCTTGGCTACCGGGCCTTGGGTACCAAGAACGAAAACGGCATTATGGGGAACGGCACCACGGGGATGCGCGTCTGGGATTTTGGTTGGCAATGGGCCGAAAAAGGCTGGCTACCAAGCCGGGACAAAGTGCAGATCCGGCTGGAAATGCACGCAACAGACCCGGTTTATCTGGAGCAGCGGCTGGGCCATACGGCGTCCGAGGGGTGCATCCGTATTCCGTCATCACTCAATGTGTTCATTGACCGCCACGGGCTGTTGGATACGGAGTATGAACAACGCGCCACCGTGGACCGCAGGTTTGCAGCCCTCTTACGCAAGGACAGGGTTGCTTCCCCCATAGCCGGACTGCTGGTTGTGGTGGTGGATACAGCAGGGCTGGCCATGCCCCCGGCCGCTGCGGCTTTTAAAAACGAGGCTGCCCCACACAGGCCCATTGTGCATGGATAAGGTTGGTCTTTACGCCTAGCTCTAGCTCTAGCTCTAGCTCTAGCTCTAGCTCTAGCTCTAGCTCTAGCTCTAGCTGCCGCTGAAGCGAGTTCCGGTGTGCGTAGTGCCGTAAAAGTGTAAAGCGCAAGCTGGGGGCTTGCGCTTTACTGTGTGCTCCGGTTCAGCCTGTGTAAGCTTTGGCTTACAGGCCTGCAGGCAGCGTGCCGCCATTCTGCGCCAGTTTCTGGCGAACTTCCTTGATCAGCCAGATATTCATGCTCGCGCTGTCTTCCGTGCTGCCGGTGTAGCCCAGTTCTGCCGCCAGCTTTTTGCGGGCATCCAGCGAGCTATCCAGCCCCAGCAGTTTAAGCAGGTCCACAATGGACTCTTTCCAGTTCAGGTTCTGCCCGTTCTGGGTGGCAAGGCTTGTCAGCACGGCATCAACATTAACGGGGGAGCCTGCCGGGGGCACCGTGCCAGGTGCCGCTGTGGCGGCGGCACTGGGCTGCGTGCCGGCATTGGCGGGGGATGTGGTGTCTGGCGTTGCAGCTTTGGCGTGATGAAAAATGGCAGATAAAATGGAACCAAAAATGCTCATGGGGGTAACCCTTTCATAAGATACAATGCGATCGTGTGAGGTAAGATAACCTGACAAATCTGGCAGGAAAGAGACAGTTTTGTGCAAGCGCATGGGCGTGGAGGCTAACGGTGGCATGTTCTGGCGTGCAGACACGGCAAAAAGCCGCAGCCCTATGCAGGCAAAGACCATGCCGGTGCTAACGCCCGGAGCCGGGGCCGGTTCGGGTTAAAAACCGCGACCAGTCAGGAATTTTTTGTAGGGGAGAGAGGGGGCTGGCCACGGCACGCGTGGTGCCGGCAGGGCCAAGGCCCGAAGAAGGGTAGGGGATACTCCATAAGGAATGCTCCCCCACCCTTCGTTCAAGATATTTTAGTAACGGTATTCTTCGTGCTTGAAGGGACCGTTAACCGGAACGTCAATGTACTTGGCCTGTGTTTCGCTCAGCTTGCTCAGCTGCGCGCCAACTTTGGCCAGATGCAGGGCTGCAACTTTTTCGTCCAGCTTTTTGGGCAGGGTGTAAACGGCAACGTCATACTTGCCTTCAGGTGCCGTCCACAGTTCGATCTGTGCCAGCGTCTGGTTGGTGAAGGAAGCAGACATCACAAAGGACGGGTGGCCGGTTGCGTTGCCCAGATTGACCAGACGGCCTTCGGACAGAACAATCAAGCGCTTGCCATCGGGGAACACCACTTCATCAACCTGCGGTTTGATGTTTTCCCACGTGAAGTTGCGCAGCCCGCCGATTTGGATTTCGGAGTCAAAGTGGCCGATGTTGCACACGATTGCGCGGTTTTTCATGGCGCGCATGTGGTCAACGGTAATGACGTCCACGTTGCCGGTTGCGGTTACAAAAATGTCCCCACGCGGTGCAGCGGCTTCCATGGTGACCACTTCGTAGCCTTCCATGGCGGCTTGCAGGGCGCAGATCGGGTCCACTTCCGTTACCAGCACGCGGCAGCCAGCATTACGCAGGGAGGCAGCGGAGCCTTTGCCCACGTCACCATAACCGGCAACAACGGCAACCTTGCCTGCCATCATGACGTCGGTACCACGGCGGATGGCGTCCACCAGGCTTTCACGGCAGCCATACAGGTTATCAAATTTGGATTTGGTAACGCTGTCGTTCACGTTGATGGCGGGAACCTTCAGCGTGCCTTTTTTCTGCATTTCCCACAGACGGTGCACACCCGTTGTGGTTTCTTCCGACAGGCCCTTAACCTTGGCCAGCAGTTCGGGGTACTGCTCGTGCATCATCACGGTCAGGTCACCGCCGTCATCGAGGATCATGTTCGGGGTCCAGCCATCGGGGCCCTGAATGGTCTGCTCGATACACCAGTTGAATTCGTCTTCTGTCAGGCCTTTCCATGCGAACACCGGAATGCCAGCAGCGGCAATGGCTGCGGCAGCGTGGTCCTGCGTGGAGAAAATGTTGCAAGAAGACCAGCGCACGGTTGCACCCAGAGCGACCAGCGTTTCAATCAGAACCGCGGTCTGGATGGTCATGTGCAGGCAGCCGGCAATACGCGCGCCCTTAAGGGGCTGGCTTGCGCCGTATTCTTCGCGCAGTGCCATCAGACCCGGCATTTCGCCTTCAGCAATGGAAATTTCCTTGCGACCCCAATCGGCCAGCGAGAGGTCCTTTACCTTATAGTCGCTCATATTATCCTGTCTTTCTATGCAAAGTGCTGCTTTGCTATACAGCCATAGACGGCCATAGGCCAGCCGGAACAGGTATGGCAGGTCTGGTTTTATGTGGTTTTGCTTGCCACAACGGCGGTTTTCTGGTGTCCAGCACTTGTTAATCAAAGACTAAATTATGCGGGTTGTAACGGGTTTGTTCTAATGGCTGTTGTGCGTTCCGTCGTGTTTAATATTGTGGCTTTTGTGCTGACCGGGGTCATGGGGGTTGGCGCATTGCCAATCCGCTGGTTTATGCCCGAGCATGCGCTGGCCTATGCCAAGTTGTGGTCGCGGCTGGTCCTGTGGCTGTTCCGTGCCATCTGCGGGGTGCAGGTGCGTGTGAGCGGGCTGGAACATCTGCCACAATCCGGCCCGGCCCTTATTGCCTCGCAGCATCAGTCTGCGTTCGATACGCTGGTATGGATGCTGCTTCTGCCACGGCCATGCTATGTCATGAAAGGTGAACTCACCCGTATTCCCCTGCTTGGCCCCATGCTGGTCCTTACGGGCATGATGCCGGTCGAGCGCGCAGCGGGGGCGCGTGCCCTGCGGCTGCTGTTGCAGGGCACGGACAAGGCAGTGGCCGATAACCGGCAGATTATTATTTTCCCTGAAGGAACGCGCACCATGCCGGGCGAGCACGTGGCGCTCAAGCCCGGGGTTGCCGCCATGTCCAGCCATACTGGGTTGCCGGTTATTCCTGTTGCCACCAATTCGGGCCTATTCTGGGGGCGTAATGCGTTTGTTAAACGCTCGGGTGTGCTGCATGTGTGCATTGGCCCCAGCATTGCCCCGACCAGAAGAGCGGTCCTGCTGGAAGAGATTGAAAAAAGCTGGCGCGCGCTTGAACCAGGCTGTGGTCTGTAGCTTCAGGCACAGCTTGGCGGCAGGGGATAAACCACCCGTCATTGTGGATAACTTTGTGGAGTATGATCCATGTCATAAAAGGGTCATACCAGTATTGCAGCCTGATTTACTGCATGCCCTTAAGTAAATCAGGCGAAGGTATTTTGTGCATGTTAGGGTCCGTATGGATTTTTGTTAAAAAAATCCATTGCCTGCAAAGGGATTTTTAAGCCTCATGTATTCAGTGCATTTGCTGTGGAATTGGGTGGAGGCATAGGCTAGGTTGCCGCAGGGCAAGGCGCTGCCGGGAAGGAAGTCAGGCTGTGGATAATTTTACGCGGCAGGCGGAAGACAGCCATTTGAGGTGGGGATGACACGCTTTGTAAAAACGGCTCTTGTAACGCTGGCCGCTGGTGTTGTGCTGCTTGGTGGCGGAGCTGGCGCGTTCCGCTGGAAGAGCCAGCAGTATCTGGACCAGCTTGTTACGCACCCTGCCGGGCTGTGCCAGATAACCTATCAGGGCAGGCAGCACACGGGGGGGCTGTTCCGGGCCGGTCTGGCATTGCAGGGCGTGCGTGTAGCCTGCACCCCCATCACGCATGGCGGGCCAGCCAGAGGGGCGGTGGAATACGCGGTCAGCCGTGTCTGGCTGGAGGTGGTGCCGTGGCACCCCTTGCAGGTGCATATGCGCTTGGACGGACCGCAGTCCTTTGCCGTGCCGTATGAACATGATGGCGTGGAGGATACACGTGCATTTGTGCTTGAAGGCAGCCCGGTAGATGTATTCTGGCCCGCGCGCTCCCGGCCTGCCGGTCGTGCTGCGTTTACCGCTCCGTTTGTGCATGTGCGTGCATCGGGCGTGAGCATGACCAACGTGCAGGGCGAATGGTTGTGGAACACACAGGCTACGTTTCAGGCCAGCGTGCTAGGCCTTTCCTTGTCGGTGGAGCAGATGACTGTCCCTGCCTGGCCGCAATACCTGCAAAACGTCAAAGCCGCTTTTTCCATGCCCGGCCCGTATGAGCGCCTGCGCGTGCTGGAACAGGAGGAGGAGAGCGGGCAGGCCATCTGGCCCGAACTGCTCGTGCAAAAAGCCTCGGCGGACTGGAATGGCCTCAAACTGGGTGTGACTGGCCATGTGCGGGGTGGGCATGCCACAGCCATGACCGGTGATTTCTGGCTGACAGTCAGGGACTGGAAGCCTTTTGTGGAGCGCCTGCAACCTGAAAAAATCCTCCCCCCTGAGCAGGCAGCGGTTTTTAAAGCCACATTGGAAGATATGATTGCCCGGGGGGACCGGTCAGGCGGCAAACTCGTTCTCTCGCTCTCCGCACGCAATGGCTATGTGTATATGGGGGCTGTGCCGCTGGGGCAGATTTTGCCAGTTGTAAGGCTGATGCAACCCCAACAGGGCACGCAGGCTACGCAGTAGTGTCGTGGGTGGTCAGAACGTGTCTTTACGTTTGCGCAGGCTGGCCAGCGTTTGCGCATCGGGTGCGCGTAGGAACGGGTTTGTCGCGCGCTCAAGCCCAAGGGGAGAGGGCACGGTGGGCAATCCCTTGTCACGCAGGGCGCGTACTTCCTGCGCGCGTGCTGCTAAGGCGGGGTTTTTGGGGTCCACGCTCAGGGCAAAAAGGGCGTTGGAGAGCGTATATTCATGCCCGCAGCAGATGAGGGTCTGCTCTGGCAGGGCGCGTAACCTGCTCAGGCTTGTAAACATCTGCTGTGCTGTGCCTTCAAACAGGCGGCCACAGCCTAGGCTGAACAGCGTATCGCCACAGAACAGGGCCGGGGGCTGGTCAAAGTAATAGGCAATATGGCCCAGCGTATGGCCCGGCATGGCAAGAACCTGCCCGGCGCTCTGGCCTATTTCCAGCCTGTCATTGTCATGCAGGGGCAGGTCCAGTGCTGGCATGCGGTGCTGTTCGGCCGCGGGGCCAGCCACCTTGGCATGGTAGCGGGTGCGCAGGGTATCAGTGCCGCCAATATGGTCGTGGTGGTGGTGGGTGAGTAAAATAAAATCCAGCCTGTTCCCATCCTCAGCCAGTGCGCGTTCTATGGGGGCGGCCTCGCCGGGGTCCACAATGGCAGTTGTGCCTGTTGCTTCATCCCGCAGGAGCCAGGCGTAATTATCGTTCAGGACCGGAATGGCGCGAATGGTAAGGGGCATGGGGCCTCCTGCTGCTGGCTGGGTCATGGCTTTGGCGGGCCAATATATGATAGGCATGAACCATGCAAAATGCCATGCCGCGCGAAGAATGCTTTTACGGGACTCCACCGGGCAGAGTGTGTGTCAGCCTGCTGGGCGAGCGCATGCGGTGGTTCTGGCCGGAGCTTAAAAACCAGTCTGTTCTGGGGTTGGGCGGGGCAGTTCCTTACCTGCACGCACTGGGCGATGCATCCACCCTGCGCATAGGGGCCAGTTTTGGGGGCGCGCAGGGCGATATGGTTTTGCAGCCCGGTCCGTGTTGTGTGGTGGATCCTGCGAGCCTTCCATTTGAAGCGCAGAGGTTTGACCGCATTGTGCTTGTGCATGCCCTGCAAGGGCGTGAAAACCCGCTGACCGTGCTGCGCTCCGCAGCGCGCGCGCTCAAGGATGACGGGCGCCTGCTTATGGTGGTGCCCAGTCGGCTGGGTGGGCGGGCAAGGCTGCGGCGTACTCCGTTTGCGCGGGATGCCTCCTTTACGCGGCCCAAGCTGCGGCAGTTGCTGGCAGCAGCCATGCTGCGGGCCGAACAGTGGGATGAGGCCGTATTCCTGCCCGCAAGTCAGGCCTGCCGCACGCTTAGGCGTGGTCGGCGGATGGATATTGCAGGCAAGGTGCTCTGCCCCGGTGGCGGAAGCCTTATTCTGGTAGAAGCCGTGCCGGAAATGTATTCTGCTCTTTCTTTGCCCGTGCAGCACAAAAAGGGGTGGCTTGCGCGTATGCGCATGCCCTCGGCTGGCATGGCCGGAGCGCCCAGAGCGGGAAAAACACCCTAGCCCGCACTGGGCACGGTTGAACGCATTGTATTCAGCCTGCACTCATGGTGTTATCCGCCGGTTTTCGTGTTCATAGGTTTTGGGGCTGGGTTCCATTCTTCTCTCTAGTGTTCTTTGTGGTCTGCTTCTGGTGCTGGTGGCACTGGGTGCTGTTGCTGCGCTGCCGGATAAAATCCTGCGTGGCATGGCATTCTGGCGGACAGAAATACTGGCGGTACTCTGGGCCATTGCCGGTGTAACAGCCCTGACCGGTGCCGCCTTCCGTGTGGAAGGGGAGTTGGGGTGGTTCCCCGTATTTGGGGCGGATGGGCCATCTTTGCCCATGCTGGCCATTCTGGCCTGTGTGGGGGCGCTGGTTGGCCGGGGGCGTGCTGGTGTGGCCTGCGTGCTGGCCTGTCTGGGGGTTCTGGCCCTTTCACCTCTGGTGTTTGGCCTGTTTACGGGTACGGCCCTTGTGCTGCTGGCTGGGCATGGCAAGCGCGGGCTGTGCCTGCCTTTTGCCGTGCTGCCTGCCTGTATTCCCGCCGATAGCAGCCTGTCTGTGCCGCTGCTGGGGGTTATGGTTCTGCTTGTCGGGTGGGCCATTGCCGTGCAGCGGGGGCCGTTGGGGGTGCTGCCTGCCTGTATTGGCCTGTTTTTGCTTGGGCGTTTGCTGGCCGAAGTGGGGGAGTTGCCCCTGCTGTCGCAAGGGGTGCTGCTGGCGTGTGGGGGTGTGGTTGCGTGTGCAGGGCTTGCGCAGGCCATGCGCGGCCAGCAGGCCACGGCCCTTGTGGCAGGGCTGGCGGCCTGCTGGTACGGTATGCTCGTGCTGGCCCTTGTGCTGGCGCTATCCTCCCCTCTGGGGGGGGCGGATACGTTTCGTACAACCGTGGTGCTGGGCATGGGCGCCCCTGTTGTGGCGCTGCTGGGCATGCTCTGGGTAGCCCAGCGGAGTGACGCAGGTGAGGGCGGTATATTGCACACCCGTGCGGCGCGGTGCCTGCTGTGTGTGGTGCTGGCCCAGTGCTCGGTTCTGCCACCCTGTGGTGGTTTTGCGGTCCTGTGGGCGGCTCTGGCGGGGGGCAGTTACTCGGTCGAGGCCACGCAGCCGGTCATGGCGCTCCTGGCGGTTATGCTGGTGGTGTTTTTTGTCGCCCTTGGAGTGGTGTTGAGTGCTGCTCTGGTGCGTGCGGGCCTGCTGCTTCTGTCTGCCCCACAGGGGAAGGCGGATGCCCCCGCTGCCATGGTTCTGCCTTTGTGGGTATGCGCGGTACTGAGCAGTGTTCTGGCCTTTGTGCCGGGAACCTGGCTGTTTGTGGCAGACCATCTGGTGGTGGGGCCGCCTTTGCTACCCATAACATGGCAGGACATGACAACAGTGCATTTTGCAGGGCACGCCGCCCGCCTGACGCCACTGCTGGTTTTGCTGGGGCTGGCACTGGTGCTGCTTGCCACGGCTCTGTTGGTCCGGGTGTTTGGTTTTATGCCATTTGCCCCGGCTCTGCGGCAGGTTACAGCATGGCGGCAGGGTGCTCCGGTGTATGAAATTCCTCCAGACCGGAATGGCCCCGCACCTGTAGCGGAGGGGGGCTCTTGTGGGGGGCTGTTGCCTTTGTGGCCAGCGTGGCGCGGGTTTTTTACCACGCCTGCGGCCGTTACGGCCCTGCGCGTACCGGGGGCAAGGGGTATTCTGCCACGCCGGGGAAAAGTTTTCTGGCGTTATGCACGGCGTTGCCTGTTTGTGGCCATAAGCTGGTGCGAAGCGCAGGGAATGGTTCTTATCCTGCTCCTTATGGGGGCAGGGCTGCTGGCCGGGCTGTTTGTGGGCAAATGACACATTCCATTCCCTGGGGCTGGGTCCTCCTCTTTTTGCCGCTTCTGGGCCTGCAAACACTGGCAATGGTGTTTGCAGCACCCTGGTTGAGCGGGCTTGTCGGGCGGGTGGCGGGGCGCCTGTCGGGTGTTTCGGCTTTTCCGGTTATGGGGCGGTGGCAGGATATAGGGCACCAGTTCCGCCGGCCCCGCTTGCAGCAGGAGGGCGCACAGCTGGCCAGTATTGCCTGTGCGGCGGCATTGGTGCTGGCCGTTCTGGGCTGTGCGCTGGTTCCGGCATTTACACTGGCGGTTCCCGACTTCCCTGCCCCGGGCCTGCTGTTGATCTGCTGCGTGCTGGTTATGGCGCTGGTGTGCCTGAACATTCCCTGTGTGCTGGGCGGTGGCTTGGGGGCCGTGCAGGGGGCTCGCGGCATGCTGGGGGCATTTTTGTTGCTGCCCGCGCTGGTGCCGGTTTTTCTGCTCTGTGGTGCGCGTGATTTTTCAGATTTTCTGGCCACGGTACACGGGCTTTCCCCCCTAACCGATGGCGCGCCTTTTGTGCTGGCCGGTGTGGCCCTGTTTTTAGTGCCCGCATTGGCGTGGCCTGTGCAGGATGGCCAGCTTGCCCTGCTGGCCGGGCCGGAGCGGGCTATGTGGCTCTGGGCGGCAGACTGTGTGCAAATAACATGGGTTGTGCTGGCGCTGGATACGGCATGGCCGGGCAGCCTTGCCTTGCCTGATGACGCGGGCATGGAACAGTGGCTGAGCCAGTGCATGCTCGGTTTTGGCCTGTGGGGTGCCAAGCTGCTGTTGGCTGCGGTGTTGCTTGCACTGGTCCGGCTGGTTGTGCTGCCCCCGCTACGGCGCGCGCGGGTAAGGCTGGTCAGCATCTTTTTGCTTGGAGTGCTGGCCTTGCAGGTCACCTGGTCTGTTCACCCTTTTCTGGCCGAACGGGAGGATACCAGCGTGTCTGCCGTCTTGCAGGATAATTCGCAGGCTTCCGCCGCAGGTATGGAGGATGCGCCATGACCCTTGTTGCCATTCTTGTGCCTATGGTGGCCTTGTGTGTTGTGGCGCGGGGTGTTGGTTTTCTGCTGCCCGCCGGGGTGGTGACTGCACTGGCCATGCTGGTGGATGGGCTTACTCCAGTGCAGGAGGCAGGGGCCACGTTGGCGTTGCTGTTTGCAGCCCTGCCGCCGTTTTTTTTAACCCGCTACCAGCACGATGCCACGCACGAACGCACAGGGGCCGCCGTGCCGTTTTTTGCGCTGGCTCTTATGGTTTTGCTGCTGCTGGCCTGTAACCACGCGGGGAGTACGGTTTTTCCCGCAGGGTTGTGCACCATGGTAGCCGGGCTGGTGGCCGTTGTGTGCCGCCAGAGCATGGTCTGGCAGTGGGCGGGGCTTTTAACCTGTATTGAAGGTGTTCTGCTGTCTGCCGTATTGGGCCAGCAGCCTGTGGTGCTGGGTGTGGCCGCTTTGGCCGGGGCGGTGGTGCTGCTCCTTGGGGGCATGTGCATCCACCGCATTATGCCGCGTGTTGTGCCTGTGCGTGCTGCTGGCCAGCGGGGCAGGCGCACGGAGCAGCCGGGCGGAGGTGCAGGCGCATGAGTGCTGGCATGGAAGCCACGGTTTTTCTGGCCGCACTGGCATTTGTGTGGCCCTTTATTGGTGCGCTGGTTGTGGCCGCGCTGCCTGCTCCCCATAGCCGTGAAGTCGCGGTATGGATGGCCGCCATCGGCTGCGGGCTTGCGGTTGTCGTGTTCATGTTCCCCTCGGTCGGGAATGGCGCCAGCGGGTGGGATGATGATCCGGTGCAAAGGGCCGGGCGGGTCATGCTCGCCTTCGGCCTGCTGCTGCTGGTGCTGGAAAACGGCATCCAGCCCGACCGCCTGTTGCGTAGCCTGCCGCATGTCTGCACGGCTCTGGCGGGGCTTGCGTGTGTTGCGCCTCAACCGGCTGTAGGGCTGGGTATTCTGGAGCTGGCTCTGGCGTGGGGCGTGTTTGTTTTTACGCGCCCGGCCGGGCAGGCCAAAACCGGGTGGGGGTTAATCCGCACCGGGTCGGTGGGAACGGTCCTTGTGCTGTCGGGTCTGTTATTGCCGCAGGGGAGCACGGTTTCGGGCCTGATGATGGCATGTGGCCTTGTTATTTTAACCGGGCTGGCCCCGTTTGGTCAGTTCTGGCGCGATGAGAACGATAGCTTCCTGTTCCTCCCGTTTGCAGGGGCATCCATCCTGCTGGCCATGCGGCTGCGCGGGCATGGTGGTGCTGCGTTTGAAATGGCTCTGGTGGCGGCGGGCCTTATTTCGGTCTGGTTAACGGCTGCTGCTGGCCGTGCGGGGGACAGGCAGAGGCTGTTCCGCACGTTCCCGTCTGCGCTGGCCCTTATGGCCGTTGGCGTGGAGGCGGATGTTGCGGCTTTGTTGTTCCTGTGTGGCTGGTGTCTGGCCGGGGGTAACCGCAGTGGGCGGGGCTGGGCGATTAATGTTCTGGCCTGTTTTCCCCCCGGTGCGCCGTTTGTGGGGTGCCTGCTCCTGTTGTCTGTCATGACCGACTGGGCATGGCCCGTTGCGGTGCTGACCGTGTGCGGCATTCTGGCTGCCGTGCTGCGCGCCGTGCCGGACCGGGAGGCCGCCCGCCTGTTCTGGCCAGATGACATGGCCGGGCGCGTGGCCTGCTCGGTGCTGACCGTTATGGGCTTTCTGGTGCCATTGGCCATGATGCTGGGGGCGTTCTGATGGATGTTGCCGCACTGATCTACGCAGGCGAACAGACCTCCACCCCATGGCGCTTCCGGTTGGATGAACTGGCCTGGCGCGATATGGTGGATATGCTTAAAGGGGATGATCTGCCCTTTGTCGGCCTGTGGTGCGATGGGGCGGATGTGCATGCCCTGTTCTTGCCCGATGGGCACCCACTCGCCGCAACGCTGGCGCTGGAAGGGGGGCGTTATCCTGCCCTTTCCCCCGCACGGGTTGCCGCCAGCCTGTATGAACGGGCGATCTATGACCTGTTCGGGGCAGAGGCCATGTGGGCGGTGGATGTGCGCCCCCTGCTTGACCATGATGTGTGGTCTGCCGCCCCACCGCTTTGCGCCGCACCTGGTCGGGGCGGGCAGCGCAAGGGGCTTGTGGCGTTTCAGCCATCCGATGCCATGGCGGCCGCCAAGGGGCGGGTGGAAGAACGTGGGCCTGCAACGGGCGATCTGGCCCCACCGTTTTATACGCGGCTTGTCCTGTCCGGCACATTGGTCGCCAATGCGGAAACACAGACAGGCTATGCCCACCGGGGCATTGCCGCCCGCTCACGGCATGCGCGGGTAGAGGATGTCTGCCGGTTGAGCAGCCGCGTTGCGGCGGGCAGCTCCGTGGCGCATCAGGTTGCATTCTGTCAGGCGGTGGAAAATGCCTGCAATGCGCAGGTCGGGGCCGAAGTGGCACTCCTGCGCGTAGCCTTGCTGGAAATGGAGCGCCTGTTCCAGCACCTGTACACTCTGGCCGGTATGGCGCGGCTGGCGGGTGCGCAGCTTGTGGCATCGCACTGTATGGCGCTGCGGGAAAAACTGGTGGCCGAGGCTGCTCCCATAACCGGGTCACGGTTGCTGATGGATGTTTGCATCCCCGGTGGCCTGTCCGTGCGGGACGCAACGCAGATGGGGGATCTGTGCGCCAGAGTGTACGAACAGGGGCAGAAGGCTTACCCGCAACTGGTGCTTTTATGGCGTGAATACCCCGGTCTTTCTGCCCTGCTGGGTCGTGTGGGGCGTATTCAGGCTGATGATCTGGAACGGGTCGGGCTGGATGGCCCCGTAGCCCGGGCCGCAGGCTGGGACTGTGATGGCAGACGCATTATGCCTGCATATGACGGGCTGTGGCGTTACACATCGGGCAGGCAGAACGGCACGGCGGAAGACCGCGCCCTGCTGTTGCTGGATGAGATGGAGGAAAGCCTGCGGATGCTGGACCTGGCCTCGGCCCGGATCGGGCTGAATGCGGGTGGTACGGTTCCCCTGTCCATGCAGGATGGGGAGGGCACGGGGCTGGTGGAAGGGCCATGGGGGGGCGTGCTGTACTGGGTGCGTCTGGCGCATGGCCGTGTGGCGGAAGCTTTTTGCCGCAAGCCTGAAACCTCGGCTCTGTTGGTGTTCGAGCAGGCTCTGCCCAACCATGCGGCGGAGGATGCCGCGTTGCTGGCCTGCTCACTCGGTATGAACGCAGCAGCACTCGATGGTTAAGGGAGCAGGCATGAACGGGTACAAGGCGGGGCGGTCATGGGGCTGATCCGCGCGGTCATGAATACGGTGTTCTGGAAAGAGCGGCAAAAGCGCAAGCCATTAGGTCCGCGTTGGCCCTTGCTGCTTTTTCATGTGGATACGGGTGGCTGTGGTGGCTGTGGCATGGAGCTACAGGCCATGACCTGCCTGCCGTATGACATGCAGGGGGCGGGGTTCGGGTTTGTAAACTCCCCCCGCTCGGCCGATGTGCTGCTGGTTACCGGGGCTTTAACCCGCACCATGGCGCCTGTGTTGCAGGCAGCGTGGGAGGCCATGCCAAACCCCAAAGGCATCATTAGCATTGGCAACTGCGCACTGGATGGCGGCGTATTTAGCGAAAATTATGCCGTTATGGGGGGGCTGGAGCGGCGCGTATCGATCGATCTGGCTATTACGGGTTGCCCACCCAGCCCGCAGGAAATCCTGAACGGGTTGTGCTCCCTGCTTGGGAGTGCCGCGCAGGGCGGTAAAAAGGAAACGCCCTCAGGGGGATGAGGGCGTTTCGGTATCGTCTTTATGCAGGTCTTCTGCCGCTTTTTTCAGTTTGAGAAAACTGCGGCGGCTTAAGGGGAGCAGAACCATATAGATTACGCCCGCCGCAGCCAGTGCGGCCCACGGGTCTGCCACCAGCACCACTGCGTAAATGCCGGTCCCCAGCATAAGGGGCAGCACAAACTGGGCCGGAACCTTGAAGTTTTTAAAGGACCAGACCGGAAGGGTGGAAACCAGCAGCAGGGCCGTGCTGGTCAAGGTAAAGTCCGGCAGCCATGGCAGGCGGGTCAGGTTGTAAAGCCAGTCTATGCCCAGTTTTTGCGCTTCCAGCCCCAAAAAGAGCGGGAAAAGCGCAAGCCCGGCTCCGGCGGGTGCGGGTACGCCGGTAAAGAAGTTGCTGGCATATTTGGGTTTCAGCTCTTCCCCATCCAGATTGGCGTTAAAGCGCGCCAGCCTGAGCGCCATGCAGACCGTAAAGAGCAGGCAGGGTAGAAAAGCGTAGCGGTTACTGTCCTTGATCGCCCAGAAATACAGCAGGAACGAAGGTGCTACCCCAAAGCACAGAAAGTCGGAAAGGCTGTCAAATTCCGCGCCAAAGCGTGTGGCCCCACGCAGCATGCGGGCAATACGCCCGTCCAGCCCATCAATAAAGGCGGAAATGAGCAATGCTGCCGCAGCCGCCTGAAAACGTCCTTCAATGGCAAAGCGCATGCCCATCAGGCCCGCGCAAAGCCCCAGCATTGTCAGAATGTTGGGAATCAGGCGGTTAAAGGAAGGGCCGCGGCTTTTGTTGCGCACACGCCGCTTGCGGTGGCGCGGGCGCGGCGCATCCGTTTGCTCGGTCAGGACCACTGAAGGAGGTGTTGGTGTGGGGAGTGTCACGGGCTTGTCAGAGACGCGCCATGACGGTCTCACCGCCAACCATGGTCTGACCAACAGCTACCAGCGGTTCAACACCGGGCGGCAAATACAGGTCGGTGCGTGATCCAAAGCGGATCAGGCCGAAGCGTTCGCCCGCTTCCACTTTTGTACCTTCATTGACGGAACAGACAATCCGGCGTGCAACCAGCCCTGCAATCTGCACCACGGCCAGCATGCGGCCATCTGGCAGGGTCAGGCTGAGCGCATTGCGTTCATTCTGCTCGGATGCCTTGTCCAGACTTGCGTTCAGGAACAGGCCCGGGTGGTAGGCAATACGGGTAACTGTCCCTGCTGCGGGCATACGGTTTACATGCACATCCAGAACGGACAGAAAGGTGGCAATCCGCCATACCGGGGTTTCGCCCATGCCCAGTTCCTTGGGGGGGGCAATTTTTTCAATGGACACAATATGCCCATCCGCAGGGGCCACCGCCACGTCATTACGGGCAGGTGTTACACGCTCCGGGTCCCGGAAAAAGTAGAGGCAGAAGCCAAAAAAGCCGGTGCTGGCATGGCCAAGCAGGCGCAGCTTGGGGCAGCGCAGCTTGCGGCCAAGCAGGTAGGACACAGCGGACACCGCACCCGATGCCAGCAAAAACGGGCGGGCTTCGGGGTGGGGGCGTGCAACAACAAGTTTAAGGGATGCAAGTAAAGACATAACGCAATCCTTACGCCAAAGGCGCACCAAAGGGAAGCAGCGGGACAGGGGAGTAAGGTCTGCTCCGCTGCTTCGTTTTCAGGGCGTCTGTGTCAGACGGTTTCTTTCAACACATCGCGTACGGCGGCAAAGGCCGCATCCGCTGCTGCGCCATCCGGGCCACCGGCCTGCGCCATGTCCGGGCGGCCACCGCCACCTTTGCCACCCATGGCCACGCTGGCTGCCTTGACCAGAGTCACGGCGCTGACCTTCTCGGTCAGGGCCGGGGCTACGGCCGCCACAACACTGCCTTTGCCTTCAGCGCAGGAAATCAGGACAACCACATCGGCTTCGCCTTGCTTGAGAATGGTTTCTGCCAGCCCTTTCAGCTCACGTGCGGGGGTTTCCCCCACATTGCGAGTGGCCAGACGGGCAGCCCCCACTTTTTCCACGCCAGCAGCGGCAACGCTGCCTGTTGCCATCTGGCGTTGCAGGTTGGCAATCTGGCGTTCCATGGCCTTGCGTTCTTCCAGCAGGGTAGCCAGCCGTTCGGGGGCATCGGCCACGCTCACCTTCATCATGCTGGCAAGCTGGAGCAGCCTCTGCTCGTTGGTAGCAGTCAGGGATTCGGCAGCCTTGCCTGCTACGGCTTCGATACGCCGCACACCGGCGGAAACACCGTTTTCGGCCACAATACGGAACTGCCCGATATCCCCCGTGCGGCTGACATGCGTGCCACCACACAGTTCCATGGACCACGCACCCTTGCCATCTTCAGACGGGCCCATGGCCACAACGCGCACCTCATCGCCGTATTTTTCGCCAAACAGGGCGGTTGCCCCTTCGGCAATGGCTTCTTCGGGGGTCATGGAGCGGGTGGTCACGGCTGCATTCTGGCGAATACGGTGGTTCACTTCGGCCTCAATGTCCGCCAGTTCTTCCGCCGTAATCGGGCGGGGCTGGCTGACGTCAAAGCGCAGGCGGTCGGGGGTGTTCAGGCTGCCTTTTTGTGCCACATGCGCACCAAGGCGGCGGCGCAGGGCTTCGTGCAGCAGGTGGGTGGCCGAATGGTGGGCACGTATGGCCGAACGACGGTCATGGTCCACGGTAGCCGTTACAGCCATGCCGGGCTTGAGCGTTCCTTCGGTAACCGTGCCGTAATGCACGATCAGGTCACCTGCTTTTTTCTGTGTATCGTGGATGGCGATTTTCAGCCCTTTGGCGGTCAAAAAGCCTGTATCGCCCGCCTGACCACCGCTTTCACCATAAAATGGGGTCTGGTTGAGCAGCACGGCAACTTCCTGCCCGATCGTGGCTTCCGGCAGGAACGCATTGCCGGCAACAAGAGCCAGAACCTCGCCATCAGCCTGCTCGGTGGAGTAGCCAAGGAATTCGGAAGCACCAAACTTGTCGCGGGCTTCAAACCAGATGGTTTCAACCGCTGTGTCGCCAGAACCGGTCCAGGCCGCGCGGGCACGCTGGCGCTGGATGGTCATGGCGTCATCAAAGCCTTTTACATCCACATCGTGGCCGCTGCCGCGCAGGGCGTCCTGCGTCAGATCCAGCGGAAAGCCGAATGTATCATACAGGCGGAAGGCCACATCACCGGGGAGCGGTGCGCCAGAGGCCAGCTTGCTTTTTTCGTCGTCCAGCAGGTGCAGGCCGCGGTCGAGCATGGCTTTAAAGCGTTCTTCTTCCCCACGCATGGTTTCGCGGATCAGGGCTTCCCCATGCACCAGTTCGGGGTAGGCCGAACCCATCTGCTGGATCAGGGCTGGCAGCAGCTTGTAAAAAATCGGGTCTGTGGTGCCCATCATGTGCAAATGGCGCATGGCGCGGCGCATGATCCGGCGCAGCACATAACCGCGACCATCCTTGGAGGGCAGAACACCATCGGCAATCAGGAACGCGGTGGAGCGCAGGTGGTCGGCCACAACGCGGTGGCTGGCCTTGAAGGGGCCGTCCACGGCCTGATGCGTCAGTTCCGATGATGCGTTGATGAGCGATACAAACGTGTCCGTATCGTAGTTGTCACGCTTGCCCTGCATGATGGCGGCAAAGCGTTCCAGCCCCAGACCCGTATCAATGGAAGGGCGGGGCAGGGGGGAACGTGTGCCCGGCGGGTCTTCGAAATACTGCATGAACACGAGGTTCCAGATTTCGACAAACCGATCGCCATCTTCATCGGGGGAGCCGGGGGGGCCGCCGGGAACATCGGGGCCGTGATCATAAAAAATCTCGGAGCAGGGGCCGCAGGGGCCGGTATCACCCATCCGCCAGAAGTTGTCGGAAGTGGGGATGCGGATAATGCGGCTGTCATCCAGCCCTGCAATGGAGCGCCACAGACCGGCGGCTTCTTCATCCTCGGCAAAGACGGTTACAAGCAGCTTGTCCGGGGAGATGCCAAAACCCTTGGTAATCAGGTTCCATGCCAGCTCTATGGCCTGCGGTTTGAAATAATCCCCGAAGGAAAAATTCCCCATCATTTCAAAGAACGTATGGTGCCGGGCCGTGTAGCCAACGTTATCCAGATCGTTGTGCTTGCCACCTGCGCGCACAACTTTCTGTGCGGTTGTTGCGCGGGAATAGGGGCGTGTTTCCTGCCCCGTAAACACGTTTTTGAACTGGACCATCCCCGCGTTGGTAAACAGCAGGGTTGGGTCGTTGCTCGGCACGAGGGACGAGGAGGGGACGATCTGGTGGCCCTTGCTGGCAAAATAGTCCAGAAAAGCGGTGCGGATTTCATTTGTTGTCAGCATGGCGTGAGGCAGCAAAGTCCTGAAACTGGTTGAGCGCATAAGACCCTCCCGCAGAGCGATGGACGATGCTTACGGCCGGGTGATACGCGCAGTATTCTCTTAAACCTGTGGGTAAATGTAGCGCACCCTGTGCTTCTCTGAAAGAGGGCAGGATTATGGCTCTGCGTTGTGTGTGGGGTCGGTGGGGGGGAGCTGCACTGTCATTTCTGCAAGCTCCAGTGCCGAGGCGGGTGGTTTTTCACGAAAAACCAGTTTTTGCGTCAGGTTGAAGTTGGCAAACAACCCAGCAAAACAGCCGCAGGCAAGAGCCAGAATGGGGTAATGGACGCAAAGCGGAAAGAGGTAGAACAGCGTATAGACCGTTCCGCGGTTAAGAAAAAAACCCAGACTGTTGGCGGAAAGGAATCGCAGCCATTGCAGCACCGGGTGCTCGTGGTGCCCAACGCCGCGGAATGTCCATAAACTGTTCAGAATCCAGTTGAGCGTTGCGGCAATAAAATAAGCCGCCAGCGTTGCAGCAGTTAACCCGATAACGGGGCGCAGAGCGTAAACGGAGCCTGTGTCCCACACAAAACCCAGACAGCCGACAACGCAAAATTTAAAAAAGCGCAAAAGGCGTGGGGAGAGCCTGAACGGAAGAACTGAACGCATCCCCTGCAAAAGTCAGAAAAAAATGCTCAGGGCAAGATATAAAAACGGAGCCGCCCGGGCCTCGCTGTATCCTGTTCAGGAATCTTCCAAGTGGGCGTGGCATGGCTTGGGTATGAACTGCTCCTGTTATGCTGCGCGCTTGCTCTGCTTATGTCTGGTGTATTGCGGCGTGAGCAGGAAGGGTGTGATGTATATGCAACAGGGAGCGGTGGTGCATGGCGGCGTGCTCGAGCCCGGAGAGTAGGCCGCTGCCTGTACAGCACTATGTTTGAAAATACTTGACAGGTAAGACTATCGGGGCGGACGCATTCGCGTAACCGACTGAAAGCATGTATTTTTTTCAAATGGGTAATCAGGGGTATGAACCGCCTGATCTGCTTTTTCAAGAACACGCATGCAGGGTATTCAATCATGCGGCTGAACTGTTCTTGGCAATCAGCAGTAATGCAAAAAGGCGCTGAGGATAAGGTTCCGTAAAAAAAGACAAATATGCAGGGCCGCTCTCCAGTGAGCAGACATAAAAAAAGAGGCACCCGAAGGTGCCTCCCTTTTTGTTCCGAGGTAACCCGGAGCAGACCGATTAGTGGAGGATGATTTCCACGCGGCGGTTCTGCGGTTCGCGGGTGTTCGGGCCGGTCGGCACCAGCGGATGGGCTTCGCCATAACCGTGGATGTCGATAGCAGCAGCCGGAACGCCGTCATGAACCAGCTCAGCCTTCACGCTTTCAGCACGATGCAGGGACAGGCCCAGATTGTACTTTTCGCCGCGCGGGCCGGGGTGAGCTGCGGAGTTATCGGTGTAACCGTTAACTTCGATGCGGGTGGTCTGAACGTGGGTGGAAGCCTGAGCAGCTTCAGCCACGATCTGACGAGCGCGTGCGCTCAGGACAGACTTATCCCAGTCGAAGAACACGAGGTAGGAGCGTGCCGGCAGCGGAGCCGGAGCAGCAACGATCGGAGCAGCCGGCGGCGGGGGCGGCGGAGCCGTGTCGAACGCATAACGCAGGCCAACCATGAACAGGTGGTTGAAGCGATGGTCAACGCTGGTGCGGTCCGTACCAGCGTTAGCGTCATAGAACTGACCGTTACGGAAGGAGCCGGGCTGACCGATCATACGGTACTGCGCGGTCACCTGGAAGCCAGGGATACCCGTATCGAATGCTGCACCGACGATGGCCTGGTAAGCAAAGCCACCCTTCGTGCCACGGTAACCAGCAGCAGTTTCGCCACCACCGGTAAAGCTGTGATGTTCCTGCGTCCACAGGTAACCAGCACCAGCACCGATGAAGGGGGTCACCGGAACATTGTTAATGCCGAACTTGGTCAGGTCGAAGTCGTACAGGGCGTTAATAAAACCGCCGTAGGACGAATCTTTACCTTTGTTGCGGGCACCATCGCCAAAGGAGCCGCTCAGGTTGGAGCGGAGGTAGGTACCTTCGACTTCAGCGCGCAGACCGTTACCAAAGCCCCAGCCAACAGAACCGTAACCGGTCCAGCCGCTCTTGTGGCCGACTTTACCGGAGTAACCGTCTGTACCTTTGGTTTTGAACGTCTGGGTCTGGGTCAGGTCGTAGCCGCCGCCAAGGTCGACATACGGGCCGGTGATGGTGGTGGCGGATGCGGCCGCCGGAGCCGCTGCCATCAGGGTTGTTGCGAGTAACGCCGTGCGGAGACGCATTTTTTGCCCTCAATATTTCATCTAGGTAAGCCTGTTCTACCAATTACTGGCGTAACTGACCACCCGATGCACCAAAAATTCGTATAAAGCGGTCACCACCCATTCGGGAAAGCGACGTTTCATACTCTTGTCGACTAAAAGACACAGCAGTGCTTTCGTTGCAACAGCTCATTTTGCAGCATGAACATGAACTGGCTGCATGCTGCGTGGTTGTTGCTTCGTTTACTGTGTCCAATAGCTCTGCCGTTGCAGATTTAAGCCATGCTCTCGCGCCAGAATAAGGCGGAATTGAGGCTGGTGGCAAAAATGCAACGCCCCAAAAATAAAGTGCATGGCTGTCTGTTTCTTACCCCTGCGCGCCATCGCAGACCAGAACTTCCCTGACTGCATCTGCAGGAACGTCCTGTGTTGTAAAGGTACGACCGATTCCATGGGCAAGGACGAACGAGAGACGCCCGTCCTGCATCTTCTTGTCCCGTTGCATGTGGGCCATCAGGTCATCCACGGCAAAGGTCTGGGGCAGGTCCCGGATATGCGCGGGCATGTTCAGGCTTTCCAGGTGCTGTGTCACGCGGAGTTGATCCTGCTCCGGGCAAAGTCCGAGCCTGACTGAAAGCGCAAAGGCCAGATTCAGCCCGATGGATACAGCCTCGCCATGCAGCAGGCGGCCATCGTAACCAAGCTCGGCTTCCAGCGCGTGGCCAAAGGTATGGCCGAGGTTGAGCAGCGCGCGCCCGTTGCTTTTCTGCTCCTCACGCTCATCTGCCGCCACAACGCGGGCCTTGAAGGCGCAGGCCTGTCGCACGGCTTCGGCCAGTGCTTCAGGCTCTTGGTCCAGCACGGCCGCGCCGTGTTTCTCGCACCAGTTAAACAGAGCCGGGTCACCGATCAGGCCGGATTTGACGATTTCGGCATACCCCGCAACCAGCTCGCGCCGGGGGAGGGTACTGAGCGTGGTCACATCCGCCAGCACACACAAAGGCTGATGGAACGCGCCCAGCAGGTTTTTGCCCCAGCGTGTGTTGATGCCTGTTTTACCACCCACAGAAGAATCGACCTGCGAAAGCAGGGTGGTCGGGATTTGCACAAAAGGCAGTCCGCGCAGGGTGGTGGCTGCCACAAACCCGGCCAGATCCCCCACGACTCCTCCACCAAGGGCGATGATTGTTGTGCGCCGCTCCACGCCCTGTTCCAGAATCGCGTCTGTCAGGTGCTGGTAAACGGTCAGGCATTTGCTCTGCTCGCCCGGCGTTACGCGCAGGCTGCGGGTGCGTACGCCCGTTTCGCGCAGCGAATCCTCCAGCTTCTGCAGGTAAAGCGGCGCTACGGTGCTGTCGGTAATGATGATGGCGTTTTTCTGTGGAAGTACCGGGGCCAGCAGCCCGCCTGCCCGGCTGATCAGGTCCGTGCCGATCACCACATCATAGGACGTTCTGGCCAGCGACACGGGCAGCCGCAACGGGCGGCGGGACAGGGCAAGCGCTTCCATAACGCGGGTTGTGGTGTGTTCCACGTTGTTGTCTCCACAATCGACAATAATCTCGGCCTCGGCATAGACCGGGTGGCGGATGGTCATCAGCCGGTCCAGCACATCTCTGGGGGATGCGGTGTTGAGCAGCGGCCTGTGTGTGCGCCCCGCCACACGGCGGAGCAGCACGGGCAGCGGGCAGCGCAGCCAGACCGAAACCGCCTGCCTGCGCACCAGAGCGCGGGTCTGGGAATCCATGAACGCGCCGCCCCCGGTTGCCAGCACCATGGGGGGGCCTTCAAGCAGGCGGCGAATCACCCGGCGCTCACCATCGCGGAATGCGCTTTCACCATAAAGCTGGAACACATCGGCAATGGAGCAGCCAGCAGCGCGCTCGATCTCAACATCGGCGTCAACAAAAGGCAGGCCGAGTCTGGCAGCTAGGTGGCGGCCCACCGTTGTTTTGCCAGCACCCATAAGGCCGACCAGCACAATGCTGCGCCCGGAGGTCATGCCCGTGCTGCTGGGGTTGCGGACAATCCGCTCCAGATCAAGCGGGATAGGCGGCGGGTCTGTGGTTGGGGAGGGGGGAGAGATACGTGATGACATAAAGCCTAGCTTAACATAGAGCAGAAAGAACACACCTATATCTGTTGTAAGGGGAGCCTGCCCGAATGAGCCGTATGGTTCTGATCGTTTTTGCCGTTGTTGTTCTTGGCGCGCTGGGGGGCTTTGCCGCTCTTGGGGTTGCCGGTCGGCCGCCCGTGCCGCAGCCCGTCCACCATGACCTGCCTTTCGCGGCCGATGCGGTGGTAACAACCCCTTCCGTTGCCGTGCCCCCGGCTCCTGCTGTGCCAGTTGTAACGCCTGTTGTGCCAGCAGCCCCTGCTCAGGTCAGCATTTCTCCCACAGCGCAGGCTCCCGCTCACCCGTGAGCAACGCGGAAGGCTGTGTAGAGCTTTTTTTGGAAATGCAGGCGGCCGAGCGTGCGGCCGCCCCCAATACCCTGCTGGCGTATCAGGCTGATCTTGCATCCTGTGCACAGAGTTTGCTGGCCGTGGGGCAGACCCTGCGCACGGCAAGTGCTGACGGCCTGCGGGGCTGGCTGGCGGACCTGTCCGCACAGGCGCAGTCGCGGCGTACCGTGGCGCGCCGCCTGTCATGCATAAAGCAGTTCTATCTGTTTTTACTGCGTGAGGGCCTGCGGGCAGATAACCCGGCCGAGCACCTCGATTCCCCCCGTGCGGAGCAGGCTCTGCCGCGCTTTTTGTCCGAATCGGAAGTGCTGGCCCTGCTTGATGCCTGCGTGGAGCCGGAAGGAGCCTCCCCCGCCAAAAAGCGCCGGGCTTTGGTGGCGCGGGCGGCGCTGGAGTTGCTGTACGCATCGGGGTTGCGAATTTCTGAACTGCTGGTGCTGCCACGGCAGGCTCTGGCGGGGGACCAGCGCATGCTCAGCGTGCGCGGCAAAGGCGGGCGGGAGCGGCTTGTCCCGCTTTCCGATAGTGCGCGGCAGGCGGCCAGTGCGCTTGTGCAGGCCGATGCAGGGTTGAACAGCCCCTATCTTTTTCCCGGGCGGAACCCCGCACGGGCCATGACCCGGCAGGCTTTTGACCGGATCTTGCATGATGTGGGGTTAAAGGCCGGGCTGGAGCCTGCGCGTCTTTCCCCCCACGTGTTACGCCACTCCTTTGCGACCCACCTGCTCGCGCATGGGGCGGACCTGCGTGCGCTGCAAATGCTGCTGGGGCATGCGGATATTGCCACAACCCAGATTTATACCCATGTGCAGACCGAGCGGTTGCGGCAGGTTGTGGCCGAACATCACCCGCTCTCAGCCTCTCAAAACACCACTTTGGACGATTGAGAGCGTAAAAAGCACACCCAGAACACATTTGGATGCACGAAGTGACTTGGCTTTAAGCGCCATTGTGCTATCGGCTTTGCTCATGCGTCAGTTCCTGGATTTCGAAAAGCCCGTCGCCGAACTTGAGAACAAGATCGACGAACTGCGGCAGATGACCGACCCCGAAGGGGTCAATATAGAAGAAGAGACGGCCCGCCTTTCTGATAAGGCGGAAAAGCACCTGCGCACGATCTACGCCAAGCTCACACCTTGGCAGAAAGTGCAGGTGGCCCGTCATGCCCAGCGTCCGCACACGCAGGACTATATTGGTCGGCTCGTAACGGATTTTACGCCGTTGGCAGGCGACCGGCTGTTTGGGGATGACAAAGCCATTATTGGTGGCATTGGCCGTTTTGATGGCATGCCCGTAATGGTGATCGGGACCGAGCGTGGCTCGGACCTGGAAACCCGGCTCCAGCACAACTTTGGCATGGCCCGGCCCGAAGGCTACCGCAAGGCCCAGCGGCTGATGAAGATGGCTGGCCAGTTCAAGCTGCCGATTCTCACCTTTATTGATACCGCAGGTGCATGGCCGGGTATTGATGCGGAACAGCGTGGGCAGGCCGAAGCCATTGCCCGTTCCATTGCCACCTGTTTTGACGCTCCTGTTCCCCTGATCGCCACGGTTATTGGCGAAGGTGGGTCAGGTGGTGCGGTGGCGCTGGGGGCTGGGGATCGGGTTCTTATGCTCGAACACGCCATTTACTCTGTTATCTCGCCCGAGGCCTGCGCCTCCATCCTGTGGCGTGACCCCAAGCAGGCCAGCACGGCGGCGGAAACGCTGCGTCTGACTGCTCAGGACCTCAAGCGCCTTGGCCTGATCGACCAGATCATTCCCGAACCCGTGGGGGGCGCCCAGCGTGACCCGGCCGCAGCCATGGATGCCGTCCGTGGTGTGCTGGGTGCGATGCTGAAAGACCTGCTGCCGCTGGCGCCGGAAAAGCTGAAGGAACTGCGCCGCGAAAAGTTTCTGGCTATGGGGCGTGAAGCCCTGCACTGAACCGCACCACACCTGACCGCACCACTCCGGCGCGGTCAGCAGGATGCGGGCACCAAGCGGATCAGACAGGCGGTTCACCTTCCACGGGTGAGCCGCCTTTTTCTTTGAGCAGGTCGTGGATGGCCTGTGCCGCATCGTTCACGCGCTGCATATCCTGACCTTTGGCTACAAGAGCCACACCGTGGCCACCTTCACGGTGGAACGGGTAGGAGCCGATATCCAGATCGGTAAATCGTTCCTGTATCGCTTCCAGCCCATCGGCCAGCGCGCCTTCACCCAGCAGTGTGGTGTGCCATGTGCGTGAAAAAACTGGCGCACCTTTCTGCAAGGTCGGGGCCAGCTCTTCAAACATGGCGCGCATGATGCGGGGGACGCCAGCCAGCACATGCACATTGCCAATACTAAAGCCCGGCGCAATGGAGACGGGGTTGGCAATGGGGGTTGCCCCTTTGGGCAGTTTGGCCATGCGCTGGCGGGCTGTATTGAAGTTTTCCGGCCCAAAGCGTTCTTGCAGCACGGCAAAGGTGGGGGCATGAATTTCCCACGGCACCCCAAAGGCTTCGGCTACGCAGGGGGATGTAATGTCATCATGCGTCGGGCCAATGCCGCCGGTTGTAAATACCTCGTCAAAGCGGGCGCGTAATTCCGTGACCGTGTTGATGATGGTGGCCCTGATGTCGGGGATCACGCGGATTTCGACCAGGGGAATCCCCAGTTCTCCCAGCCGGAGCGCCAGAAACTGGATGTTGTCGTCCCGTGTGCGGCCAGAAAGGATTTCGTTACCAATAAGAATGAGTGCAGAAGTGCGGCGCATGACTCGGGTTTGACCTTTTGTTCTGGGCTTCTTGACTGCCCGCAAGGATGGAGCGGAGTGTTTGCGGGGTCAATGGGCGTAAAAATTACACCACGAAGGGTGTCCTGCGCGTTTTTGCATTGACCGGGTGCCACGCAATTCATAGCTTCCCGCGCATGTCAGATAGCCAAACAGCATCCGCTTCCGATCTTCCGCGCGCGTGGCCTTTTGAAGAGGCGCGCAAACTGGCCGATCATGTTGCAACACGTAGCAGCACAGGCGCCGATGAGCGCCCGGCTCTGCTGGAAACCGGGTATGGCCCTTCCGGCCTGCCTCATATCGGTACCTTTGGTGAGGTCGCGCGCACGTCCTGGGTGCGGCAGGCCTATACGGCGCTTACGGGCCGCCCGTCGCGCCTGCTGGCTTTTTCGGACGACATGGACGCCCTGCGCAAGGTGCCCGATAACGTGCCCCAGCGTGAGATGTTGCAGAAGTACATAGGGCAGCCCCTCTCCCGCGTGCCGGACCCGTTTGGCACGCACGAGTCGTTTGCAGCGCACAATAACGCCCGACTCTGCGCGTTTCTGGACAGTTTCGGGTTCGAATACGAATTTGCCTCCTCCACCCAGTATTACACCTCCGGCCGGTTTGATGCGGCCCTGCTGCGGGTGCTGGAAGTGCACGACCAGATTCTGGCTGTAATCCTGCCCACACTGGGGCCGGACCGCCGGGCAACCTATTCGCCCGTTCTGCCGCTGCACCCCCGTACGGGGGAGGTCATGCAGGTTAAAATGGACGCGATTGATGCCGCAGCAGGCACCGTGCGCTGGACCGACCCCGCAACAGGCGAGGTGTTTGAAACGCCGGTTACAGGTGGCCACGCCAAAATGCAGTGGAAGGCCGACTGGGCCATGCGCTGGTATGCGCTGGGCGTTGATTACGAAATGTCGGGCAAGGATTTGATCGACAGCGTGCGCCTGTCTGGCCGCATCTGCAAAATTCTGGGCGGCACACCGCCTGCGGGCCTGACCTACGAACTGTTTCTGGATGAACAGGGGCAAAAAATCTCCAAATCCAAGGGCAATGGCCTGTCGGTGGAAGAGTGGCTGCGTTATGCCCCGCCGGAAAGCCTTGGCCAGTTCATGTTCAACCAGCCGCAGCGGGCCAAACGGCTGTATTTTGATGTGATCCCCAAAACGGCGGATGACTACCTGACCCACGCGGACAAGGCGCGCGCCCTTCAGGCAGAAAACCCGGCCGGGAATGGCCTGCGGGCAAACCCTGCATGGTTCATTCACAAAGGCAGCGTGCCGGAAGATGCCGGAAGCCCGGTACCGTTTGGCATGCTGCTCAACCTGGCCAGTGTTGCCAATGCGGATACGCCCGAAGTGCTGTGGGGCTTTATCCGCCGTTACGACAGTGCCGTGTCACCACAGACGCATCCCATGCTGGCCGAACTGGTCAAGCATGCCATTGCTTATTACGCGGACTTTGTCCGCCCTGCCAAAACCTTCCGTGCTCCAACGGATAAGGAACGCGCGGCACTTGTGGATCTGGCCGAAACCCTGCGGGGTTTTGAAGGGGAGGCGGCAGACGCATCCATCTTGCAGAATCTGGTGTTTGAAATTGGCAAGCGCCACGGGTTTGAACCGCTTAGAAGCTGGTTTGGCTGCCTGTATGAGGTGCTTCTGGGGCAAAAGGAAGGGCCACGCTTTGGCGGCTTTGTTGCACTGTACGGTGTGCCAGAAACCATTGCCCTTATAGACGCCGCCCTCTTGCGAGATACGCAGGTTTAAGCAGGGTCTGGCAGTAGATGACACAGATGCCCCAGCTCCCCGACCAGCAACCTGACCTCCACGGAGGGGAAAAGGGATGGAAAAAGCGGCTGAGGCATCTCCCCCATCTGGTCGGGCTGGTGCTGATGGTGGCGGCCATTCTTGTGGTGCAGCATGAGGTGCGGCACCTGAAAATGACCGACATCCGGCAGGCCATGGAGGCTATTCCCGCCTTCCAGCTATGGGCTGCTGTTGGCTGCACATTACTGTCCTACTTTATTCTGTCTTTTTACGACCGGCTGGCCGCTATTCAGGTCGGGTATGGGCAATTGCCTTTCCGCCGTGCGGCGTTTGCGGCTTTCTGCTCCTATGTGCTGTCGCATAACCTTGGTTTTTCGGCAGTTTCGGGGGCAGCGGTCCGGTACCGGCTGTACCGTAACTGGGGCGTTAACGCCTTTGCCATTACCCAGATTATTGCCTTTTGCTCTGCCACCTACCTGCTGGGGGCTGCGGTCCTTATTGGGGCGGTGCTTATTCTGGAGCCTTCGGTACTGCCCGGTATTGGCAACCGTGTGCCGCAGGTGGTGCTGGCCTTTGTGGGCGGGCTGCTGTGGCTGATGGTAGCCGGGTATATCGGGCTGTCCTTCTGGCTGCGCGAATTCCGGTTCCGTAAATGGGTTGTTGCGTTGCCATCCCCCCGCATGGCTTTCATGCAGACTGTGGTGGCTACGGCAGAAGTTGCAGCAACCGCCAGCATTGCCTTTGTGCTGCTGCCCAAAGGGTGCGGGGTAGATTTTGGCTCTTTTCTGGCCATTTATATTGCATCTTACACGGCAGGGCTGGTGGCGAGTGTGCCCGGCGGGCTGGGGGTGTTTGATGGGGCCATGCTGCTGGCGCTCGGCCCATATATGCCTGCCCCCCAGATTTTGGGTGTGGTGCTGATTTTTCGCCTTTTTTACTACATTATCCCTCTCTTTCTGGCGGGCATCATGTTTGCCGGGCATGAGCTGTTTCTGCGGGGGGATGCCGCTCTTGCCAAAAAGAAAAACCGCAAACGTGGCAAGGATGCACAGGTTGTCCGGCGCAGGCCCAGTCAGGTTGTGCGTGAGAGCGAAGCGGCTTTTTCTGTTGCCGTGGCAACGGGCGCTGTCTCGCTGTGTGGCGTGCTGCTGCTCTGCCTTGTGCTGATGGAGCCTGTTCCCAAGTTTTCCATGCTGCCGGACACGTTTGCGGGCCTTGTGCATGTGGGGGGTAACTATCTGCTCTCCCTTATGGGGGTTGCGCTGATTGGCATGGCCATTGGTCTTTCCCAGCGGGTAACGTTGGCATGGCGGGGGGCGCTGGGCCTGTTGCTGGTGGCAACGGTCATGACCTTCCTGCGCGGGAACACAATTTTTGTGCCCGTTATGCTGGGGTTGTCCGCACTGTTCATTGCGCCGTTCCGGAACTGCTATTACCGCCGCGCCGAATTGCTGAGCGAACCGTTATCGCGCTCCAACCTTTTGTGCCTGTTACTGTTTTTTGCCTGCATTATTGCTCTGGCCACGCGCAATGCCGGGGCGGGGAGCTGGTGGCAGCTTATTCTTGCCTCCCCCGCGCATGGGGCCGTACGCTGGACCGTGGCACTGGCCGTGCTGCTGGCTCTGGTCGTGCTGGCACGGCTGATGTGGCCTGCCCGTATTCCTATCCAGTCATGGACGCAGGATATGGCCGAGCATTACGGAACGCTCGAACACGCCCTGCCTGACATTGCAGACATGAAGCCCGAAGGCTTTGTAGAAGGGGAGGCAGGGGATGCGGTTATTCCCTTTATCCACCGCGGGAACCTACTCGTCGGGCTGGGGGACCCTGCCGGCGGGGAGGATGACAGCATTTCGGCCATATGGCGGTTGCGGGATCTGGCCTTGCAGCAGGGCCAGCGGCTTGCCTTCTGGCAGGTGGGGGGCAGCTTTATCCGGATTTACAACGACATCGGGCTGAATGTGTGGCCGCTTGAAGATGGCAGCAATACCAATCTGTGTTACCCGCCGGAGGATATTGCTCTGGTCTCGCGTTTTGTAAAAACCTATAAAGCCAACCGGGACGTAACCGACGTCCCTCTTTGAGCGGCCTGTTGGCCGGTGTGGTGTTTGTGTTGGAGTTCCGGGCAGGGTTATGGCGGCGCATCTTCCCGAGGTTCTGCTAAGCGGCAGTATGGTCAGGACAGGGATTTCCTCTTTTCTGCTGGCTTTTCCCGCCCTGTTTTCCATTGTTAATCCATTTGGCGCGGCGCTTATTTTTGCTCAGGCGTCCGATGGTCGCTCCCAGCGCGAGATTATGGCTCTTGCGCGGCTGGTTTCTTTTTATTCCTTTATGCTGATCATTGTTTCCCTGTGGTTTGGCAGCCTTGTTCTGGCGTTTTTTGGCGTAACCGTTAACGCCCTGCGTGTGGCCGGCGGTCTGGTTGTGGCCGTGCGGGCATGGGCCCTGCTGCAAAGCCCGGAGAGTGTGGAAGCGCAGAAGGAAAAACAGGCCCTGCAGGGTGGGCGCACCGTTATGTCGCCCAACTGGGCAGATACGGCGTTTTTCCCGCTCGCTATGCCCTTTACCGTTGGGCCGGGCACAATTGCCGTGGCTATTGCCCTGGGCTCGGGTTGTCCATCAGGTCATTCCTTCTGGGCATATTCGGCGGGTACGACTGTTGCTGCTATCTGCGTGGTGCTGATCGTGTGGGCTGCGTATTCCAGCTCGGAAAAACTGGTATCCATGCTGGGTGTAACCGGCACACGCATTGTCAGCCGGATGGCGGCACTCGTTCTGCTGTGCATTGGCGTGCAGATTCTGGCCGCAGGCGTGCAGGGCTTTGCAACAGATATGTGGCACAGCCTGCTCAAGGATGTCAGCCGCCCCACTTAAGCGGGGCGGCCTCCCTTACGCACAAGATCCACGCCCCTTTTTTCGACTGAGGCATGAGGCCTTTTTACGCAAAAAAGGGGGGGCTGGTTTATTCAGGCACCAGTTCATTTACTGTGGCGTCAAACGCACCAAGTGCCGTTTTCAGCCGCTCAAGCTGTTGCTGTGCCTGTGCGGCAAAACCGTAAGGTGGCTTGATCACCAATAGCCCCGCCCCATTGAGGGCATCGGGGTTGTGGGGTGGGCGCATCAGCAGTTCAGCTACCAGCACGTTGCGGTGCCCCGCCTGCTCCACGCTGGTATGGAACTGGCGCACAGGTGTTCTGTGTTTGATGGGATACCACACCGCAATCATGCCTGCGGCAAAGCGGGTGCGAATGGTCTGGAGTGCTTCGGCCAGACGGTCAAACTCCCCCGGTTCCTCAAATGGTGGGTCGATCAGCACAAGGCCGCGTTTTGCTGTTTTGGGGGGGAGGAGTGCACGCAGGCTCTCATACGCATCGCGCTCATGCACGCTTATGTTGGGCTGGCCTGCAAACAGGCGGTACAGTGCCCGTTTGTCCACCGGATGTTTTTCGCAGCAGATCAACTGGTCCTGTGGGCGTAGCATGAGCGATGCCAGCAGGGGGGATCCGGGGTAAAAGCGTGGCCCGCCAGCCCTGCGTACCAGCTCCAGCCACGGGGCAAGCGGGCTGTCTGGCGCTTCTGCCCATAGTCTGCCGATACCACTTTGGTATTCGCCGGTTTTTTCGGCCTCGGGGCTTTCAAGGTCATACCGGCCAATACCGGCATGGGTGTCCAGCACCAGAAAAGGTGCTTCCTTGCGCAGAAAATGCTGGAGCAGGCTGACCAGCAACGTGTGCTTCATGCAGTCGGCAAAATTGCCTGCGTGGTAGATGTGGCGATAGTTCATGCGGAGGCCTGATCGGGTTCAAAACGCTGGGCCATGTCTTCCAGTGGCCAGCGCGGGCGTGGGCGCAGGGTTGTGTTGTTGGGTGCGGGCAGGCCGCGTTCAGCGCTTTCACGCCATGTTTCAAGGGCTGCCCAGCCGACCATAACGGCATTATCCGTGCAGAGCCGGAGCGGAGGTGCGGCAAAGCGCAGGCCGCGCTTGTGGGCTACGTCCTCCAGTCTGGCGCGCAGGGTGGTGTTGGCGGCAACGCCACCAGCGGCAACCAGAAGGCGGGCCTGTGGCATCATGTCCAGCGCATGGTTGATGCGGTCGGCCACAACATCGGCCACCGCCTGCTGGAAGGATGCCGCAAGGTCGGCGGCAAACTGGTGGGGCAGGGGAGCCTGCCCGTAAGGGGCCAGTTTTTGCGCAATTGCGGTTTTAAGCCCGGAGAATGAGAAGTCACACCCCGGCCGGTGCAGGAGCGGGCGGGGCAGGGCTATGGCATCCGGGTTGCCCATCTGGGCCAGTTTTTCCAGTGCCGGGCCACCAGGCCAGCCAAGGCCGAGCATTTTTGCGACCTTGTCAAATGCTTCGCCTGCGGCATCGTCTATGGTGCCGCCGAGTTTGCGGTACTGGCCAACGCCTTCCACCGCAATGCACTGGCAATGCCCGCCAGAAACCAGCAGCAACAGGTAGGGGAAAGGCGCACCATCGGGCACAATACCGGGCAGGCGGGCGGTCAAGGCATGGGCTTCTACATGGTTGACCGCAACAAAAGGAATATTCAGCGCCAGAGCCAGCCCTTTGGCAAAACTTGTGCCAACGATCAGCCCGCCAATCAGTCCCGGCCCGGTGCTGGCGGCAATAAAGGCAAGGTCCGTGGTGGCCAGCCCTGCATCTGCCAATGTTGCTTCGACCAGAGCAGGCAGGAGGGCCAGATGCGCGCGGGCAGCTATTTCTGGCACCACCCCCCCAAAATCCGCATGCCCATCCTGCGAGACAACGCGCTGGGCAAGGCAGGTGCCATCGGGGGCCAGAATGGCGCAGGCGGTTTCATCACAGGAGGATTCAATGGCCAGAACAGGCCCGGCGGGCTGATGGGTGGCGGAAAGGTCACTCATGGACGCACCATAAAAAAAGCGGTATTCTTGCACGAATGCAACGGATGGGGAGGGGCGGAATGTTTTTCCGGTCGCGCAAGTTTTTCAGACCAGCCGGGCTTCATCGTATCTTGTCCTTTCTCCATTCCCGGTAATAGACACATCTTATGGATTCAGCCTACCCTTCCTCACCTGTCCTTTCTCCCGCCTTGCAGGAGATTGCCGCAGAAGCGGCTGCACGCCAGAAAAAGGCGGGCAGTCATTCGGGACGTCACTCCCTGCCTTTGCGCGTGGGCACGCGTGGGTCGCCTCTGGCGTTGGTCCAGACACGCGCCTTCCTGACCACGCTGACACGCTTTTGCCCCGTCTTGCGGGACATGAACGCTTTTCAGGAACACCAGATCAACACAACGGGTGATCAGGTGCAAAACCGCAGGCTTGCGGAAATTGGCGGTAAAGGCCTGTTTGCAAAGGAAATTCATGAGGCTCTGGCAGACCGGCGGATTGATTTTGCCGTGCATAGCCTCAAGGATCTGGAAACAACGCTCCCCCCCGGTCTGGTGCTGGCCTGTACGCTCAAGCGCGAAGATGCACGGGACGCGCTGATCCTTGGCCCCCGGCTGGAACAGTCCGATCCGGATGATCCGTACTCGGCCTTGCCCGAAGGCGCTCTGGTCGGGTGTGCTTCTGTCCGCCGTCAGGCGCAGATGCTGCATGTACGCCCGGACCTTAAGTTTGGCCTGCTACGCGGCAACGTGCAGACCCGACTCGACAAGCTTGCCGCCCGGCAGTGCGATGCCACCTTGCTTGCGCTGGCTGGCCTGCGCCGCCTTGGCATGGCCGAGCGCGCCAGCATTGTGCTTTCCCCCACCGTTATGGTCCCAGCCGCCGGGCAGGGCATTGTTGGCGTGACGGTGCGTGAGGACGATGTTGAACTGCGCGAACTGCTTTCCGCCATTGAGGATTACGAAGCCCGCGCCGTTGCCACGGCCGAGCGCGCCCTGCTGGCAGAGCTGGACGGGTCATGCCGTACGCCGATTGGGGGCTATGCCCAGCTTATTCCCGTTGTGGCAGGGGATACGCCCAAACTGCACCTGACCGGCCTTGTGGCACGGGAGGACGGGTCCTTCCTGCTCAAGCGCAGCATAAGTGGTGCGCCCGAAGATGCCGCACGGCTGGGGCGTGAACTGGGATGCAGCCTGCGCAGGGATAGCCCGGCCGATATTTTTGAGGAAAACGCGTAAAAACACACACAGGCCGCCTTCCATGCCTCCGCCGTTTTCGCATTCGCCGTCGTCGCGTGGTGTTCTCATCACCCGGCCAGAGCCGGGGTTGGGGGAGACGGCCTTGGCAGTGGCCCGCGCGGGGTGGGTGCCTGTTCCTGCTCCGGCCTTGCATGTGTGGGCCTGTCCTGTGCGGCATTTGCCACGCCAGCCTGCTGCATTACTGCTGACCAGTGGGCAGGCAGTTGCCGCTGCGGCGGAAAGTGTCAGCCCCACCATTCCTGTTTTTGCTGTGGGCGACCGCACTGCGCAAAAAGCGCGGGCGGCCGGGTTTGTTACCGTGTGCAGTGCCAAGGGTAATGCGCAGGCGCTCGTACGTCTGCTGGTTGGTACGTGCTCCCCGGAGCAGGGAACACTTCTGCTTTTTTCCGGTGCGGGGCAGGGGGTGGAACTGGCGCAAAGCCTGCGCAGCCACGGTTTTAGTGTTGTACGGCGGGTTGCGTACCGAGCCAGTGCGGTGGTGGATTTTCCCGCCTCTGCCGGTCAGGCATTGCAGGCCGGGCAGGTTGCAGCGGTTCTGTTTTTTTCGGCCCGGAGTGCCCGGAGCTGGCTGGCCAGTGTGCCCCGTAGCCATCTATACGCACAGGTGTTGGCCCTGCGCGCCGTTGTGATTTCGCACGAGGTGGCGCAGGCGGTGCAGCTTGCGGGCTGGCAGGGGCCGGTTACGGTGGCCGCTACGCCCGATGCCCCGGCCATGCTTGCGGCTCTGGGTTGCCTGAACACATAAAAAACCCGGCTACCATAATGGCAGCCGGGTTTTGCAAGGCGCTGTTACACCCAAAGCAGAGGCTTATGCGTGGCCTGCTGCTTCAGGGAATTCTGCGCGGCGGGCCTGCCACAGGGCCACAAAGTCGATCGGCTGCAGCACAATGGGGGGGAACCCACCATCACGCGTGACATCGCTGATGATGTTGCGCGCGTAGGGGAAGATCAGGCGCGGGACTTCAACCAGCAGAATGGGTTCAACCAGTTCAGGCGGCGGGTTGGTCAGGGTGACAACGGCTGCATAAACCAGTTCGGTCAGGAACACCGTGCGCCCGGCGGGGCCGTTTTCCGTTTCCGGGGCTTCCTTGGCTTCGGCCTTGATGCTCAGGATGACTTCGTAAACCATCTGATCACTCTGCAGGCGGTTGGTCTGCACATCGATGTTTACGCTGATCTGGGGCTGAGCGCGCAGGGTTGCAAAGATTTCTGCCCCAACGGGCACTTCAAAGGAAAGATCGCGCGTGTACTGGAGGTTAATGGCCAGTGGCAGGGCGGGCGGAACGGACTGGGCAGTATCGGACATTGATGACAGCTTCCTGCTCTCAAACGTATTGGGTTCCCTTAAGGCGGTAGCATGACCTGCGGGGTTAGCCAACACTCCAATCCGGGTCTTTGCTGGGCGTATGCACCATGCCGGAGGGAGGCTATGGGCGTTTGTTTTTATGGGGAAAGATGCAGCCAGTCCCCGTTTTCCAGGCTTTGGTTGCTCAGTTCAAGCAGGAACCACCAGTGGGAAACAACCAATGTGTGCTCATGCGGGGCGTCCTTGCGCATCTGCTCACGGAACTGCTGCGCCCGCAGGCTGAGTGCACGGTCGGATTCTGGTAAGGGAGACCACCATTTTTCGGGCAGGTGGGCAAAATCAAGCTGCGGCCAGTCCTGCATGAGTGCGGAGGCGGGGGAGCCCACATCGCACGAATACATACCCCGCTCGCGCACAAGGGGCGTTATCTGTGGTGTTAGGCCCAGCGCGTGGGCAATGGGGGTGGCGGTTTGCAGGGTACGGGTAAAGGGCGAAACCAGAATGCGCGTAATGTTTTTGTGCCGGAGTTCATCCACCAGAGCATGGGCGTGGTCCTGCCCATGGGCGGAAAGGGCAGGGTCGGGCACACAGGGGTCTCGCCCGCTCAGGTTATACAGGCGGTTGAACTCACTTTCGCAATGACGCAGGATGATCATGGTAGCCTGAGTGGTTTTTAAAACAGGAATGGTCTTTTACAAGGGCGGATGGACTGGTATTCATTGTAACCGCACTCTGTCATGACTATGTGATAATGAGAGCCCGAGGGAAAGTGCTCTTCCCGTAATAATATATAAACCTGCAAACGCTGTGTGCAGGCAGATTGGTGGACGTTTAACAG
Organism: Acetobacter sp. DsW_54; assembly: GCF_002153575.1. Lineage (NCBI taxonomy): Bacteria > Pseudomonadati > Pseudomonadota > Alphaproteobacteria > Acetobacterales > Acetobacteraceae > Acetobacter > Acetobacter sp. DsW_54. Next base: position 200,993 of record NZ_JOPD01000002.1, read on the forward strand.
ATGGATTTTTCTCTCGACCACTTTCCGGTCGATCTGGTTCTTCTGGCTTTGGTAGCCGCTTTTCTGGCTCTGCGCTTGCGGAGTGTTCTGGGTAAGCGTGTTGGCATCCAGCCCCCCACCATGCCTGTTCCCCCCCGTGCGGAGGCAGCGCCCCGTGTGGTGGAAAACAAGGTGGAGCCAGCTGGCCCCGCTGTTGAATACGATGTGCCATCCCCCGGCACGCGGGTTGGGCAATTGCTGGTTGAGATTAACCAGCAGGATACAGCATTTACCCCCCAGCAGTTCCTGATGAGCGTGCAGACCGTGTTTTCACAGGTTGTGGAAGCCTACGCCCAGGGTAACCGGGATGTGCTGCAAACCTATCTGACACCCGCGGTCTATAACTCCTTCGATGCTGCCATTACCGCGCGTGAAGCCGCCGGGCAGAAGCAGCGGACAGACATTCAGGCCGTGCGCTCGCTCGCCATTGAGGACGTGCGGCTGACAAAGCTGGACGTAGGGCTTGGGGTTGCCATTGATGTGCGCATTGTTTCCGACCAGATCAGTCTGGTGGAAGATCAGGCTGGCCAGCCAGTTACCGGCACGGATGCCGTGACCGAGTTTTCCGATATGTGGACGCTCGAACGCCTGCTGGGCGTTGGTGGCAGTGGCTGGCGTCTTGCGGCGGCGCGTAGTGCGTGAGTGCGGACAAGCCGGCCACGGGTTCCACCACCCCGCCCGCACGGGCAAAACGCTATAAGGTTGGTCGTCAGGACATTGTTCTAGGCGACTGCCTGCGCGCATTACGGCGCATGCAGGCCGAAACCGTGGATGTGATTGTTACATCCCCCCCCTACAATATTGGCCTGTCCTACCGGAGCTACCCCGACCGGCGGGAAGAAAACGATTATCTGGACTGGATGGTGGAGGTTGCCACACAGTTACAGCGGGTGCTTAAGCCGGACGGGTCGTTTTTTCTGAATATCTCAGGCTCATCTGCACAGCCGTGGCTGCCGTTCGAGCTGGCCGTGCGCCTGCGCGACCTGTTTGTGCTGCAAAACCATATTTCATGGGTCAAATCCATCTCCGTGGGGGAGGATAGTTTTGGCCATTTTAAACCCATGAACAGCCAGCGCTACCTGCACCGTGGGCATGAACATCTTTTTCACTTCACGCTCGAAGGGGATGTGCCGCTGGACCGGCTGAGCGCGGGTGTGCCTTATAAGGACAAAACCAACATTGCCCGCCGTGGACACCAGCAAGATCGCCGCTGCCGGGGGGATGCGTGGTTTATCCCTTACGAGACCGTGCGCGGGCGGGCGGAAAAATTTGATCATCCCGGCACTTTCCCCATAGCCCTGCCCGAGCAGTGCATTCTGCTCCATGGCAAATCCAAAGGCCGGGTGCTTGACCCATTTATGGGCACAGGCACCACTCTGCTGGCCGCCCAGCGCCTTGGGTGCAGTGGTGTGGGGATGGAAATAGATGCGGAGTACGTGGCCATAGCCCGGGCACGTCTTATGCACGATCTGGTGAACAGCCCGCTCGCCTGATCGGATTTATCTATTATTACGATAAAAATAATCGTTTTGACATTTTGATGTGCATCAAACACAACGGGCTCAAGAATGAATAAAACGTATAAGAGAAAGAAATAGAACCGGGGGATCGGGGTTTGAAACGTATATTAGTCTCTCTGGCAGGGGTCGGCTTGCTGGCATACGGTGGTACAGTTGCGTTTTTGCAGCATTATGACCATGTAACGGCAACAGAGCTTGTGCCGTCTTCACCAACACATAAAGACCCCGTTGCTTTGGCTGCGTTTAATGCGCTGAATGAAGCACGTTGCGATTACTGCCATGCAACAGGTCGGGACCTGCCTTTTTACTTCCGTCTGCCAGTGGCGAACACGATTATGGAACGGGATCGCGATCAGGGGTTGCGCCATTTCCGTATGGAACCTGTTCTGCATGCGTTTGAACATGGTACGCCGCCGTCGGAAGAAGAGCTGTCGCGCATTGAGGAAGTCATTGTGCAGAACCGCATGCCCCCGGCACAGTACCTGCTGCTGCACTGGCATGCGCACCTGTCCAATGCCGAGCGGCAGGACATTCTGGCATGGGTGCAGCAGACCCGGCGTAAATACTACGCCAATACGGGTGCAACCCAAGCACTGGCTGCCGAACCCGTACGCCCCGTACCGGAAAGCGTGGAGGTGGACCCGGTAAAGGTTGCGCTGGGCAAAAAGCTGTTTTTTGACAAAAAACTGTCAGGCGACAACACGCTCAACTGCGCAAGCTGCCACGGGCTGGACAAGGGTGGGGTGGATAATCTGGTAACCGCAACCGGTATTGGCGGCCAGAAAGGCCCGATTAACGTGCCAACCGTGTATGATGCGTATTTCAAGATCGCCCAGTTCTGGAACGCCCGTGCACCAGACCTTGCTGCACAGGCCGCAGGCCCGGTTATGAACCCGCTGGAAATGGGATCGCATGACTGGTCGGAAGTTGCCCAGAAGCTGGCAGCAGACCCCGATTACGCCGGTATGTTCAAGGCCGCTTTTGGCCCGGATGTGCAGGTTGATCAGCAGACCATTACGCAGGCTATTGCCGAGTTTGAAAAAACCCTGATCACGCCAGACAGCCCGTTTGATGAATACCTCAAGGGCAAGGAAGACGCGATCAGCCCGCAGGCCAAACGTGGTTATGAGCGGTTCAAGGCCATTGGCTGCTCGGGTTGCCATAGCGGTATTGGTGTTGGTGGCGGTGGTTACGAAGTCATGGGGCTGGAGTCCGATTACTTCAAGGATCGCGGCGGCAAGCTGACAGATGCGGATGAAGGTATCTACGCCATCAGCCATAACAAGCTGGACCAGAACCGCTTTGTGGTGCCCACCCTGCGCAACATTACGCTGACCGCGCCTTACTTCCACGATGGTAGCGTAAAAACACTGGATGAAGCCGTGCGCAAAATGGCCCGTTACCAGACGCCGGACAGCAACCCGTCTGACCAGGATGTGGCGGATATTGTGGCGTTCCTGCAAACCCTGACGGGCAAGTATGAAGGCCATGAACTGACCAACACCAAACAGTAAAACAGAAAGACACGGGCGGGCATCTTTGAGGATGCCCGCTTTCTGTGCTTGAACAACGGCTCGTCCGCAGGTGATAAAGCCTGTGGGGCGAGCCGTTTGTGTTTGTGGCAGGGTATGCCGGGCCAGATCGGTTGGAATAAAGCGCGATAGGTGGACAGGGTGGTAAAAAGGCGGCGTCAGTTACAGGAGGCGGAAAAGCAGCTCTGGGCGCTGGTGGTGCGTGATGTGGCCCCCCTGACCAGCGCCAGCCTTGTCCCCCCCATGGCGGATACGGCATTCGGCCGGGATGCGCCCCCTGTGCCGGAGGGTGCTGCGGCTATTCCGCAAACGCATTATAAAAAAAACCCGCCCAAGGTCAGGCCCGCCGGGAGCCTGTTGTGGGAGGTGCGCCCCACAGTCCACCATGCTCCAGCGGTAGCCCCCATAACGGTACGGCCAGCGCCGCCCATTGCGGAAAAAATTGGCCAGCGCCAGCCCGGTGTGGATGACTATAGCTGGCGGCGTTTCCACCAGGGGAGCATGCGGGTGGAAAAACGCCTCGACCTGCACGGTATGGTCGCGCAGGAAGCGTTTGTGCGGCTCAGAGAGTTCATGGACGTAGCTGCCCACCGTGGCCTGCGCTGTGTGGAAATTATTACAGGGCTGGGTACAGGGCAGGAAGGCGGCATTTTACGGCGCGAACTACCCCACTGGCTGGAGCGGCCGGAAATGCGGGCCAGCATACTGGGGCTGGCTTACCCCCATGAGGGGAATAAAGGCTCTGTCCGGATTTTACTGCGCAGGCGCAGGCGGTAAGGGCTGCGCAGGGGGGACTGGTGTGCTCCGCCAGCGTGGCAGGTTAAGTGCCAGCCAGCGGCGGAGTGCCATGCCCACGTTTACATCGGGAGTAGCCATGCCGTAGGAGGCAATGCATTTTGCGCCCGAAAGTACGGTTTGGCCGTTAGCCAGCGCAATCTGTTGCAGGTTCAGTTTGGCTGCGCATGTTTCCGCCGCATGCCGCCAGCGCGCCACTTTGGCGGGGGACGTTAACAGGGGCAGAACAAGGGCTGCCTTAAGGCTGGCGGCAGACGCAATGGCTTGCCATGCCTGTGGCAGAAAAGCCGGTGTGGATGTCCTGCGTTCTTGCAGCAATATGGTCGGGAAGGTGGGGGGTAACACCATATCCGCCGGTGTTGGCACGGGTGGCGCTACGGTGTTGAGAAAGAGCGGGACAAATCCTTTGGTGGCCAGTGTGTCCAGCCGCTCTTTCAGGGCGGCATCCATGGGGAGTTGAATGGCATCGACCAGTCCGCCGGTCAGGGCGGCCATGGCGGCATCCGGTGTGGCATAGCCACTGACTGGCAGAGGCCGCAGGGCCAGCAGGTCAAAGGCCAGAAGGGTCGGCAGTTCCGGCCCTGTGGGGGTGGAAACCGCAATGCGGGTGGTTTTGCTGCTTAGAATAACGCCGAGCGAGCGGTGCAGGCTGACATGCCCCACAACCACGCTGGGTTGGCATATTGTTAACACAGGTAGCCAGCGCTGATACGCGTAATGCACGCGGCTATCCCCGGTCATGGCGGCCATAAGTGCTGTGCCGGGTACAAGTAACGTGCTGGATGCGGTGCTCAATTGCTCCTGCGCATCAAACAGGTTTGCGCCTGTTACGCCGTCCCACCCGGTGGTGAAGGTGAGGTCAAAAGGCGGCTGCCCCAGCTCTTCCGCCATATCCGGAGCAAGCCGGGTGGCCCATGCGCCACAGGGTGTTTCTGCACTGCCTGCCACAATCAGCTTTGTGGTCTGGTCAGACGTGGCGGTGGGGGCCGGGCCTACCAGTATGTCATCTGCCGCATGGGCCGTGGCCGCTGCGGCCATACTCCCCAGTGCCCCGCCCAGAAACAGGCGGCGGGACAGGGCAAGACCATGGTGTTGGTGCATCATTGAAGAAGCAGGGATGAGATTAGACAAACACCAATAGCCTTCATTGTGGGTATCGCGGTTCCATACTATGCGAAATTAAAGGCAGAAACACGGCCATTTTATTACGGCCATTTAACCTCTGGTGGCATGCTCATCAGAATGGCTTCCGTGTTGCCTCCGGTTTTAAGCCCGAACAGCGTGCCCCGGTCATGCAGCAGGTTGAATTCCACGTAACGGCCACGGCGCACAAGCTGGGCATCGCGCTGTTCGGGGGTCCAGGGTTCCATCATCCGGCGACGGATAATGCGCGGGTAGGCATCCAGAAAAGCAAGGCCGACATCTTTGGTAAAGGCAAAGTCCTCTTCCGCATTGCCGCTGTCCAGCCGGTCATAAAAAATACCGCCAAGGCCGCGTGGTTCGTTGCGGTGGGGAAGGTAGAAGTATTTGTCACACCATGCCTTGAAGCGTGGGTAATACTCCGGGTCGTGCGCATTGCATGCCTTGGCAAACGCATCATGGAAGGTGGCGGCATCGTCCTGCGCTTCGGCGCTGGCGGGGAACATGGGGGTAATATCGCCCCCACCCCCAAACCAGCCCTGCGTTGTAATGATCATGCGGGTGTTAAAGTGAGCAGCAGGGACCAGCGGGTTGCACATATGGGCAACAAGGCTGATGCCGGTTGCAAAAAAATGCGGGTTTTCGGTCGCGCCGGGAATGGTGGTCGCAAAGTCGGGGGGGAATGTTCCCTCCACGGTGGAGACATTGACCCCCACTTTTTCAAAAACCCGGCCACGCATCAGGCTCATCACGCCGCCGCCGCCGGGGGTTCCGTCTTCATTCAGGCGGTTCCAGCTTTTGCGTTCAAAGCGGGAGGGCTGTTCGTGGCCGGGAAGTACCGGGCTGTTCTGTGCGGCGGCGTCTGCCTCAATGGTTTCAAAGGCTGTGCATATCTGGTTACGCAGAGTTTCAAACCATGCGCGTGCCGCGTCCTTGAGCTTGTCATGCGAGGGAACGGAGGCAGGCTTTGTCGGCGTCATGTGTAAAGCTCTTTCCATACTGGTCTGCTGCCCGGCAAGCAGAGAATCGGCTTAGGGCATTTTTTCAAGGGGTGCGCCTTAGGGCCGGTCATTGCAAGATCATCCGGTTCATCGTTAAACGGGAACCTGAGCCCGCCCGAATGTGGTGGGGCGTGGGGGAGAAGTGCAATGGCTGGCAAACCAGTCTGCCATAACGGACAGGGCGCGGAGCCTGCAACGCAGGATCAGTTGAGCGCGTGGGCCAAGGCGTATGGCCGCCTGCCGCTCCCTGCGGACCTGAACTGGCTGTGGACCATAGGGGCAGTCCTGTGCGCCATACTGGCCCTTATGCTGCTTACTGGGCTTACCCTTACGCTGGTTTATACACCCGATGCGGGGCTGGCCTTTGGCTCGGTTGAAAGCATTGAGCGCCGCATGCCAGCAGGTTGGCTGCTACGCGGCATGCACATGACCGGTGCTTCTTTTTTTATGCTGGCCCTGTATGTGCACCTGTTGCGGGGGCTGTACTACCGCTCCTACCTGCCGCCACGCCGTGCTGTGTGGCTGAGCGGGTGCGCTCTGCTGGTCATGGTTATGGTTACGGCCTTTGCAGGGTACGTGCTGCCCTGGGGGCAGATGTCCTACTGGGGGGCGGATGTCGCGGGTAAGGCGGTGGGAGCACTCCCCCTTGCCGGTGGGTGGCTGGAAGGTGTTTTTCTGGGGGGGGATTCCCCCGGTACACCCACGCTGCACCGCATGTTTGCCCTGCATTTTGGGCTGGCATTCCTGATTGTAGGGGTGGTGTTGGGGCATATTGCCCATGTGCATGCGCGGGGGAGTTCCAGCCCATCTGCCCGCCCAACTGCGGCAACGGGAGTTTTGCCTTTTCACCCCTATTTTACGGTGCGGGATATGCTGGCCATTGTGCTGGTTGCGCTTGCCTTTGTCGGGGTGCTGTGTTTCTGGCCGGAACTTATAGTCGAACCCGCCAATTACCGCCCGGCCAATCCGCTGCACACCCCGGCCGATATTGAGCCGGAATGGTATTTTCTGCCCTTTTACGGAATGATGCAGGCTGTGCCGTTCAAGCTGGGGGGGCTGCTGCTTTCTGGCGGAGCGGTGGCTGTTCTGTTTGCCGTCCCCTGGCTGGACCGTGCAACGGATGCCGCCCACAGCGCACCCGTGGTCGTGCGGATGGGGGCTATGGGTCTGCTTGTCTGTTCTGCCGTGGCAGTGGCCTGCGCAGGCCTGCACCACATGCAGGGAGTGTGGATGCTGGTGGCCCGGCTGGGTATGGTGGGGTACTACGCGTATTTTCTGCTCTATCTGCCCTTTGTCGGCCGTGTGTGGCGGAGGGGCAGGGCATGATGGTCCGGCGGTGTGTGGCTATTGGGGCTGGTCTGCTTTGGGCGTGTAGTGCATTGGCGCAACCTGCGCGCGGGCCTGCTCCAGCCGCGCGGCAGCACTGGTCTTTTACAGGTGCGCTGGGGCATTTTGACCTAGCCGCGGTCCAGCGTGGTTACGCGGTTTTTGCGGGCTCCTGTGCTTCCTGCCATAGCCTGTCGCAGCTTCATTTTTCCGATTTTGAAGGAATGGGCCTGCAAACTGCGGAGGTCGTTGCGCTGGCTGCAAGCTGGCAGGTGCCCGATGGACTGGATGCGGAAGGGCGGCTCAGGCACCGCGCTGCCCGCCCGGATGATGCCCTGCCATCCCCTTATGCGGGGCCAGAGGCGGCTATGGTGGCTAATCAGGGTGTGGTGCCGCCTGATCTTTCCCGCATTCTTCAGGTTTATCCCGGCGGGCCGGACAGGTTGTATGGCCTGCTGGTCGGGTACGGTCCGCAGCCTGTGCGCCAGATCGGGCGTGGTTTTTCCAACCCCTATGCCATTGGCCACTTTACGGCCATGCCCCCCCCGTTGCATGGCAACGAGGTCAAATACGCAGATGGCACAGTGCCCGATGTGCAGGCCGAAGCACGGGACGTAACAACCTTCCTTGCCTGGGTTTCTGCCCCCCATCTGGACCAGCGGCGCAGGTTGGGTGTGGGAGCGGGGCTGTATCTGTGCTTTCTTGCCGTGCTGTTTGCGATTTTAAACCGGAGAATCTGGTCTGATGTCAGAAAATGAAGTTGTAGAACCCGTTATCGGTCTGGTTGGCGGGTCTGGCCTGTATGATATTGATGGTCTGGAAGACAAGAAATGGCGCACGGTGGAAACCCCGTGGGGCATGCCTTCCGACCAGCTTTTATTCGGGCGGCTGGATGGCGTAAAATGCGTGTTTCTGCCCCGCCATGGCCGTGGCCACCCTATTCCGCCCTCCCGCCTGAACTACAAGGCCAATATTGCAGCGCTTAAAATATCTGGCGTGACCGATATTGTCTCTCTCTCCGCTGTCGGCTCGCTCAAGGAAGAACTGCCGCCGGGCCGGTTTGTGATTATCGACCAGTTTATTGACCGCACGATTGCGCGCGACAAAAGCTTTTTTGATACGGGCTGTGTTGCCCACATTTCCATGGCAGATCCGCTGTGCAACCGCGTGGGCGATGTGCTCAAGGCCGAGGCCGACAGGCTGGGTATTGAGGCCACGCGCAAGGGTACGTATCTGGTTATGGAAGGCCCGCAGTTTTCCACCCGTGCGGAGAGTGAACTTTATCGCACATGGGGCTGCTCGGTTATTGGCATGACCAACATGCCAGAAGCCAGCCTGGCCCGTGAGGCGGAAATCTGCTATGCCACCGTTGCCATGGTGACCGATTATGACTGCTGGCACACCGAGCATGATAACGTGACGGTGGAAAGCGTTGTTAAAACCATGCAGGCCAATTCCGCCAAGGCCAAGGCGCTGGTCAAGGCGGTTATTCCCGCACTGGGTGGTAAAAAGCGTGGTCTGTGCAGTGCTGGTTGTGACCGTGCATTGGAATATGCGCTGATTACAGCTCCCGATGCGCGTGACCCCGAACTGATGGGCAAGCTCAAAAGCATTGCGGGCCGCGTGATCTAAAATACAAAGCACGTAACAGCCTGCGGCGTTGATGCAGGGTGTAAAAAACAGGCAGGCCGGTTGGCCTGCCTGTTTTGTTTGTCGCCTGTTAATGCCTGTGTATTGCTGCGTGGCACCTACGGTGTGCCGCGTGCTGGTTGGAATAAACCAGCAGCAGGTGGTGCTGGAGTGTTGTCAGTTTTGTGCAGGTTGAGCCGCATACCCGAAGGTTGCGCGCAGGTCATCGCATGTTGCCTGTGATGCGACCCAGACCTCTGATGGCCAGAACATCTGCCCACCATAAAAATACTTGATTTTCAGATGGTTTTTTAAAGAAAGGCAGTAAATATATTTCTGTTTTAGAATTGCTTCCAAAGTGGGAACGGACAGATTATCTGGCATAAAAACAGCCTCAATATGTTTTTTTGTAATAGGATTCCAGATTTTTGGATCCAGATAATCTGCTCTTATATTTGAGGGAGTGTTGCAAACGCCGAACCATGCCTGACAGATAATTTGTAAGGGGGATTTAATAGTTTTTCCTGCAAGGTAATCAATAATTGGCCATGTTGTGGTCCATACATCCCCTTTGATGTGATGTACCATTTGTACCAGTTCGATCTGATCCGTCTCATTCCGTGTTGGTTTCAGGTTGTGGCGCATGTTGCGCGCTTCCAGAATTGAGATGGAAAAAAGAACGCCAAGGCTTCCAGTAAGGCCGGATAGTCAAATATTAATGTGTAAGCTGTGCAGAGCTTCTCGCAGGAGTATCGCCAGAACAATGGCCGAGATCTCCATGTAAATAACAAAATCCGCAATCCAGCCACCACATTTTCCGCCTGAAACAAAAGCAAGGCCAAATGCTGCGCCACATGTCAGGAGGAGGGGCGCAATGTCACGCAGTGTTCTGTTGTTGGGCAAATGTTTTTGAGAAAGCAGCAGGAACGGAGCGAGAAGGGAAATAACAACATCGCCGGTATATTGCGCAACAAGCAGAATGCTCTGGTTCAGGGAATAGGGGTCTGTGCGGGGAATGGTAAAAGCCCAGTGCCAGTATGCCGGTCCGTATGCCCACTGTAACAGGGCAATGGAAAGGATAATGGAGCCAAGAACTGCTGCGAATGAAATAAGATATTTACGTTCGTAAACCGCCATAACCAGCGGAATGCCAATTAAAAGTAATCCGGTTTGTTTGACGAGAAAACACACGCAGATTGAGAGCCCGACGAGAATAAATTTTAAAAATCCGCTATCTTTCAGGCTGCACGTGAAGAGTACAAAAATGATGCTCAGCATGAAAATGGCATCAGGCCGGGAGAGGTCGATCTAGGCATACATTGGGTACAATGCGAGGAAGAGCAAAGACCAGAGCAGACCTACCCAGTTAAGGCCGAGTATCCGGCGGATGGAAGCTTCAACCAGCACAGCCGATAGTAAAAATGGCGGCACAAAAGATAGAATGCGTAAGGCGGAAAGATTGGCAATCCAGGCTTCGGGGAAGGCGCGTAAATACAGGTGATAAAGTGGGTTATATATTGAGCTGGTCTGATAAAACGCGGCAGGGGAATGGGTGTATTGGTAAAGAGGATATTTCTCACGCAATAAACCGCTGAAGTAGAAAGTTTTTGCTTCTGAGTGTTCCAGAATCCCATTAAATGCCAGCCGACGAATAAGCACAGGTAATGCAAAAGCCAGTGCGTAAACAGCAATGCCAAGCAGGGTAGCCCAAACAGCCCATTGTATTGTTCTGATTGGTACATGCGTTAATTGACGCTTTTTTATTTGTGTAAAAATAGGATCGGTTCCTCATATGGGACTGTATGCAAGACCGGTTTTTACAAAAGTAAGTCTTAATATTTTCAAAATATTGAAAGGACCAATTACGGTTTAATCAGGCATTTTGTGATTTTCAGATATGTTTTTTTGTGTGCCCGAATCAGTAGAATGCGCGGGACAGTCAGGCTGGATGATGCGCGGCAGAACTGCCGGTTCCAGGCATGGCCTGATTACCTCAAAAGGTAGGGCAATCACCTTGATGTCCAAAGGCATAGGAGGGTGCGGCTTGGAATACAGGCAAGGCTTTCAAGCCACAAAAACCATGCATAAAGACCGAGCATGCAGTTGTAAAAACATTGCAAGGCATATGAGGTTTTGAATTTATGGAAAACATGGTGGAGGGGGTTGGATTCGAACCAACGTAGGCGTACGCCAGCGGATTTACAGTCCGCCCCCTTTAGCCACTCGGGCACCCCTCCGACTTGTTGAGCACTGACCTAAAGCCTGTTCCCGGGGTTGTCAATGGCTTTAGGTAACTATTCTTTGCCTGTGGTGTGTTAGGGGGCTTTATGCGGCTTTATGGCCGGTTGGAATTGGCAAAAGATTTATAAGCATTGGGCTGGACATATGCAGGGGTTCGGGGAAAAGCTGCATCCGGTTCTGGGTATCCAAGTGTGACGGGGAGTAAAGGTCTTGAGCAAACACCAAACAGTGCGGCGGTACACGCCCCGTTCTCTGGCAGCGCTGGATACGCCCGTAGTGGCCCTGACTGCATACACAACCCCCATGGCCCGGCTGCTGGACCCGCATTGCGACTTGCTTCTGGTAGGGGATTCGCTGGGCATGGTGGTGTACGGCATGGACTCCACACTGGCCGTAAGCGTGGAGATGATGATTGCCCACGGTCAGGCGGTTGTGCGTGGTAGCCAGAAGGCCTGCGTAGCCGTGGATATGCCTTTTGGCAGTTATCAGGAAAGCCCACAGCAGGCGTTCCGCGTTGCGGCGGATATTATGGCCAGAACCGGGGCCGGTTGCATCAAGCTTGAAGGGGGGCAGGAAATGGCTCCGACCATAGAGTTTCTGGTCCAGCGGGGGATTCCGGTTATCGGGCATATCGGGCTTAAACCGCAGGCCGTGCATGCACATGGGGGGTTTCGTACCGTTGGGCGCGGGAGTGAGGCCGAACAGGTTATGGCCGATGCGCTGGCGGTGGAAAAAGCCGGAGCCTTTGCCGTGGTGATCGAGAGCACAATGGAACCACTCTCGCGCGCCATAACCGAAGCTTTGGGGATTCTGACCATAGGCATAGGCGCATCGCCCCAGTGCGATGGGCAGATTCTGGTTGCGGAGGACATGCTGGGCCTGTTCCCCGACTTTACCCCACGTTTTGTGCGTAAATTTGCCAATCTGGGGCAGGAAGTGGACCGCGCTGTGGCTGATTACGCCCATGCCGTGCGTACGCGCACATTCCCCGGTCCGGCGGAATGTGTGGGCATGCCCAAGGCGGACTAGAGCCCATACGACTCGTTTTTGGGTAAGGGGTGTGCAGGCCGCACGCGTTATGCCCGCACGCGGTAGCCCGCACAGGCGCGTAACCTGTGCGGGGTAGTATGACCAGTAACCGCGTTACTGGTAGCGTGAGAGCCACCATGCATAGGACGGCGGCAGAATGGTTTTTGCGTCCTTGGCGTGCAGAATACGCGCTGCCTCGTGCGGCCAGTGCGGGTTGGCCAGCAAAGGGCGGCCGATTGTGGCAACATCTACAATCTCGTTACGGATCAGGGCATCAGCCTGACGGCCTTCGCTGATGTACCATGATGTGGTGACAGGCAAACCCGCCTCCTGCCGCACTTTATGGGCTATGGGGGTCATAAACCCGGCCCCCCACGGAATGGTGGCTTCGGGGGTGGAAAAGCCTATGCTGACATCAATAAAGTCCAGCCCGTGCTCTTTCATCCTGCGTACGAGAGCAATGGATTCTTCCAGCGTCTGCGCATCGTTGCCATCAAATTCAATTACGCCAAAACGGGCAATCAGCGGGCGGTCTTCGGGCCAGACGGCACGCACGGCTGCCAGTGTTTCCAGCAGGAAGCGGCCCCGGTTTTCTGCCGAGCCACCATACTGGTCCGTACGCTTGTTGGAATGCGTGGACCAGAAGCTCTGCGCCAGATAGCCATGGGCAAAATGCAGCATCAGCCATTCAAAACCCACGTCACGCGCACGTATTGCGGCTGCGACAAAGTCGTTTTTAACGCGTTCAATGTCCTCAAGGGTCATTTCATGCGGTGCGCGGGGCAGGTTGGCACCAAAAGCAACGGGAGAGGGGCCAATGGGCTGCCAGCCGCGTGGGTCGGTGGCGGCAATATGGTCATCCCCTTCCCATGGCACATTGGCGCTGGCCTTGCGCCCTGCATGGGCGATCTGGATACCCGGCGTAGCCCCGGTTTTGCGGATACTGGCAACAATGGGAGCATAGGCCTGTGCCTGCGCATCATTCCACAGGCCAAGGCAGTTGGGGGTAATCCGCCCTTCGGGAGAAACAGCGGTGGCTTCAAGCGTAACAAGCCCGGCTCCACCGCGGGCGAGCGAGGCATAATGTACACTGTGCCAGTCGTTGGGCATGCCGTCCTGCGCCTGATACTGGCACATGGGGCCAACAGCAATGCGGTTGCGTAATGTGCTGCCTTTGAGGGTATAAGGGTCGAAAAGCGTTGGCATGAACCGTGCTCCTGTTACAAAGGGGCATCATAGCCCCGTTAGTTCGACTATAATCGAACTAACGGGCAAAGCAAGGGAAGAGGTAGGTCAAACAGTTGTCATGAAGCAGTATGACCATCCATTGGCGCAGGATATGCAGTTGTCCTGCCTGCTTTACGCCCTGTCCGACCCGTTCCGGCTGGCGGTGGTGCGCAAGCTTGCGGCCTGTCAGCCCCAGCCCTGCGCCCCGTTGCAGGATGGGCGGCCAAAATCCTCCGTCTCCCACCACTTTGCGGTCCTGCGCAAGGCCGGGCTTATCCGGACTGAAGTGGTGGGGGTTACCCACATGAACTCCCTGCGTGAGCAGGAGCTGGAAAGCCGTTTTCCCGGTCTGCTGGCGGCCATTCTGGTGGCTGCCAGCGTGGAGGACGTGCCCGCCTAGGGCACCAGCACGGCAGCGCCATCAAACCGGCCATGGCGCAAATCATCCAGCGCTTTGTTGGCGTCCTTGAGCGCGTAGGTCGTGGTGGTGGTGTGGATGCCAATTTTGGGCGCGAGGGAAAGAAATTCCAGCCCGTCCTCACGCGTCAGGTTGGCAACAGAGACAATATCGCGCTCTTCCCATAACGTGTCGTAGGAAAAAGCGGGGATTTCACTCATGTGAATCCCGGCACACACGACACGCCCGCCTTTGCGCAGGGTTTTAAGGGCTGCGGGGACCAGAGCCCCATCAGGGGCAAAAATAATGGCTGCATCCAGTTGCTCGGGGGGGAGTGCGTCCGACCCACCAGCCCATTTTACGCCGAGCGAGCGGGCAAACTCCTGCGTTTTGGTGTCATTGGGGCGGGTAAAGGCATAAACCTCGCGTTTTTGCCATACCAGCACCTGCGCAATAATATGGGCCGCTGCCCCAAAGCCATACAGCCCAACTTTCTGGGCATTGCCCGTTTTGCCAAGTGAGCGCCACCCGATCAGCCCTGCACAGAGCAGGGGGGCGAGGGAGACGTCCGAGCCTTCCTCCCCCATGGGGAATGCAAAATGTGCATCGGCCACGGCCATTGTGGCGTAGCCGCCATCGCGCGTGTAGCCGGTAAAAATGGGGTGGTCACACAGGTTTTCATCGTCTGTTGCGCAATAGGAGCAGTGCCCGCAGGTATGGCCCAGCCAGGGAATACCTACGCGCTGGCCAACCGTAAGGGAGGTTACGCCACTGCCCAGCAGGTCAACCCGGCCAATAATTTCGTGCCCCGGGGTTACGGGCAGTTTGGGGTGGGTCAGGTCTCCATCCACCACATGCAGGTCGGTCCGGCACACACCGCAGGCCAGCACCTTGACCCGAATCTGGCCCGGGTCGGGGGTCGGGTCGGGTAGTTCCTCCCATTGCAGCGGGGTGCGCGGGCTGTGCAGACGCATGGCGAACATGAAGGCTCTCCCTTATGGGGCAGCGGGCTTGCAACTGGCACCCTGTGCCCATCCGTTATGCCGCATTGTGGCGGTTCTTTTCCATTATGTGCAACGCGGCTTTTGGCACGGGTAGGCGGGGCCTGCGCATTGCGGGGTCCCTATAGGGGCATAACCAGCTGTTGGGCACCAGCGCGGGCAGCAGAGATTGGTGCAGGGTTCCGCCCCGCCTGCTCAGAACGGTTTGAGCAGGCGGTCCAGATACTCAAGTTCCTGTTGCGGGCGGGTTCGGTCTGAATCGCGGCGGCGGAGTTCCTGCTCAATCTCACGCGCGCGCTGGCGGGCTACCGTGTCGGGAATATGGGTGCTGTCGTCCGTATTCTGGTCCGCCCCTTCGCCTTCCTTACGGCCTAGAGGGTCTTTGCCTGTTGTGTTTTCGTCGTCCCCACCTTCGCCCGCAGTATCGGAGGGCTGGCCATTCCCGCTCTCTCCCGCATTGCCTGAGCCGGATGACCCATCGCCACTCCCCCCAAAGGAGGGCAAAAAGCTGGGCGTTGTGTTCTGGCCATTGCCCTTCATGCTGTCCTGCATCTGTTTGCGGCTCTGGCGCAGGGCTTCGAGTGCTTTTTCCTCAGCACTGGCGGCTGCGGCATCATCCCCATCAGCCAGCGCCTTGCGGGCCGTAGCCATGCTCTTGCGGGCCTGTTCAAATGCATCGGGGGTTTTGCCGGTGAGTTCCTTGAACTCATCTTTAAGCTCGCTCAATGCCTGTTCAAGCGCATGCTGGGTTGCACGTTCGGTGCGGCGTGCGCTGGCCTGTGCTTCGGCCTTGGCCGGGTCTGGCAAGCCAGCCGGGGGCTGGGTATTGCCGGAGGAAGGCTGCTGGCCTGTGCTGCCTCCACCCATATTGGGTGGGGCGGAAAGCCCAAGCCTGCGCAGGAGTTCCGATGTCGGCAGGTTGGCGTATTCTGCGGCTTCTCCATCCCCATCATCCGCCAGATCGCTCTGTTGTTGGGAAAGGGCACGCGCATGTTCATCCAGCCGGGATTGGGCATGGTCCAGCAGGCTGGATTCCTTGGTTGTCAGGTCATGCAGGGCGGCGGCCTGTTCACGCGCTTTCTGCTGGGCCTGGAGTTGCTGGGCCAGCGCGGCAAGGTCCTGCGGTGTGGCATTGCGCATGCGCTCGGTTGCGTTTTCCATTTCCTGCAGGCGTTGCATGGCATCGCCCGAGCGGCCATTGGCGGCATCGGCGCGCAACTGCTTCATCAGCCGATCGAACGCTTTATTCCCCGCTGCGGAAAAACCGGGCAGGTCAGGGATGGCCGTATGGTTGCGCAGGGCGTTATCGGCCAGAGCCTGCATTTTGCGGGCAATGGCGTCCTGTAGCGCTTTTAAGCTCTGTTCCAGCTCTTCCTGTGCCTGCTGGTTGTGGGTGCCATTGCGCTTCATGTCTGCCAGCTTCTGGGCGACATCGGCCTGTGCGGCCCGCACATCAATCGAGGCCTGAGCACTGGCATTATCACCCGTGCGCCGGTCTTCTATGTCCAGCGCCAGGTCCCATAGCAGGTTGGTGGCGCTGGTGCGGGCGGTCTGGGTGTCTATGTCGGCATTTTCCAGTAGGGCTACAATGCTGGTCAGGTTGAGGAACATGCCCGTATGCTCCCGTACAGGGCCGGGGGCCTCACCCAATGCTTCCAGGTCCTGCGCCGTATCTTCACGCTTTTCCTGCTCCAGCGCAAAACGCCTGCGCACGTCCAGAATGGCGCGGGCAATGGGGGAGTGGAAAACCCTGCTCCCGAGTTTGAACGTGGCAGGTTCGCTCTGCCCCTGATGCCCGCTGGTAGCAGTTGCCACAATCTGCCCGGTCACGTCCTGCCCGGCCCATGGGTCTTCCGACAGGTCAGGGACAAGCACATTTTTAACCGATTTGGGGTGGCCGGTTAAAGGCAGGGGAATACTCAGTTCCCGCTTGGGGTTGGCTCCTTTGGCAGGGTGGGCAGCGTGTAGCACTACCTGCATGTCTGACAGGCCATAGGCGTGGCTGGCCGTGTAGGGCAGGCGGGTATGCCAGTCCCCCTTGCCGGGGGCACCGGGGGATGGGCCCCAGGCAACCTGTGGGGCCAGGTCGGGCAGAATGGTCATGGACCAGCTGGCAAGGGTACGTCCCCGGCCGGTTAGCCTGAGCAGACCACTATGGGTCAGCGTGGCTTCCAGCTTCCAGCTATGGGGGGCCAGCTTCTGGCGTTTTGCGTCCTGTACCACCATGCCGTGTGTGCCTTGCAGCACGGGGTGCGAGGCCATGCCGTTAACAATAACGGTAAGCCGGGCACCTTCCTGCATCTGGGGGGCAGGGCGGTTCGGGCTTAAAAAAACCGGAGCGTCCGGGGCATAGGCGGGGGGAGTAATCCACGCATCTATGTGGGGGAGGGGCACGTCCGGGTCATCCCGGCCGGGAATAAAAGCGGCCAGAATACGCCCCGGAGCCGAGGACCCGGCAACTCCGCCGGCCACGCCAAGAGCCAGCACCAGCCCCGCAGCCGCAAGCTGGTGCGCGCGGCCTTTGGGCGCAAGGTCGGGCCAGCCAGCCCGCAACCGGCCAAGGGAGGCCAGAAGCCGCTGCCGGTGGGCCTGCCACAGGAGCGTATTGCTGGCGTGGGGGAGTGGTGACGGGGTATCTGTCAGGCTTGCAAGGGGACGGTTGCGCAGGCCGGATGCCTGCTCGATCCGGCGGTCAATGTCCTCCGGCGTGGTGGGGCGCAGGCGGCCCAGATCGGTATGGAGCCGCCAGCCACACAGGCTCAGCCAGCCTGCCACACTGACAAGGCGCAGCCCATCGGGCAGGTGCTGGGGCAGGCGGAGCAGGCCCGCCAGTGTGTAAACCCCCAGCATGGCTACAGTCGGCTGGAGGGCAGGCCAGAGCTGCTCAATGTGCAAAACAAGGGCCGCATTACGGCGCACATGGGCCAGACGGGCCGCCAGTGTGCCGTCCTGCGCGGTTGATGCGGTCAGATCCTGCTTCAGACCGCGCATGCGTCAGGCTTTTCCGTTCGGGGGAGCTGGCATGGCTTCATCCTGCCACAGTTCTTCCAGTGTCTGCCGGCGGCGTATAACTGTCCATTGACCGTTTTCTACCAGAACCTGCGCGGCCAGAGGGCGGCTGTTGTAGGTGGAACTCATGACCGCACCATAAGCGCCCGTGTCCAGAATGGCTATACGGGATGCACGGCCAAGAGGGGGCAGCAGGCGGTCGCGCGCAAACGTGTCACCACTTTCGCAGACCGGGCCAACAACATGCGTGGGTGCGACAGGCTGGCTGAAGGCCTGTGGCGCAAGGGGTACAAGGCCATGCCATGCATCATACATGCTGGGGCGGACCATGTCGTTCATGGCGGCGTCAAGCACAAGGAACGGGCTGGGGAGCCCTTCCTCCTTGCGCAGGATAACGCTGCTCAGCAGCACACCTGCGGGGCCAATGGGCCAGCGCCCCGGCTCTATGCTCAGCCGCAGGCCAAGCCCGCCCAGTTCGGCCCGGATGGCCCCTGCCAGAGCTTCCGGCTGGCCTTCCACCTCGTTGCGATAGCTGATGCCAAGCCCACCACCGCAGTCTACGGCTTCTACGCTCAGGCCAGTGGCACGCACGGTGCGCACCAGTTCGGCCACGCGGGCATAGGCTGCATGGTATGGCGCGGTGGAGAGGATCTGGCTGCCAATATGGGTTGCAAACCCAACGGGTTTGATGCCCGGTAGGGTAAAGGCGTGGGCATACAAAGCCGCAGCGTTATCAAACGGAATGCCAAACTTGTTGGCGGCCAGCCCGGTGGTGATCTTGGCGTGGGTTTTGGCATCCACATCGGGGTTAATGCGCAGCGTGATGGTGGCCTGTTTGCCAAGGCGCGTTGCAATGGCCGAGATAATGGCCAGCTCTTCCGCACTTTCCACGTTGATCTGGCCAATGCCCAGACCAATGGCATAGTCCAGCTCCGCATCGGTCTTGCCTACGCCGGAAAAAACTACCCGCTGCGCCGCAATGCCCGCTTTTTGTGTGCGTGCAAGCTCGCCCCCGCTGACAATATCCGCCCCATACCCTTCCTGCCCGATAAGGGACAGGACGGAGAGGTGGTCATTCGCCTTGACCGCGTAATGGATGCTGACATCCAGCCCCGCATCCGCCATGGCCGTACGCATGCGGGCAAGGCGCTGGCGCAGCGTGCCAGCACCCAGCACCCAGCATGGGGTGCCAACCGCATCGGCTATGGCGTTCAGGGGGACGCCCTCAAACATCAGCCCACACAAGGGGTCTGTGCTCAGGTGCGGGTGGGTTGCCAGCAGTTCAGCCAGCGAGGGGTCTGCATCGGTATAGGCGGGTGAATCAGCCATGAAACGAACTGGGCCTTGGACAAAAAAGGGCGGAAGCATGGGTGAGCGCACTGCACGGTAGGCCAGAGCCCGTGTGGTGCCGCACGGGGGCTGGCCTGTTACGGCATGGGCTGCGCTCAGTCCGGTGGATAGACGAGGGGGTAGGTAATCTTGTTGCGCGGACCCGGAGCCTGATTAGGCCCCTTTTTGCCACAGGCGGCCAGTGGCAGGCACAGGGCGGTTGCCAAAAACAGGCCCATGAACAGGCGGAGGGGCATATGCTCAACCTTTTGTGGTGGTGGGGGTGCCTGTCAGTGCATCCAGCCAGCGGGTGGCCTGCGCCATAACGTTGGATGCAGCGGTTCCGCCAAGACTTGTGCGCGAGGCTATGGAGGCATCAACACTCAGGACAGAATAAATATCCTGCGTAATGCCCGGTTCTTCGGCCTGCATTTCCGCCAGAGTGAGTTCTGCTAGGCCAATGTTCTGGGCTTCTGCGCGGGCTACAAGGCGGCCTGTTACGTGGTGGGCGGTGCGGAACGGCACCTTGAGCACCCGTACCAGCCAGTCTGCAATATCGGTTGCAGTGGAATAGCCCGAACCAGCCAGAGCGCGCATCTGCTGGGTGTTGGCGGTCATGTCGCGCACCATGCCATCGCATGCGGCAAGGCACAGGGCGGCGGCATCGGTTGCGGCAAAAACCGGCTCCTTGTCTTCCTGCATGTCCTTGGCATAGGCTAGCGGCAGACCTTTCATGACCGTCAGCAGCCCGATCAGGCTGCCGTTAATGCGGCCTGTTTTGGCACGAACCAGCTCGGCTGCATCCGGGTTGCGCTTTTGCGGCATGATGGAAGAGCCGGTTGTAAACGCGTCCGACAGCCGGATGAAGGAGAAGGGGGAGGAACACCAGATCACGATTTCCTCTGCCATGCGGGAGAGGTGCATGGCCAGAATGGACAGTGCAGACAGGTATTCCAGCGCAAAATCCCGGTCCGAAACCGCATCGAGCGAATTGGCGGTCGGGCGGTCAAAATGCAGGAGTTCGGCCGTCATGGCCCGGTCAATGGGGAAGGACGTGCCTGCAAGGGCGGCCGAACCCAGCGGGCATTCGTTCAGGCGGCGGCGTGTGTCGGCCAGACGGCCCCGGTCACGGGCCAGCATTTCCACGTAAGCCATAAGGTGGTGGCCAAAGGTGACCGGCTGTGCGGTTTGCAGGTGTGTAAAGCCGGGCATGGGGTCTGCCGCGTGTTCCTGTGCCCGCTGTGCCAGTGCGCGCATGAGCGAGGCCACCTGCTGGTCCAGCCCGTCTATGGCGTCACGCACCCACAGGCGGAAGTCGGTGGCTACCTGGTCATTGCGGGAGCGGGCGGTGTGCAGGCGCTTGCCAGCTTCCCCCACCCGTTCAGACAGGCGGGCTTCGATATTCATGTGAATATCTTCCAGCGCTTCGGAAAAGGCGAAGTCGCCCGCGGCAATTTCCGCGCCAATTTCGGTCAGTCCCTTGCGGATTGCCGTCTCGTCATCCTTGGAGATGATGCCCACATGCGCAAGCATGGCCGCATGGGCCAGAGAGCCTGCAATATCCTGCTTCCACAAGGCTTTATCAAAGCTGATGGAGGCGTTGATGGCCTGCATGATGTCCGAAGGTCCACCCGCAAATCGTCCGCCCCACTGCACATTGGCATTGGCTGTGGTGGCTGTCTGGGCCGGGGGCTGGTTCTTCAAAGACATGGTTGGCTGACCTGTTCGTTTACATGTAGCGTGGAGCCGCAGCCATAATACCGGAGCAGGCTGAATGCAAAGCCCATCCTACCGGCGCATGCCGCGCTGCGCAAACCGTCATCCTTGCGCCAGATCATGCCAGTGCTGCGGTGCGGGCAGGTTTTTTATGGGGCAGGCGGTGTTTACAGGGCTGGCTGCATGCTTATTTCTCTGCTTATAAAGTGTGTAAATTACAAAGGGTTCAGGAAAAGACCATGGCTCACGAACTGACAACTTTTGGAGTGATCGACCCGGGTGCAAACGTGCTGCTCGAGGTGATCAAGGCAGAAAACCCGATTACAGCCGTGCGTCGGCTGGAAGAAAAAATGCGTGGGCCGGACTACGTGGCTGCCCGCAGCTACAGTGAAGGCGGTGAAGAATCGCTGGACGGCACAGACCCCGCCTATCTGGTCTATGAGCTGGATGGCAGCGGTCTGGATGCAGAAGGTCTGGGTGGTGAGGATGCAGGTCGCGTCCGGGCCGAGGCCGATCTGGCCGCCGTTATTGTCTCCTCCGCCCAGTAAGGCGTTTTTTTCGGGTTTTGGGGGAGGCGGATGTCGTGCCTCCGCCCCCTCCGCCCGGCAAACTGGCACATGCCGGCATGACTGATGACAGAAATATTGGCTGAGAGTTTTAAGGTTTACGGGCAGGATGGCGGCGGGCCGTTTGTGCTGGTCAGTGACCATGCAGGACAGGCTGTTCCGCCCACGCTTGATGGTCTGGGCCTGAGCGCGGATGAGCGTGCCCGCCATATCGGGTGGGATATTGGTATAGACGGTGTTGGCCGCAAACTGGCCGATGCCCTGCCTGCGGTGCTGATCGAGCAGGTGTATTCCCGTCTGGTAATCGACTGTAACCGCGCGCCGGGTCACCCTACCTCCATTGTGACGCAGAGTGATGGCACGGCTGTTCCACGCAACCAGAGCCTGAGCATGCAGGACCGGGCATGGCGCGAACAGGCCATTCTGCACCCCTACCACCAGCGGATTACACAGGAGCTTGATGCCCGGCTGGCGCAAAAGCGCGCCGTGGTTGTGGTGGCCCTGCACAGCTTCACGCCGGTCATGCGCGAGGTGGCGCGGCCATGGCATGTGGGACTGCTGCATAACCATGACTCCCGTCTGGCTCATATCATGATCGACCTGCTCCGGGCCGAAGGTCTGGTGGTGGGGGATAATGAACCCTACGCCCTGACCGATACATCGGATTACACAATCCCCCTGCATGGCGAGCAGCGTGCCCTGCCGTATATTGAAATTGAAATCCGTCAGGACCTGATTGCCCACCCAGAAGGTCAGGCGGAATGGGCCGCCCGGCTGGCCAGCCTGCTGCCACAGGCCTGGCGGATTTTTTGCACAAGGTATGAACAGCGGCCATGACCACCTCCCCCACCACACCACCCCCGCAGATTATTACCGGCAAGGCCAGACTGGCCGGTGTTATGGGCTGGCCGGTTGAGCATTCCCGCTCGCCCGCGCTGCATAACTACTGGCTGCGGCGTTATGGGGTTGATGGTGCTTATGTGCCCCTGCCCACGGCTCCGGAGGATTTTGTGGCGGCGGTACTCGGGTTGCAGGCTGCGGGCTTCAAAGGGGTTAATGTTACCATTCCGCACAAGGAGGCGGCCTATAAGCTGGCCGATGTGCTGGATGCCTCGGCCCGGCGGGCGGGTGCGGTCAACACGCTTGTCTTCCGTGAGGATGGGAAAATCCTTGGCCTTTCCACCGATGGTAGCGGGTTTGTTGCCAGTCTGGAGGCCAGCAGCCTGCCACCCCGCCCGCAGACCCGCGCCCTGCTGCTTGGGGCCGGCGGGGCCGCGCGGTCCGTGGCTGCGGCTTTGCAGGACAGGGGCATCAAGGTTGCCATAACCAACCGCACGCACGAGCGCGCAGTAACGCTGGCCGCGGCATTGCCCGGTACGGATGTGCTGGCTTGGTCCGAGTGGGAGCAGCGGCTGGGGGAGTTCGCCCTGCTGGTCAACACCACCTCGCTGGGTATGGCCGGAGGGCCGGACCCGTTGTTCTGCCCTTCTCTGGCGCAGGCGGCGGAGGATCTGGTGGTGGCGGACATTGTCTATGCCCCGCTGGTTACGCCCCTGCTCGCGGCGGCAACCCGGCAGGGTTTGCGTACGGTGGGGGGCTTGGGCATGCTGCTCCATCAGGCACGGTTTGGTTTTAAGGAATGGTTTGGCGTGGACCCGCAAGTGGACGATGCAACGCAGGACCATGTTCTGAACAGCCTTTGAGCGTGATCTGCTCCTTTTGACCAAGGCAGGGTTTACGCATGAAAATACTGGGCCTGACCGGAGGCATGGGTATGGGCAAAAGCACGGTTGCCAGCATGCTGCGCCGTGCCGGAGTGGCGGTGTTTGATGCAGATGCCACTGTTCATGCCCTGCAGGCTCCCGGCGGGGCTGCCTTGCCCCGCATTGCGCAACTGGTGCCGCAGGCTGTAACGGCCGGGCGGCTGGACCGGGCGGTGCTCCGGCAGGCCGTGCTGGCCCACCCGGCATTGCTGAAAAAACTGGAAGTCATTATGCATCCTTTGGTGCGCCATGCCCGCACCGAGTTTTTGCGCCGCTCCCGCCTGCAGGGGGCTGCCTGCGTGGTGCTGGATATTCCACTGTTGTTTGAAACCGGGGCAGACCGGCTCTGTCGCCGGGTGGCGGTGGTGTCTGCTCCCCCATGGGTGCAGCGCAGGCGTGTGGCCCATCGCCGCAACATGCCGCCCCCGCAGGCCCGGAGGCTTATTGCCTGCCAGATGCGGGATGCCCGCAGGGTGCAAAAGGCGGATACCGTTATCCGCACGGGGTTGTCCATGAAGGAAACAGAGCGGCAGGTCCGCCGCTTTATCAGGAGTTTGAGGGCATGAAGCGATCCATCCTGTTTGATACGGAAACAACAGGACTGGACCCCGCAACCGGGGATCGGGTGATTGAAATTGCAGCCCTGGAACTGGTGGGGGACCTGCCCACGGGTAATAGTTACCACACCCTGCTGGACCCCGAGCGCGATGTGCCTGAAGAGGCCAGCCGTGTTCACGGCTTTACCCGCGCGGACCTAGAGGGAAAGCCAAAGTTTGCCGAGGTCGCGGACGATTTTCTGGCCTTTGTGGGGGATGATGCCCTTATTGCGCATAATGCCCGCTTTGACTTTGGTTTTTTAAACGCAGAACTCAAGCGCGCAGGCCGCAAACCGCTGGATATGGGCCGTATGGTGGACACGCTGGATATGGCGCGCGAGCGTTTTCCCGGCATGCCCAACAGTCTGGACGCATTGTGCCGCCGTTTTGGCGTGGACCTGTCTGCCCGTACAACCCACAATGCGCTGCTGGACTGCAAGCTGCTGGCCGAAGTGTATGTGGAGCTTATGGGCGGTCGCCAGCATGGTCTGGGGCTGGTGGCTGATGGCGAGCAGGCACCCACCGTGGTGTATGACGGCCCGGCAGAACGCAAGGTGGTAAAAGTCTGCCCCACAGCTGCCGAACTGGCTGCACACACTGCCTTTGTGGAAAAGCTTAAAGACCCGGTCTGGAACACATAAACCGCCCAGCCATGCCTGCAATAAAGCTATGCAGCGGCAGAACCCTATGCCATGTTTTGGTGGTCCCGAACACAAGGAGCATTTTTGATGCGCTCAGCATCCCGTCGTTTTCTTGCGGCGCTGGCACTGTCCGGCGCATGGGCCTTGCCCGCAGGAGCAGAGACCGTTCTCGGCCCTGCCATGGCGGAGGTTACCTTCAAAACCCGCTCGGCTGATCTGGGTGTGGGCTACACTTGGGGCAATGGTGTGCTGACTTATGGCGGGCATGACTACCCGTTTGAGGTCAGTGGGGCTTCGGCCGCTGCAATCGGTTTTTCCTCCGGCAACAGCGTGGGCAAGGTTTATAACCTGCAACGGCTGGAAGATTTTGCAGGAACATACTGGTCGCTCTCGGGCGAGACAACGGTCGGCAAGGGGGTTGCCGGGCACCTGATGGAAAATGACTCAGGCGTGCGTATCCGGCTGGATGAAATCCGCACAGGTGGGCGGCTTGCGGCCTCTCCCTCCCGCCTGACCATCCGCTTTTTGCCTGCGGCCAAAAAGACCGGAACAGACAGCCCCACCAAAAAAGACTGAGTAGGGGCTGTTGCTTTTAGGCCGCCGGATTATTGGGTTGCGTTAGCAGGCCCACGGTTCTGCCTATAACCACACGTTCTTCATAACGTGTAAGGGC
This sequence comes from Acetobacter sp. DsW_54, assembly GCF_002153575.1. Lineage (NCBI taxonomy): Bacteria > Pseudomonadati > Pseudomonadota > Alphaproteobacteria > Acetobacterales > Acetobacteraceae > Acetobacter > Acetobacter sp. DsW_54. Next base: position 226,163 of record NZ_JOPD01000002.1, read on the forward strand.
CAGTTTGCGCCCCGCTGCCCCCATGCTCTGGCGCAGGGCGGGCTGGCTTGCCAACTGGCGCAGAGCCTGTGCCAGTGGCGCAACGCAGCGCGGGGGCACCAGAATGCCCGTCTGCCCATCCACCACCTGCTCACGCGGGCCGGGAACATTGGTGGCCACAACGGGCAGGCCGGTCAGCATGGCTTCAATAACGGACATGGGTAGCCCTTCGCTGTAGCTGGGAAGGGTAAAAATATCCGCAGCGGCCAGAAGTGCCGGAATATCCGCGCGGTAGCCAAGCCGCTTTAACCTTGGCCCTAATTCCCGGCTGCTTTGCTCCAGTGCTTCATCCAGCGTTGGGCCGTGGTCACTCGCCAACCGTTCCCCCACAATCCACAGATGAGCATCCGGTACGTCACGCATGGCGGCCAGAAGTTCGGGGTACCCTTTGGCATGAACAAGGCGGGAGACAATAATGATCACAACAGCCTGTGGCGGGGTGCCCAATGCTGCACGAACCTGCTGGCGTGCCTGCGCATCGGGGTGAAAAACGCGGCTATCCCGCCCATTGCTGATGACCTGCGGGTGAGGGTGGATGCGCAGGCGCAAGGCATCTGCTGCCTGCTCCTGCGATACGGTCAGGTAAATATCGGTTATGGCGCCACACCCCCGTTCCAGCACTTTTGCCAGCAGGCGTTTGGGGCGGGAGCCGGGCTGGTTGAACAGAAAGCCGTGGCAGGTATATGCAATGCACGGGACGCCACATAACCTGGCGGCAACCCGGGCCAGAAGGCCGCTAATGGGCATGTGGGCATGCACCATATCCGGTTTTTCACGCTGTATCAGCCGGATAAGCGCCCATAAGGCGCGCAGTTGCGCAAAAGGGGAAAAGGAACGGGCCAGAGGTGGGGTTTCAATACGAAAACCCTCCGCCCGTGGCCCGTCAAGCAAGGCGCCATCGGCGCAGACACCCACAACATCATGCCCTTCCGCACGCAATGCGCGCATCAGCGGGAGCAGGAACTGGACAAGCGAAAAATCAACATTCGTGACTTCAAGTATTTTCACGGTCGGGATTATTCGCTGATCAGTGTCAGTGCCCAATGGATCGGCTTGGGCGGGGGCTGCCCTATCATGGAATGGAGAAGTGCCGGGTGGCCGGTGGTGGCGGGTTTGGGTTCCGGCGCGGTGGCGGGGGCTGGTTCTACTGGCTCTGCGGCGGGTAGGGGGTCTGCAAGGGGTGAGGTCTCTTCAGCCATAATGCTGAGTGCATCAGCGGCAGATGCGGCGGGGGCTGGCTGTTCCTGCGTTGTTTCCGGCAAAGCAGCCTGCTGCGCGGGAGTGGTCTCTTCCTCCGCAGGTGCTGCGTCTGGTTCGGGTGTAGGCGTGGCTGCGCTCTCATCCAAAGGTGGTGCGGGCGGGGTCAGGACAAGCTGGAGCGTTTTTATCCTGCGGCCCTGACCCAGATACACACTTTCTTCCACCCGGACCTGTCCATCGGACTGGAAGAGCCAGCTTTCTTCCTCGCTGTGCAGCAGGTGGCCGTTTTCGGTCGGTTCCACCATAATATCAGGGTGCAGGTGGAAGCGTACACAAGGCATGCGGGCTAGTGTTGCCCCTTCCAGCTTTTCCTCCCCCCGCAGAGTGCGGCCGTCCTTGCCCAGATAAAGCTGGCGGTGGTACAGGCCCCCGCCCTGACTTTCGTACCCGTTATGGGTCATGTCCAGCCAGTGTGCGCCGTCCTGCGTTGCATGGGTGCGGCTGACCTGTGGTGGTCTGCTGGTGGTGCCGTTGGTCTCAAAGGTCATGGGGGCCATGCCCGCCAGTTCCAGAACGGAATGGGCTGCTGGGTAGCGCAGGGCCTCTGCCCATCCTTTTTGCCGGCTTGCCCCGCAATTAACGATCAGCCGTTGCTTGCCGGATGAAAATTCAAACGAAAGCATGCCCGCATGGGCTGTGTGGTCAAACCCGGTTGGGGCGGGGGCTGCGGCATCCGCTATGACCAGTGCGCGGCCGCTGCTCAGGCGGGCAAATCCGCTTTCGGGCAATCCTGCGGCGACAACGCGGGAGCGGGATACGCGGTTCAGCACAAGTTCCACCAGTTGCGGGTCGCGTTCCGTGCTGCCGTTAAACAGGGCCAGCCCGCCATCGGCATGGCGCAGGGCACGCAGGGCGGGGGCGGTCCGGTTGGCAGCATCTACGAGCGTTGTTGGCAGCGGCAGGCGCGCAACCTGAAGAATGTAAAGCATCTCCGCCAGCTCCTTTACCGTCAGGAACAGGTCTTCAGGGCTGCGGGTAATATGTCCGCCATCGGGCAGGATCTGGCTGGTTATGACCTCGTCAATCAGACGCAGGTAGCGGGTCAGGAACTCCGGATAATCGGGAATGGATACCGCAACCGCGAGCAACCCCTTGAGCGCGCAAAGCGCCTGCCAGCCATAAGCGGCATCGGGCATGAGTGCAATAATCGAGCGGGCCTCCATCATAAGGGAGGCCATCAGGTTCTGGCGAAAAACATCATCAGCGGAGGCGGCAAAAAACTCGTAACAGCCCAGCCATGCGCTCAACCGCGCACCAGTTATGGAAGGGTCCATAACCGCGCGTTCGGCAGCAGGCAGGCGCACCCAGTGTGCAACAAGCGTGCGCGCCTTGATCCGCGCGGATTCAGCGCCCAGTTCGCGCAGGTCCTGTAACCAGCTAAAACCCTGTAACCATCGGCGGTAAGGGGCTGGCCACGCCGGATCGTCCCATATGCCGGACTGGAGCGAGCGGGGCACGCCATCAAACTCGGTCCGGTTGCGGACCAGTTTTTCCCCTACCGTGGCATTGCCCGGCCACAGGTCCCGCAGCACTACGGCGGGGGCCGCGGGAACGCGTGCAAAACCGCCAAGCGGGTTGCGCATGGCATAGGCAAGGCGGGGGGCACGGGTCCAGCGGCGTAGGGGCATTAGATGAGTGTAACTCCAAGGCTGGGGTATTAAAGGCGCTACTCTAATGGAACTTTATGACAGCATTTGGTGCATTCGCACTATAATCACCATGCGATAGATCAAGCCTTGCGGAGGGAGGCAATGGCCGCGGCATAATCCGGCTTGCCATACACGGCGCTCCCGGCGATCAGCACATCCGCGCCAGCCTGTACGGCCAGTGGGGCTGTTGCGGCATCTATTCCCCCATCAACCGCCAGACGAATATCGCGCCCGCTGCGTGTGATCATCTCCCGCAGGGCTGCGATTTTAGGCAACTGGCTGGGCAGGAACTTCTGCCCCCCAAAACCGGGGTTAACGGTCATGACCAGAATAACGTCCACAAGGTCCATGACCTCGGCAATGGCGGCGGCTGGTGTGGCAGGGCACAGCACAATGCCGGGCTTTGCCCCGAGCTGGCGAATAAGCTGGAGCGAGCGGTGTGTGTGCGGCCCGGCTTCTATGTGTATCAGAATCTGGTCGGCCCCGGCCTGGGCAAAGGCTTCCAGGTAGGGGTCAACGGGGGCGATCATCAGATGAACGTCAAAAGGCAGGGTGCTATGCGGCCGCAATGCCTTGATAACGGCTGGCCCAAACGAAATATTGGGCACAAAATGGCCGTCCATCACATCCAGATGGATCCAGTCCGCCCCGGCATGTGCCACGGCTTCTACTTCTTCTCCCAGCCGTGCAAAATCCGCAGCCAGAATACTAGGGGCGATCAGGGGGAATGGTGCAGCACTCATTCCTTGCTTATCCGCAATAGCAGCCGCCTGCGCAACTACAGAAAAACGGTTTGTGCGCTTTTACATGGCAACTGCATGAATAAGGGGCAGGTGCTCAGGCTGCCCGGGTAAAGCGGGCGGCAAAAAAGCCGTCCATTCCGCCTTCATCCAGCCACATGCCCGGATGGGTGCGCAGCCAGCCTTCCGGCGTTAAGGCCTGCGGCAGGAACGAGAGTTCCTCTGGTGTAAAGGGCATGGGCACAAGCCCCATGGCCTGTGCTGCGCGGGCGCGGTCTGGCCCTTCCTCCTGCTGCAAGGAGCATACAGCGTAAACAAGTCTGCCGCCGGGTTTGAGCATATCCCTTGCCGCTGCCAGAAGCTTGTCCTGCGTGGCGGTCAGGGTGGTCAGGTCGCGCGGGCGTTTGACCCACAGCACATCGGGGTGGCGGCGGGCCGTGCCCGTGGCCGAGCAGGGGGCATCCAGCAGAATGGCGTCCAGCGGGGCATCGGGCTGCCATGTGGCGGCATCGGCCTGCAACGTGCGAACATCCAAGCCAAGGCGTGCCATGTTTTCCTTCAGGCGCACCAAGCGGGCGGGGTTGTTTTCCACGGCTGTTACTGTTGCACCGGTTATGGCTAACTGGGCGGTTTTGCCCCCCGGAGCTGCGCACAGGTCGGCCACCTGCTCGTGGGGCTGTACGTTCAGCAGGCGGGCAGGCAGGGTTGCGGCTGCATCCTGCACCCAGAACGCCCCTTCCTCATACCCCGGTAGTTCGGCAACCCTTGTGCCCGCAGGCAGGCGGATGGACCCGTTGGGGAGGGTTATGCCCCCTTCTGGGGCCTGTGCGCCGGGGCGCAGGGTAATGTCCAGCGGGGCTTCGTGGCTGATGCCCTGAGCAATGGCGCGTGGCACACCTTTGCCAAGTCCGGTCCAGGAGGTCCACAACCATGAGGGAATATCCAGCCGGGGCTGATCCAGCCCATCCAGCACGCTGGCACCACTTGTGGCGACGCGGCGCAGCACGGCGTTGGCCAGCCCTGCAAACGGTGCCAGCTTGCGCCTGCGCAGCAGGGATACGGTGGTGCCAACCGCTGCATGGGGCGGTGTTTCCAGGAACAGTAGCTGTGCGCAACCCATCATCAGGGCAACACGCACCGGCTCGGGCGGTTCTTTTTTTAAAAAAGGCTCCAGCACCGTGCGTAATGTGCCCATGTGCCGCAGGGTTGCTGCCGCCAGACGGTGGGCGGCAGCCCGGTCGCGCGCTTCTGCCTGATGTGCGGCTGCCGAGCGGGAGAGGCTGTTCTCCAGCATGCGGCGGTGTTCCACAACGCCGCACAGAATATCAAATGCCACATCCCGCGTGGGGTCGGGCTGTGGGGCGGCGGGGCGGAACCGGCCGCGCGGTTTGGAAGAGGAAGAGCGCGCTGGTGTGGTCATGGGGGCAAAAAACCGTTCGGTAAGCAGGGGAGGTGGTGGCTTACGCCACCACAAGCGCGGCGCCGTTGGGCGCTGTTGCCGGGTTTTGCGTTAAAAAATGCCGTAAGGCCAGAGGATAAAGCCCGTGCTCCTGTTGCAGAACGCGTGCAGCCAGCAGGTCTGGCGTATCACCCGGCAAAACGGGAACAGCAGCCTGACCCAGAATAGGCCCTTCATCCATTCCCTCGGTGACCAGATGCACCGTGCAGCCATGCAGGCGTACACCGGCAGCCAGAGCGCGCTCATGCGTGTGCAGGCCGGGGAAGGAGGGCAGAAGGCTGGGGTGAATGTTGAGCATCCGCCCGGCCCAGGTCGTGGTCAGGTAAGGGGTGAGCAGGCGCATATACCCTGCAAGGCAGACGGCCTGCGCACCAGAGTCTTCCAGTGCGGCATGAATGGCGCGTTCGTGTGCGGCGCGATCCTTGCCAAAGCTGCGGTGGTCTATGGCCAGTGTGGGCAGGCCCGCGGCACGTGCCATGTCCAGCCCCGGGGCATCGGGGTTGTTGCTCAGGACAAGGCAGATACGTGCGGGAAAATCCGGGTCCTGCGCTGCGGTGATCAGGGCCGTGGCATTGCTGCCCCGGCCACTGAGCAGAATGGCAACAGGTGTTTTTGCCGTGCTCATGCTGCCCGGAAATCCGGGGTTGCCTGCATTTTAAGGTCAGGCTTGGCATCGGGGCTCTGTGCAGCAGCAATGGAGCCGATGCGGAAGGCTTCTTCCCCCGCTTCGGCCAGCATGGCCAGCACTTTGTCCGGCTCGGGGGTGATCAGGATCATGCCGATGCCGCAGTTGAATACGCGCAGCATTTCCGCACTGTCCACATTGCCGGTGCGGGCCAGCCATTTGAAGACCGCGGGCATGGGCCATGCCTGATCAATAACCGCATCCAGCCCGTCGGGCAGCACGCGCGGCAGGTTGCCCGGCAGGCCGCCACCGGTAATGTGGGCGGCCCCATGCAGCAGGCCTGCTTTATGCAGGGCCAGAACGGGGCGCACGTACAGGCGCGTGGGTTCCAGAAAAGCCTCGCCCAGCGTGCGGCCCGGTGCAAAGGCTGCGGGGTCGGTCCATGTCAGGTGGGCATCGGCCACAATGCGGCGCACGAGCGAAAAGCCGTTGGAATGCACACCGGAGGAGGGCAGGGCGATCAGTGTATCACCCGCGGCAATGCCTGCGGGCAGCAGGGCGCTGCGTTCGGCAGCCCCAACGGAAAAACCGGCCAGATCGTAGTGGCCATCGGCGTACATGCCGGGCATTTCTGCTGTTTCACCACCGACAAGGGCGCAGCCGGAGTGTTCGCACCCTTTGGCAATGCCGCGCACAACCTTGGCAGCAGAGGCAACGGACAGGCGACCTGTGGCAAAGTAGTCGAGAAAAAACAGCGGCTCCGCGCCCTGAACAATAAGGTCGTTCACGCACATGGCCACAAGGTCGATCCCCACGGTTTCGTGCAGGTCGTTATCTATGGCTACGGTCAGCTTGGTGCCAACGCCATCGGTGCAGGAAACCAGAACAGGGTCGGTAAAGCCTGCGGCCTTCAGGTCGAACAGAGCGCCAAAGCCGCCAAGCCCACCCATGGTGCCGGGCCGGTCCGTGGCTTTGGCAGCAGGGCGAATGGCGTCAACAAGGGCTTCGCCTGCTTCAATGTCCACGCCGGAATCACGGTAGGTGAGGCCGGAGGAAGGGGTGCTAGGAGAAGACGTCATGGGTGCGCTCTTGGTTCGAATGAGAGTAAGGTCGATGCCGGGAACCAAGGTCACTCAGGATTCCCGCGAACAGTCTTTACGGCAGGAGAGGCGGCGCGCAAAGCGGCATGACGCGGTTTGATGAAACAAAAGCATCTTCCCGCCCCCCAAAAGAGGGCAGGAAGCGGCGCATAAACGAAGGTGACGGGGTGACGCAGATAGCCTTGCCATTTGTGTACCGTCCCCGATTCGGGCGGTCGGATTTTGTTGCGGCCCCCTCCAACGCGGCCGCGCGCGCCTGGGTGCTGGATGCGGAAGCCCCCTACCGCTGGCCCGAAGGCCGCATGGCTTTGTGGGGTGAAGGGGGGACGGGCAAGACGCACCTGCTCTCCATCTGGGCGGGGCGGTATGGTGCGCCTGTTATGGCGGGTGAGCGGCTGAACGAGCGCGATGTGGCGGCCCTGTTCAGCCAGGGCGGGTTCAAGGCCGTGGCACTGGATAACGCGGACTGTGTGCCCAGCGAGCATGATCTGCTGCACCTGATCAATCTGGTGCGTGAGCACCGCGTGTTCCTTCTTATGGCGGGGCGTCTGCCGCCTGCGCGCTGGCCCGCAGTGCTGCCTGATCTGGCAAGCCGCCTGCGGGCGACTTCCTCCGTGCCGCTGGGGCAGGCGGAGGAGGACCTGCTGCACCGCCTGTTGTTGCGTTTGCTTGCAGAACGGCAGATTGTTGTTGCACCGCAGGTTACGGAGTGGCTGTTGCGCCGCCTGCCGCGCCGGGCCAGTGCTGTGCGTGACTGCGTTAGCGCGCTGGATCAGGCGGCCATGGCGTCGGGCGGAAAAGTCACACGCGTTCTGGCGGCCAGTGTGCTGGAAGGACTTTTTGCGCGCGATGGTGAACCGTGAAAGGAATATTTCAGTTTTATGACATGATGGCGATTTGACGCCCCCGAACATTCCGGGGCCATCGTGTTTGGGATATGTTGACGGTGTATCCGGTTTGGTGCGGCCCTCGGATCGGTCGGATTGCCGGGGCAGATAATGCAGGAGAGGGAGCGCAGGCTAGTGGCGGCACAGGATAAAAAGAATACAACCCCCGTCAGTCGTACACGTGCGCCCGCCAAGCGGGCACCTTCACGCACACGGGCTGCGGCCAGCACCCGTGCCAAAAAGGTGGCTGAACCCAAAGTTACCCTGCAAACGCCCTCGCGCTTTATCAACCGCGAACTTTCCTGGCTCGATTTCAACCAGCGCGTGGTGGAGGAGGCGGACAACGCCCGGAACCCGCTGCTGGAACGGCTGCGCTTTTTGTCCATCAGCGCCAGTAATCTGGACGAATTCTATTCCGTGCGTGTGGCAGGGCTTGTTGGCCAGATCCGTGAAGGGTTGACCACCATCTCCCCCGACGGTCGCACGCCTGCCCAGCAGTTGGATGCAGTGCGCGAACGCTGTGCCCGCCTTTTGCGCGAGCAGCAGCGGATATGGGTAGAGCTGCGCAGCCTGCTGGCCAAATCCCACGTCACACTATGCGAAACGCAGGACCTGAACGATGCGGACAGGGAGTGGCTGCAAACCTGCTTCATGGATCGCATTTTTCCTGTACTGACGCCACTTGCGGTCGATCCGGCCCATCCGCTCCCCTTTATTCCCAACATGGGGCTGGCTCTGGGGTTGCGCCTTTTGTACGAGGGCACGGGCCTGTTCGCCATGAACGCCCTTATCCTGCTCCCTGCACAGGTTGAGCGCTTTATTCGCCTGCCTGCCACGGGTGAGGCCGTTGCGGGCGAGCCTGCCCGCGTGCGTTTTATTCGTCTGGAAGATCTGATCTCCCTGTTCATTGACCGGCTGTTTGCCGGGCTGGTTGTGGGCGAGAGCGGTGTGCTGCGCGTTGTGCGCGATACGGATGTGGAGTTCGAGGACGAGGCGGAAGACCTTGTTCGCTCCTACGAAAGCGCACTCAAGCGCCGCCGCCGTGGGGTGGTTATCCATCTGGACATGGAAAAGCGCGTACCCGCCGAACTGGCCGAAGCCATTGCCTCCGACCTGGACCTGCCATCGGACGAAATTGCCGTCCATTCAGGCATGATCGGGGTGGCGGACCTCAAGCAGATGATCGTGGATGACCGGCCGGACCTGCTCTTCCCGCCCTACACGCCGCGCTTCCCTGAGCGGATACTCGATTTTAACGGGGACTGCTTTGCTGCCATCCGGGCCAAGGACCTGCTGGTTCATCACCCGTTTGAAAGCTTTGATGTGGTGGTGCAGTTCCTGCGTCAGGCTGCGCTGGACCCCAATGTTATTGCCATCAAGCAGACGCTGTACCGCACATCGCGCGATTCCCCCATCGTCAAGGCGCTGATCGAGGCAGCAGAGGCAGGCAAGTCGGTCACGGCTATGGTGGAGCTGCGTGCGCGCTTTGATGAGGAAGCCAATATCCGCCTCGCCCGTGCGCTGGAAGCCGCCGGTGTGCAGGTGGTGTTTGGCTTTGCCGACCTTAAAACCCATGCCAAGCTTAGCCTCGTGGTGCGCAGGGAGGGAGCGCAGGTGCGCTCCTACGCCCATTTTGGCACGGGGAATTACCACCCCATTACGGCGCGTATTTATACCGATCTGTCGTTCTTTACCTGCAACCCGGCGCTTGCGCGGGATTCGGCGCGGCTGTTCAACTACGTGACCGGCTACGCTATGCCGGCACAGATGGAGGAAATCGCCTTTTCCCCCATTACCATCCGCAGCACGCTCAAGGACCTGATCGAGGAGGAAATCGCGCATGTCAAAGCAGGGCGTCCGGGTACGATCTGGCTGAAAATGAATGCGCTGGTCGATGCGGACCTGATTGACTGCCTGTACCGTGCATCCTGCGCCGGGGTTAAGATTGTGGGGGTCATTCGCGGCATATGCTGCCTGCGCCCCGGCGTTGCCGGACTTTCAGAAAATATCCGGATCAAATCCGTTGTTGGCCGTTTTCTGGAACATTCGCGCATTTTTGCCTTTGGCAACGGCCACCGTCTGCCATCGCGCCATGCCAAGGTTTACATTTCCTCCGCCGACTGGATGACCCGCAACATGGACTGGCGGGTGGAAAGCATGGTGCCCATTACCAACCCCACCGTGCACGCGCAGGTGCTGGACCAGATTATGGTATCCAATATCCGCGACACCCTGCAGTCGTGGATACTGGAGCAGAATGGAGTATGGCGCCGGCTTGGCGCTGGCTCCAAACCGTTCTCTGCCCATGAATGGTTCATGACCCATCCCTCCCTTTCCGGGCGGGGGTCCGCAGCCCATGAAAGCCTGAGCAGAGCCCCGGCCTCCCTCTCCCAGACCAAAGACCTGATGCTGGATGACTGAAAACGGGGTTTCTTTTTCCCATATGTCGCGTATGTCTGTGCACTTTCATACTGCCGGGCAGCATAATGGCCTGCCCGGGAACGGCTGGTAATGGAGACGGACATGCAGCGTCGTTCAGCGGTGGTTGATCTTGGGTCCAACTCGGTTCGTCTGGTTGTGTTCGAGGGGGTTTCTCGCAACCCGCTGCCCATTTTTAACGAAAAGGCCGTGCTGCGGCTTGGTCGTGGGCTTACCACCACAGGCCGCCTGAATGATGAGGGCGTGGGCATGGCCATGGAGGTGCTCAGCCGTTTTCATGCCATTGCGCGTGCCATGCAGGCTGACCCGTTTGAGGTGCTGGCCACGGCTGCCGTGCGTGACGCCACAAATGGCCCCGCCTTTGTGGAAATGCTGCGCCAGAGCATGCCCGGCGTGCCGGTGCGTATTCTGTCTGGCAAGGAGGAGGCTGACCATTCCGCCATTGGGGTCATGTGCGGTATTCCTGGAGCAGACGGGCTGGTAGCCGACGTTGGGGGCGGGTCGCTCGAACTTATTCACCTGACCGAAACCGGACGGCATGATGCCACAACCCTGCCCTTGGGCATGATCCGTCTGGCGGATCGGTGCGAGGGGGATCTGGACGTTGCCAAACAGCTGACTGATCAGGACATTGATGGTGTTGAATGGCTGTCCAGAGTTCGGGGGCAGCCGCTTTATCTGGTCGGGGGGGCGTTCCGTGCGCTCGCGCGCCTGCAGATTGCACGCACCCAGTACCCGCTGAACATTGTGCACTACTACACGCTGGACGTGCAGGAAGCGCGTGAGATGACCGGCTGGCTCCAGAACAGCTCCCGCCGCAGCCTTGAGCGCCTGCCCGGTGCGCCGCGCAAACGGCTGGATGATATTCCCTTTGCCGCTGTGGTCCTGCGCAGGCTGATGAAAAAAATCCAGCCCAGCAAGATCGTGTTCTGCGTGGATGGCCTGCGCGAGGGCTGGTACATGATGAATGTGGCCCCCAGTTATCTGCCCCAGGACCCGATGGAAAGCGTTGCGCGTGACATGTGTGCACGCTTTGGCCGCAGCAACACCCTGCCCGAAATCCTGTGGACATGGACAGGCTGCATCAAACAGAACGAAACGGCAGAAGAACAGCACCTGCGCCGCATAGCCTGCTGGCTGTCCGATATTGGTAGCCACGACCACCCGGAATACCGGGCCGAGCAGACCTACCTGCGGATTTTGCGTGTGCAGGGGGCAGGGTTTGACCACCGCGCGCGTGTCTGGCTGTCTTTGGCGCTGGCCGTGCGCTATTCGGTGGATATGAGCGCACCCGCTCTTATGCCGTCCTTTACCCTGCTGAGTGATGAGGAGCGGCGCGATGCCGTGGCCTGTGGTCTGGCGTTGCGTCTGGCCTATTCGCTGTCCGGCGGGGCAGGGAGCCTGCTGGAGGGCACATCTTTGGCATGGGATGGGGCGGAACTGGTGCTGACCCTGACCTCCACCCGTGTTGCCGTAAAGGGCGAAAGCGTGCGGCGTGGGCTGGACCGGCTTGGTCAGGCGCTGGGTGTGCAAACCCGGTTTGAGGTGGAACTGGCGGTCTGATCTGCCACCCCCTTAAAAGGGTGGACAACTCTGCTGCCGACAGGCACGTTACCAAATAGACATCTCTGTTGTATGGAGAGCCCACCTTTGCCATTGTGCGGTCGGCCTTGCCGGGCGCTATGGTGGTAGGGGCATGAATGTTCATGACCAACAGGCAGTGGAATTTGGTGCGTGTCTTCTGAAGAGATCATAGACCCGACAGTTCAGCACAATGCATCCGTTCGGCGGGTGCTGCTGCACATGGTCCTCCCCTTTGTGCTGATCATCATGACCGTTGGGGCCATTGCGTGGGTGGGCATCAGTTCATACCGCACCACACGCGAGGGTGTCTCTGTTCTCACGCGTGAGCTTATGGAGGCAACCCAGCACTATATCGGGCAGGAAGTGGGGGACTATATTGCACCTTCCGCCGCCGGAAACCTGATTGCCGCAGGCATGATCGAACATGCCCCGCCTTTGGTGTCGGACAAGGTCTTTTATTCCTACGGCAGCGTCATGCTGCAAAAAATTCCGCAGTTGCAGTCTTTTTATCTGGCCGATGATCAGGGTAATTTTACGCTGATCACCCGCTCCCCCGACAAGGACGTGCTGGACCATGTTCGCCTTGTGACGCAGCCGGGTGGCGCAAAAATTCTGCATCATGTTCTTTTCAATACCGCGGGGCAGCAGGTCCGGCAGTATGATGCTCCCGCGGGTGATTACGACCCGCGCGTGCGCCCGTGGTACAAAAACACGGCTGGCAAAGACACCATCCAGTGGACGCAGCCTTACCTGTTCCCGACCGATAAACAGTTTGTCATGACCAGTTCGCTCCGCTTCCGGCGTGATGACGGGCATGAAATGGTGTTTGCCACCAATATCTCGCTCAATGAGCTGAGCGCGTTTTTGGATAAAATCAAAATCGGCAAGTCCGGCAGCGCCATGATTGTGGATGGTGAAGGACGGGTGATTGCAGGGCGTAACCTTACCCAGCACGCGGAAGCCGCAGGCTGGGACCCGGACAAAATGGTGCTGGACCCCAAAATCTACCCGGTTTTTGCCTTGGGGTACGACCATTACCGGGTGCGGGGCTTTGGCCCCAAGCATGTGGAGTGGGATAGCAAGACCTATATTACCATGGCTTCCGCCTTGCCGCGTTACTCGCAGGGCTGGATTTTGCTGATTGCCGCCCCTGAAAACGATTTTGGCAGCTTTGCGCACCAGAGTAGTCGCCAGAGCCTCCAGTTCGCGGGGATTGTTACGGTGTTTTCGCTCCTTCTGGGGGCACTTTACATCCGCCAGTTGCGCCGGACGGAAGCAGGCAACCGCAGGCTTGCGGTCCAGCAGTCTCAGGTCGCGCAGGAAAGTGGTGCCTTGCAGCAGGTGGCTGTGGCGCCGCACCTGTTTGACCCTGCGGCCGATGCGCTGGTGCTTACGGAACAGCTCGCGCAGGTTACGGGTGCACGCCGCGCCAGCCTGTGGCGCTTCCTGCACGATGGTGCCGCCATGGTGTGTGATGATACCTATGACCGGACCCAGAACACCCATTCCGGCGGGTTTGAAATGGGGCGGGAAGAACTGGGCAAGTTCTTTGATGCCATAGAGGAAGGGTCTTCCTTCTCCGTCAGCAACGCCGCAACGGATGAACGTACGACACGGTTTGAGCGGCTGGTCATGCGTGAGGTCAGTACGCGCGCACTTGCTGTGTACCCTGTGCATGGCCCTCATGGCACGCTGGGTATGCTTGCGCTGGAAGACCCGGTCATGCTGCCGCATCTGCTCTATTTTGTGGAGCTCATGGCCAGCATTGCGGGTACACGCTTTGCCGCGCAGGATGTGCTGGAAGCCCAGCAGAAACCCGTGGCAGACAGCAAAACCTCTGCTCCTGTGGCGGTCACTGGCACGCCTATGTCCGATAATCTGCTGATGCGGGCAGATGAAATGGCGGACGTAACAGGTGCGAGTATTTACCCCTCTGTTGCCGTGCTCGTTGTCAGCTTTTCCGACCCCGTAGTGGAAGGGAACAAGGAAACCGCAGCCCTGATCGCCCTGATCAACCAGTTGGCCACACAGGTCCAGAGCGTTGCACAGGAAGAGCACCTGTTTGCGGTGGAAGTGGCCGGGCACCGCATGATCTGTATGGCAGGCTGCACAACAGAGCCGGACCCCACAGCACTGGTGCGTCTGGCCAATGCTGCCCTTAAAATGCGTGAAACATTTATGGGCGCACTGGCTGCGGCCGATCTGGAACCCGTGTTTACCATGGGTATGGATTTTGGCCCCGCGTTTGGTGGCGCCGTGGGGCAGTTGCCAACGGTGTTCAACCTGTGGGGGCAGACAGTCTCCCTTGCCGAGCTGATGGCCGAAAGCGCTATAGACCCCGGTACCATTCAGGTTACGGAGCGCGTTTATACCAACCTGCGTGACCGCTACCTGTTCCGCAGCCGTGGCTCCTTCTTTGTGCCGCATCTGGGTCTTGGCCGTGCCTATACGCTGGCAGCCCGCCGATGAGTGAGACCGACCAGCAGGCTCCCCAGCCGCTCCCGCCACCTACCGATACAACGCGCGACCTCGTGCTTGCCGGGCAGACAGGGCAGGGCAGGCTGTTTGCCCCTGTTCAGTGGGGGCTTGGCAAGCTGGCATGGATCGGGCGGCTTACGCGCAGGCAGGCGCGTTTTCTGCTCATTATGCTGGGTGCATCCTGGGGGGTGATCTTCGAGAGCTTTCGCGCGCATTCATGGCGGCGGACAGTCCGTTACGAATTTATCAGCACCATGAACAACATTATCCGTGGTGGGCTTGTTGCCACCATGTTTGCCGGGGTGCTGACCGGGCTTGCCGCTGTGTCGCAGGTTATTTACTGGCTGGGGCTGACCGGGCTTGCCACCATGACCGGCTCAATCCTGATCAATATTGTCGTGCGCGAAATAGCACCCATTCTGGTGGGTGTGCTCCTGCTGGGGCGTAATGGCATGCTCTCCACCACGGAACTGGGGCTGTTGAGCATTGGGGGGGAAATCCGCTCCATGCAGGCTGTGGGCATAGACCCCTTTTTGCTGCTGGTGCTGCCGCGTACACTGGCTTTTACCGTGGCCGGGTTTACGCTGGGTATCCTGTTCTCGTTCGCATCCCTTGTGACGGGGTATGTGATGAGCCGCATGTCCGGGGTGATCAACAACCCCGTCTGGGCTTTTCTGGATGATGTGGCAACAGCCATGTCCGGCACGGATTACGTTATTATTCCGCTCAAGTTCATTACTGTCGGGTTTGTGGTGGGGCTGGGCGGCTGCCTAACAGGGCTGACCGCCACAAACGAGGATTCACTACGCACCCTGCTGCCCCGCGGCTTTTCCCGCGGGATGCTGATTGTGATGGTGGTGAGCGTTCTGTTCAGTCTGGATCTGTAAGATGGATGTGTACGCTTCCGGCCCCCTGCTTGAACTGAACAAGGCCGTTCCATCGTTTGATGAGAGCGGGCTGCCGCCGGTTCCGTTCAGCATGAAGCTGATGCCCGGAGACTGCATGGTGGTGGAAGCGCGCGACATAGGGCACGCCACCATGTTTGCGGACCTGTGCTGTGGGCTTGTGCCGCTGGATGATGGGTTTGTGCGGTTTATGGGGCTGGACTGGGCCGATCTGGGCGACCGGGAACTCAACGCCCTGCGCGGGCGTATCGGGCGTGTGACGCACCGGGCAAGCTGGCCCGAATTTGTGCCGGTGCATCTGGCAATTGTGTTGCAGCAGTTGCACCACACAACCCGCCCGATTGATGATCTGGTGCATGATGCTGCCCGGTTGGCGGAAAGTTTTGGCCTGCCCGGTCTGCCAACACAAAACCCCAGTTTTTTACCCGAGGATGACCTTTTGCGCGCAAGCTGCGTGCGGGCGTTTTTGGGAAGGCCCCATTTGTTACTGCTGGAAGACCCGCTTGAGAGCGGTCCGGCAGAATTGAGCAATTCTTTTCTGGCTGCAATAACCGAGGCGCGCGACAGGGGTGCCGGGGTTATCTGGCTGGTAAGGAATAACGCAGTCTGGCAGGAATATCGGCAGGGTATTACGGCAACCTGGCGGCTTGCAGATGATGGTCTTGTAGCAGTACGGATGGGATAATGTTCCAACTCCGCTTACGACAGAAAGTAAAACCTCTCATTTCCCTGCGTTATGCAGATGAATGGGTCGGGTTTCTTGTGCTTCTGAGCATACTCATTTTTGGGGGCGCGGTTATCGAGGCAGGTGTGCTGCGTGACTGGCTGACCCCACCCGCACGGCTGCGCGTTGTGCTGCCCGCTTCTGGCGTGGGCGGTTTGACCGTAGGCGGGGACGTACAGCTTATGGGGGCGCATGCGGGCACCATCCGCAGCATCAAGCTCAATCCGTCTGGCAACATGTATGCCATGGTTGACCTTGACCCACAGGCCAAGCCCTTTGTCCGGCGGGACAGCACAGCCCTTATCCGTAAGCAGCTTATTGTAACGGGGGCTTCCTATCTGGACCTCAGCCGCGGGCATGGGGACCCGATGGACTGGAGCTATGCCGTTATTTCGGCCACTCCGGCTCCCAACCCCGCAGACCAGATTACCGCGACCCTGAACAGTATTCAGGCCGAAATCATGCCCGCGCTGGCCAGTGCCAGACATATGATGGCCCAGCTGGACGGCACCATTACCGACATGCACGCGGGCAAGGGCACAATCGGGCAGTTGATGACCAATGACCAGCTTATCCGCCAGTCTGAAGCCACTATTGCCTCTTTGGATGCTGTGATCGAACGGCTCAAGCCGATTGAAAAACAGGTTTCGGGGATCATGAGCAAAACAGATGCCACCATGGGCAACCTCAAATCCGCCACCAAGGATGTAAAGGACGCAACACCGCACCTGCCAGCCATTGCCAGTAATGTGGAAGCCAGTACGGCAGACCTGCCTGCCATGCTGGCACAGGCCCAGACCACACTTTACGGCTTGCAGCAGTTGACCGACCAGTTGCGCGGGATGTGGCTGCTGGGCGGGCATAAGGTAACACATCATAAACGTCTGCCCCCCCAGCAGGTGCGGCCATGAGACGCCTTGCACACATGCTGGTGCTGACAGCCCCGCTGCTGGTGGCCGGGTGCGGGGCCAGCCAGAGCAAACCCACCGCGCAGGATGATGCGGCGTGGGATCAGGCCATGATGGCCGGCCGGGATTCCTTTGAACTGGGGCGCTACACGGTGGCCGTATCCCAGTACCGCAAGGCCGCCAACCTTGCCATTGTGCGTGATGATGGAACAGCCGTGGCTGAGGCCGGGTACGACCTCGCAGTATCACAACTGGCCGCCAACACGCCGGATGACGCGCTGAAGACAACACAGGCCACACGTCAGGCAGTGCAGTTACGCGGTGCGCAGGATATGTCCTCGCTTGATCTGGTTGAGGCGGCAAGCCATTACCGGCTTGGCCATTACGCGCAGGCTATTCCTCTGGCCCAGCAGGCCATGCGCTCCGCCGATACGGGTGTTGCCGCACGGGCAGCCCTTGTGCTGGGCCTTGCCGCCGATGCGCAGGGCGACCAAAGCGCTCTTCAGGCCGCAGGGGTTTATTTGAGCGGGCTTAAGCAGCCACTCTCCGTGGCACAGCAAGCTGACCGGGCCGAGATTCAGGCACGCGTGCTCCGTCACTCCAACCCCGCATTGGCCGAACAGCAGGCGGAGGAAGCAGCAAACCTGCGTCAGGGTGAGGCTGCATACCACGACATGGCGCGGGCACTTGCCCTTGCCGCGCGGATTGCTGCCAGTCAGGGCGATCAGGCCAAGGCGCATGCCTTGTGGGCACGGGCCGCGCAGAGTGCAGCCGCACAATCTGGCAGCCTGAACCGGATGGATGCGCAAACGCTGGTCCATGGTAGCCTGACCAAAGGCAATGCCACGCCACCAGCGGATGATGCTCGGGCATGGGCACGCAGTGCGGGTGATATTGTGCTCAGACCCTTTGCGGAAACCGAGAGCGCACCCTAACCAGCTAGTTTTGGTGCATGGCTTTACTGGTCTGCCAGAAAGCCATGCACCCTGTGCTGCCATTGGCATAAGCTGCATTGCCCGCAAGGCATGAGTGGGTGAGTGCTCCTACGCCCTATTCCTTACGGTATCGCGCGCTTGGTGCTGTATCCCTTGCAGCAGGGAATACAGGCGCTGTGTAAGGCAGGGTATCAAGTTATGGTGTGTTATACACAGCACTTGAGAGGTGTTTTTGTTCCATTTGCTTGAAAAAGCATGACACCTAAAAAATAATCGCAAGTTAAGCAGGTCTTCCATGCATAATCCATGGAGCACAGACCCTGCCTTGCTGTGTAACACCGCAAACAAGCGCAAGCCCGTCTGCCCGGCTGTGCGCGCGGAGCGGTGATGATGAAAAGACTTTTCCACCATTATAGAAAACGCAGCCGTCAAGTGGAGGCAGAACGCCACACCAAGCTGGAAAATGTTGCCCCCAGACCCAGCGGTAAGGAAGGGGGGCGTTTTCATTTAAGTACCAAGGAGGCGGTCAGGCGCTTTCGCGCCCATGCGCTGGTTGAGGAAAAAAGCCACCGCGATGTTGTGCGCGTAGGTTTGAAGGACAGCGTATGGAGTGACCTTTACCACCATGCACTTACGGCAAGCTGGCCCGCTTTTGCTGCCATTGCCGTTGTATCCTACGTTGTGCTCAACCTTGTTTTTGCATTGCTGTACATGGTGGCCCCGAACCAGATTACGGGGCTCTCGCACGGTACATTGTTGTCCCTGTTCTTTTTTAGTGTGCAAACACTCTCGACCGTGGGGTACGGGACCATGAGCCCGATCGGGGCTTATGCCAATGCCATTGTCTCGATCGAGGTGTTTGTCGGCATGATGCTGACAGCCCTTGCAACGGGCGTGGTTTTTGCCCGTTTTGCCCGCCCCCGTGCCAGACTGATGTTCAGCAACATAGCCGTCATTAGTAATGAAGGGGGAATACCCGCCCTGTGCATCCGCATTGCCAATTTGCGGATGAGCGTGATTTTATCGGTCGATATTGAAGTGGCTTTGTCCCGCCTGGTCATGAGCGATAATGGCCATCTGGTCCGCAAGTTTGACCAGCTTCTGCTTATGCAATCCCATGTGCCGGTGCTGCGCTTTGCCTTTGTCATGGCGCACGTCATTACGCCAGATAGCCCCTTGCATGGCAAAACGGTTGCTGAACTCGAAGGCGAGGAAGCCGAGATTATTGTCACAGTGACCGGTACGGACGAGGCTCTGGGCCAGACCGTGTTTGCAAGAACCGCATACAGGTTTGACCGAGTGCAGCATAACCATCGTTTTGTGGATATTGTGCTCTCCCGCCCCGATGGGCGCATTACGGTGGATTACACCCGCTTCCATGATGTTGAAGCCCATTAAGCAGGTTATTGTGGCGTATCTGCCATTTGGTGCCGCATTACTCTGAACCGGATGTTTTGTGCAAAGGGGCATGCAAGTGCCCCTTCACTCTGGGCCTGATCATGGGGTTGGCAGGTGTTTGGCGTGCCAAAGCTGTGCATCCGCCCCGCCATACTCATACCCATACTCATACACGGAATACGGTGCCTTTTGGGTAAGCAGTCCTGCGTGGGGTGCTGCCTGAGATCACCCCAGTTTTAAGCTTCAAACCGCACGGTAAGGGCGCGTGGCATCCAGGAACACGGCATTGGCATCCAGCTCGTGGGAAACCACAATCAGGTAGGCAATCGCGCGGGTGAGTTCAATACGGGTGGAAATGTTGGGCTCGGCGGCTTCCATCCGGCGTAATGCAGTGGTCGCTACACGGGCGGCATGGGCTGTGTGGCCATATTTGCCTGTAAAATGGCTCATCCGCTTCATGACAATTTCTATGGCCCGGCGCGCTGCGGGGGGGATCTGGTTGCGGTGCAGCAGCGCACGCAGGCGGATAATGTTCAACCCTATGGTCATGGCAGCCAGTGTGCCCTGCAGACAGCCCTCAATGGTGGGGGAAGGTGTGGGGCCAGCATGGCGGATCAGGCGGGCAAAGCGGTCAATATTGCGGCCAATCCAGTCCCGCGTCATGGGGGTGGGCTCGGCCGAAGCCAGTGTGCGCAGGTCCCGCAGCAGGGTCCGGCGCATGCGCCAGCGTTCGGCTGCGCTGTTAAAGGGCAGCACGGCGCGGAAAATAAGAACCGCAAAAAATACCCCTAGCAGAATGGCCCATGTGGAATTGAACCATGTGACCTCATCCACCCGGCCCTGATTGAGCGGGTGCACAAAGTTGGGGAGCAAAAGGGTATAGGCGGCAGAGTGCAGGGCCGTGCTGGCGTTGCGTGCGGCCAGCCCGCCGGCAAACATGGGCACGGCCAGTGTGGCGACCAGCATTTCGTAATTGGATTGTGTGGGCAGGACAAAAAAGACCAGAAAAAACGCAACAAGAGCAGCCCATATGCCACCGATCATAAACTGGGTGGTGGCAACAACCGGGTTTTCCCGCGTGGCAAACAGCCCGCACACAATGGCAACAAATGTAATAAAGCCAAGGCCCGTGGGCCATGCCGTGCATTCCCACACCAGCCCGGCGGCACTCAGGGCCACGGCAGCACGCACGCCGTTATAGGCGGCTTCGCGCTTGTCCACATGGGATTGAAGGCGGAAGTGGAAGTGGTCACCACGAATAAAGTGCTGGCTGGCATCGTATTCCCGAATGGCCTGTTCCAGCTCACCCAGCAGTTCGTCCATGGCGTTGTGCAGAATCCGCCCGTCCAGCAGGGCGGAAATCTGGTCGTGTTCGTCTTCCAGCGTAAAAGCGGACCCGATTTCGTGCGTAAGGGCATCCACAATCTGCTGGTGGCATTCGGCACGGAGTAGTTGCAGGTCGCGCAGAATGCCGCGGACCCCGGTTTCCGTGTTCAGGCGGTTAGGCAGGCTGCTCAGAAAAGTGCTGACGTTGGAGGCCGTCTCGCGGAATATGGGCTGGTCGGTCTGGACGTATTGCAGGCGCACGGTCATGCCCAACCCGCGTGAGAGCAGGACCGAAACCGCAGCAAGGGCTGCGCGGGCGTGGTCCCCTTCATGCCCATGGGGGCCCATCTCGGCTTCAGAAAATTCAATCTGGTCGTTAATGGACAGGATGGGGCCAAACATGGCGCGTGAGCGGATAAGCGCTTCATCATCCCCGGCCAGCAGGCTGGCTACGGCCTCGGATACGTTGCTCAGGGCCGTGCGGAGCTTGTCGCGGATGTTGCGGCGGGCGGTTTCGGCCAGATTATGGGCAAAAAGGCCTGCAACCGTGCTTTCACATACAATGCCCAGCACAATATAGGTCGCGCGGGACATGGCGGTCATGAACACGTTTTCGGGGTGGGGGATGGCCCCTATGGCAATAATGGCCGTTGTGTAGCCCGCTAGCACCAGCGCGTAGGAGCGGAAGTTGCGCACAAGGGTTGCCAGCCCGCAGCATAGCCCCAGCCAGATCGACAATGCGGGAAAAAACAGCCACGCGGTCTGGTTGAAGGCCGAAATAAGGGTGATGGACATGACCACCCCAATGCCTGTGCCCACCAGACGCCAGCGTGCCTTGGAAAGGCTCTCCCCGCGTGAACCCTGTGCTACGATCCATACGGTCATGGCGGCCCATTGCGGGTCGTCCAGTTCCATCCACAGGGCAATGACCAGCGCTATCAGGGCGGCCGCGGTTGTGCGCAGGGCAAACCCTATTGCGGATGGTGTGGGGGCAAGCAGCCAGCTTAGAGGCAGTTTGCTCTGCACACCCGGCGGCCCTAACGGGCGGAAGGCCCGCAGGCGACCGATCCTGTCAAGCAGGGGAAAAGAAAGACTGGGCACAATGGCTACTTTGTTGCAACAGAGGAAGCTGGGGAATCTGGTTGTAACCGTAGCTGGTTTTCCCGTTTTTTCCTTGTGGGTTCAGACGCATATCAGCTATCGCTTCTCAAACGGGGAAAGTCGGTCTGGAGCCGGTTTTCTCTTATAAGTATTGCATGGATCTGTTATTCGTTCCATGACCAAATAGTGCCTTGCCTGCCGACAGGCCGCCCTGGTGGCGTATATGGGAAAGATGGTGGATATGTCTGATTTTTTTCAGAGCATTGTAGGTAAGGTCGAGAGCGTTCTGGGCGGAGATGTCCAGACACTTGTCAAGCAGCAGCTCCAGTCCCTGGCTCAGCCGCAGACAATCCAGACCCTGCTGGACCGCGCCGATCAGGCCGGGTTGGGCGACAAGGTGCGCTCATGGATCAGCCAGAGCGGCAATGTGCCCGCCACGCCGGATGAAATCCGCTCCATTCTGGGGAGTGATGCGGTGCATGCGCTGGTGGAAAAAACCGGCCTGCCAGCCGATGCCGTGGTCACAGCATTGGTGCATTTTCTGCCCGACGCCGTGGACAAGCATACGCCCGATGGCGTGCTGCCTACCCCCGACACAACAAAAAGCGCCTGAGTTACAAGCTGGGTGGTGAGTGTGTGATGCACGGCATTTTCGTGCATCACGGCACATAATCCGTTATGATGCAGCCATGACACTGGGTGAACGTATAATACGGATGGATAGCTGGCTGCTGGACCGGGTCTGCCAGCCCATGGCAGACAGGCTGCCAGAACGCTTTTCGGCCTTTGATGCCGGTATGAGCTGCCAGTTTGGCTCTTTGCTGCTGTCTGCCGTTTCCATTATTGCTGTGTTTGTGCTGACCGGCATGCACGATTTTGGCAACATGATCTTTAATGTGCTGGTCTGGTGCCTGTGCGTCAGCTTTTTTTTCGGGCTTGGCCGTGTGCGCGTGCTGGTCAAACCGGGAAAACCCAACCCGCTGCGGCATATGCTTGTCAGCATACGGATTGTTTCTATCCCGTTCGCCCTGTACGTTGTGTATCAGGCACTGACCTCCCCGCCCACATTCGGGACGGCGGTCTGGTTCAATGCCTTTTCAAACATCGTGTTTGTCGTGGGGTTGTATCTTATTTCGTGCCAGCCACGCCCACCGCAGGTACGCACAACGGAAGATGTCTGGGGCCGGGGCTTTGCACCACGGCCCGGCGGTGGGTTCTAGGTTCTAGCCAGAAATAACGGCAGGCAGATCAGGGGTTTTCCTGATCATGCTCGCCCTGTGCAATGCGGCCCTGTACTGCGGGGCGCCACGGTGCATCCTGCGGTGCAGCGTCCAGTGCTTTGCGGAACAGCGCCAGTGCCTGCGCAGTAACGTGGTGCTCGGCCCTTGTCATGGCTTCTGCCGTGCGGGCAGCCAGCTCGGGGTCAAAGCCCAGCGCCAGAGCATGGTTCCATGCTTCCGCTGCCTGCGCGTAATGGTCACCCGATGCCTGCAACTGGCCGAGCAGCAGGTAGCCCTGCCGCCTGTTGGGATCATCTGCAGGCAGGCTGGCCATGGCTTGCTGAAGCTGGGCAATAAGCGCATCAGCCTTGCGGTTCTGCATATGCTGGGCCACCAGCCTTGGGCCAAGGGGCTGGGCTGGTAGGTAAGGTGTGCCGTTGGTCAGGTATAAGGCAATGGCCAGAGCAGGCACCGCCGCAAGACCAAACCAGCCCAGCATGGCCGAACTGTTTGCCCGTGCTGTGGAAGGCGCTGCATCGGCTGAAAGAATACGGCGTTGGATTTCCAGTATGGCTACGTCGTGTTCGGTTGGGGCGATCAGGCCAATGGCAAGGTCGCGGTCCAGTTCTGCAAGCTGGGCTTCATGCAGGGCCAGTGCGGTGCTGCGTTCATCCCGAATAACGCGGGTGCGCTTCCACAGTGTTACAATAGCCGGGGCAAGGGCAAGCAGGCTGAGCAGCCCGATGGAAAGCCAGATCATGCTCTCAGTCCTTTGTCAGTCTGGCCAG
This sequence comes from Acetobacter sp. DsW_54, assembly GCF_002153575.1. NCBI lineage: Bacteria > Pseudomonadati > Pseudomonadota > Alphaproteobacteria > Acetobacterales > Acetobacteraceae > Acetobacter > Acetobacter sp. DsW_54. The sequence continues at coordinate 249,728 of NZ_JOPD01000002.1, forward strand.
ACGGGCCTTTTCATCTTCGGTCAGGGGGGGCGGCGGTGGCGCTGCGGCCCTGCGGCGGTAGAACAGAAAAGCCGTGCCAAGCCCCATAAGCAGAGCCAGCACCGGCATGGCCCAGAGCAGGAGCGTTCCCAGCGAAAAAGCAGGTTTCAGGCGGATGAAGTTGCCATAACGGCTCACCATCCAGTCCATGACCTGCTGGTTGTTCTCGCCCTTGGCAACGTGCTCGCGCACAACGCGGCGCAGGTCACGCGCCAGACCGGCGCTGCTGTCTTCTATTGATTCGTTCTGGCACACCAGGCAGCGCAGTTGTGCACCAATGGCCTGAGCGCGGGCCTCCTGCTGCGGGTTGGGTAGCATTTCGGACGGGTCATCCACCGCCAGTACCAGCACCGGTGTTGCCATAAGGAGCAGGCCTGCCACAAGGGCGGCCAGTTTGCGGCGTATGGTCATGGTGTTTGTAGCCTTTGCACCAGTGGCAGCAGGACCTTGTTAATGGTCTCATCCGTAAGGGGGGCTGCTGTGTGCCAGCGGATAATCCCCCCCGGCCCTACCAGAAAAGTCTCTGGCACGCCGGAAATACCCCATTCAATCCCGGCCCGGCCGGTATGGTCATCCCCCAGACGGGTAAAAGGGTTGCCGGAATGGTGCAAAAAGCTGGCAGCGTTGTCGGGCTTGTCCTTGTAGGCAATGCCCCACATGGTCAGCTTGTCTTTGAGGGTCATAAGGGTTGGCATTTCCGCAAGGCAGGGAATGCACCATGACGCAAAAAAATTGACCAGCACCGGCTTGGTAAGCTGTTGCAGATCCTGCGTTGTAAACCCTTCTGCCGGGGGGAGCGGGGCCAGCGTAAAGTCTGGCACTGGCCGGTCCAGCACGGGGGCGTTGATGTCATGCGGGTTGAAGGAGCCGTGCTGCATGCCATCCAGCATTTTCCAGAAGGCAACACCGGCAACACCGGCCCCGGCCAGCGGCAGGGCCATAAGCAGGCGGCGGCGGGTCAGGTTATCCGAAGGTGTGGTCATGCTACGCTCGTGCTTGCAGGGGTGGATTTGGCCCGCTGTGGCGCGCCTACGCGCATGCGCCGGTCAGAAAGGGAGAGTGCTCCCCCAAACGCCATGATCAGCGCACCCAGCCACATCCATGGTGCCAGCGGGTTGTAGTGCAGGCGCAGCACATAGGTCGGGCTGCTGTCCGGGCCGTGCCTGTCGCCCAGAACGCCGTACAGGTCCGCCAGCATGTTGGTGTGGATGGCAACATCCGTTGTGGTCTGGTTCTGGCTGTTAAAGCTGCGCTTGGATGGGTGCATGACCGTAACCAGCCTGCCATTGCGGCGGACTTCCAGCGTGGCGACCATGGCCGTGTAGTTGGGGCCGGGTTCCTGCTCCACGGCCTTGAGTGTCCAGTCATACCCGGCCAGCTGTTCGGTAGTACCAATAGGCACTTCCACAATCTTGTGCTGTGCCTGAGACATGGCGGCAAGGCCCAGCACGGTAATGCCTACGCCGGCATGGGCAATGGCCGTGCCAATAATGGCGCGGGGCAGCATGCGTGCCCGCTGGAGGGATGTGGCAACAGGCACACGGAACAGTTTTGTGCGCTCTGCCAGATCGGTCACACTGGCTGCAATAACCCACAATGCCGCAGCAGCGCACAGAATGGCCAGCACGCCAGACAGTTCAAACACGGCAACCGCGCAGGCCAGTGCCGCCACAATGGCGGCAAGCCACAGCTTTTGCAGCACAGGCCAGAGCTGTGCGCGCTTCCACGGCAGCATGGGGCCAAAGCCCATGAAAATGAACAGGGGCAGTGCCAGCGGAATGGTCGTTGCATCAAAAAACGGTTTGCCAACCGAAATGGTGCGGTCAAACAACAGGGACATGAAGGGGGGATACATGGTTCCCGTCAGCACCACCGCGCACAGGGAGCACAGCAGAATGTTGTTAAGCACCAGTGCCCCCTCGCGGGAGATGGGAGCAAACAGCCCGCCTGCGGTCAGGGTTGGGGCGCGGTAGGCGAACAGGGCAAGCGAGCCACCAATAACAACGCCCAGCAGGCCCAGAATAAACACCCCGCGAGCCGGGTCGTTTGCAAAGGCATGCACGGAGTTGAGAATGCCCGAACGCACCAGAAACGTGCCCGACAGCGAGAATGAGAAGGTGGCAATGGCCAGCAGTACGGTCCAGATTTTAAGGGCTTCGCGCTTTTCCACCACAATGGCGGAATGGATCAGTGCGGTGCCTGTCAGCCACGGAATGAGCGAGGCGTTTTCCACCGGGTCCCAGAACCAGTAGCCGCCCCAGCCCAGCACGTAATAGGACCACCAGGACCCCATGGCGATGCCGCAGGTCAAAAAGCACCATGCAGCCACAGCCCACGGCCGTACCCACCGGCCCCATGCTGCATCAACCCGGCCTTCAATCAGCGCGGCAATGGCAAAGGCAAAAGGTACGGCAAAGCCTACGTAACCCGTGTACAAAATGGGGGGGTGGAAGGCCAGACCGGGGTCCTGTAGCAGGGGGTTCATGCCTTGGCCGTCCATGGGGGCGGGCCAGATGCGGGCAAATGGGTCCGATGTGGTCAGGCAGAACAGTTCAAACCCCGTGGCTACAAGGCCCAGCACGGCAATAACGCGCGCACGCAGGGCGGAGGGCAGGTTGCGCCCAAAGGCCGCCACCGCGGCCCCACACAGGCCCAGAATAAGCGCCCAGAGCAGAATGGAGCCTTCGTGGTTCCCCCATACGCCGGTTATTTTGTAGAGCAGAGGTTTGGAAACCGCGCTGTTTTCCGCAATGTTCTGGACCGAAAAATCGTCCGTAACCGCCGCGTAAATCAGGCTGAGGAAGGAGACGCCAAGGGCGATCATCTGCCCGATGGCAAGGCCGGGAGCCAGCGCCATAAGCCGCGCATCGCGCCGGGATGCGCCAATAAGGGGAATAATACCCTGCACGGCAGCCAGCACACAGGCCAGCGCAAGGGCGTAATGTCCAAGTTCGGGGCTTAACATATCTGGGGGGAGGCTCCCGTCTTCTTTAAGTCAGGCTGTTCAGTTTGCCGCGGCGGGGGCGGAAAGGCTCTTGCTTGCGTCCTGCACGGTCATGTTGTTCCAGCTTGCAGCACTGGGGGGCGGGCCAAAGCGGGGGTCCCATTTGCCGGATTTTTTAAGGGCTTCGGCTACTTCCTTGGGCATGTAGGTCTCATCATGCTTGGCCAGAACCTCGTTCGCCACAAATCCGTGTGGAGGCTTGACCGTGCCAATGGCAACAACACTTTGCCCCTCACGGAACAGGTCGGGCAAAATCCCTTCATACTGCACGGTCACGGCGGCCTGGCCATCGGTTACGGCAAAGGTGGCAACGGGGGTTTCACCGTGTTTTTCACGCTTGACCGAGCCTGCAACAACCATGCCACCCAGCTTGACCGTGCGGTCCGCTGGCGGGGGTGAGGCTTCGACCTGCGAGGGGGTGACAAAGAAAACAATGTCGGAAGAAAAAGCCCGCAGGATCAGGGCGGCCGCGGTGCCAAGGCAGGCAACACAGGCAAGGACAAGCCAGAGGCGACGGGTCTTGCGGGTCATGGAGTAAGGGGTGTTCCTGCGTTGCGGTTATGGGTCTGCTCCAGTGCTGCCAGTCTGGCCCGGTCGCGTTTAAGCCGGAGTGCCGCACCAAGGGAGAGAACAAGCGCCATAATGGCGGCCAGCCCGTAGCTGGCCACAATATAGGGGAGGTGGGTCATGCCGCTCCTCCACCCCGACGGGGGGAGGACAGCAGGGCGCGAATGCGGCTTTCCATCACGGCGGCACGGGTGCGGGCGACCACAATGGCCGCAAAACCCAGCGAGAACCCGATGGTGGAAAGAGCAAGCGGCCACAGCATGGAGGATGACATGGTCGGTGCACCGGTCAAGGTAATGCTGTCGGGCTGGTGCAGGGTATTCCACCATTGCACGCTGAACTTGATAATCGGCAGGTCCACAGCCCCGGCCAGCGCCAGAATGGCGGCAGCACGGTAGCCGCGCTGCGGGTCATCAAACGCGCGGATCAGGGCGATATGCCCGAGGTAGAGAAAAAACAGGACCAGCACGGAGGTCAGGCGCGCATCCCACACCCACCATGTGCCCCACATGGGTTTGCCCCAGATGGAGCCAGTGGCCAGGCACAGGGCGGTAATGCATGCCCCAACGGGGCCAATTTCCACTGCCGCCAGATCTGCCAGCGGGTGGCGCCACACGAGCGAGAGCAGGCCGCAGAGAGCAAGCCCGGCATACCCGCCCGAGGCCAGCATGGCTGCGGGTACATGCACGTACATGATGCGCACGGAATCCCCCTGCTGCCAGTCGGCGGGGGAGTAGAACAACCCCCACCCAAGGCCCGCAAGGGTAAAGGCAATGGCCGGCCAGGTCAGCCATGGCTGGAGGCGTGCGCCCAGCTTGAGAAACCGGCCGGGGTTGGCGTAACGGTGGAAAAAACTGCCAGTACGCGCGACAAGGGTCGGTGAGGCGCTCAAAAGTTGGTCCGCTCCGTCTGTCTGGTTTATGGGCGAGGGGGATACCCTTGCCCGTGGGGGGCAATATGCCTCAAAGTGGGACTGCTGCCGTCTCCTTTATATCATTATAAGCGTTCTGACACGATGCAGTTCTTCATGGGCGACCATGCCCGCAAGACACAACAGAAGGAAAATGAGCCATGTTGTTTGCCATTATCTGTACGGATCGCCCCGGCTCGCTGGACCTGCGCATGGCCACCCGCGCCCAGCATCTGGCTTTTCTGGAGCTTAACAAGGCAGCCATCCAGTTTGGTGGCCCACAGCTTGATTCAGACGGCAAACCCTGCGGTAGCCTGATCCTGCTTGAAGCCGAGGACCGTGCCAGCGCAGAAGGCTTTGCCGCCGCCGACCCCTACGCCAAGGTGGACCTGTTTGAGAGCGTAATCGTGCGCCCGCTGCGTACGGTTTTCCGCGATGGGCAACTGGCGGAATAACATGGCATTCTGGCTGGTAAAGAGCGAGCCTGACGCGTTCAGCTGGGACGAGCAGGTTGCAAATCATGTAGAGCCATGGACCGGAGTTCGGAATCATCAGGCCAAAAAGAACCTTGCCGCCATGCAGGTGGGGGACAGGGCCTTTTTTTATCATTCCAACGTGCAACGCGCGATTGTGGGGGTGGTGGAAGTGGTGCGTGCCGCCTACCCGGACCCCACGGCCGAAAGCGGAGCCTGGGTGTGTGTGGATGTTCAGGCGGTAGGCCCCATGCCAGAGCCGGTCACGCTTGCGCGGATTAAGGCCGAGCCGGGGTTGGAGGAGCTGGCGCTGGTGCGTCAGTCCCGCCTGTCTGTCTGCCCGGTTTCGGCAGAACACTGGCAGGTTCTGTGCCAGATGGGAGGGTGGCAGGAACCGGGCTGAAACGGGCCTGTTTTCACCGCTATCAAATTATTGTGACAAAGGCCGCCCAACCGGACGGCCTTTGTTATTTTGTACGCAGTGGCAGCAGGGGTTAGCCCTGTGTGGCCTGCATCCAAGCCTGTGCAGCGCGGTTGCCCGAGCGACAGTAAGCAAAATACGGCCCCGGCAGCGTGTTCAGCACTTCCTGCGTTTCAATCACCACGTCAGAGGTGGGGGGCACGCCCGCAGCCATGGGGATGGCAATAAAGGTCAGCCCCGCCGCGCGTACGGCCTCGCCAATGGTTTCAGCCGTGGGTTGGCCTGCTTCTTCACCATCGGGGCGGTTGCAGATAACGGTTTTGAACCCGGCATCCTTGATTGCGGGAATATCGCTGGGGGTAATCTGGCCTGCTACGGCAAAGTCGGGGGCGATGGACTGGTACTTCATGGGGTCTGTTATCCTGTAAGCTAGGGGCCTGCTCCGTGCAGGATGAGGCTTTTGGGCCTCAATGCAAGGGCTGTGCCGGCATGGTGGGTATGGCGTGGGCCGCAAGGCCTAGCGGTGAATGAAATACATATCCGAATACAGGTTTTTCAGGGCTGCATGGTCTGCAAGGCAGTGGCGGATCAGCAGGGCGCGCAGGCCCACGGCTGCCTGCTGCATGGCAGGGTCGGTGCTGTTGACCTGCAGGGCAGGGTAGTGCGTCATGCAGGCCTTGAGCGTGGGGTTGTTCATATCCACACCGCTGCTGATCTTGGCCTTGAGTTCGTCATAATACTTCGAAACTTCGGTATCGGAGTTCCATTTGACCAGCGAGGTATCCACTTTGCCGTTGTGCATGAAGTAGGCCACGGTCATGAACCCGGTTTCGGGCGCATGGTCGCCAGCCTGTACAGTCATGCGGCAGGCCCGCTGGGAATAGGGCGGAAAGCTTACATCCGGGACTGCGGTCGAGGCTGTAACCTTGAGGTGAGGCAGGCTGCCCACTGGTGGGGCAGAGGCATCCTGCATGTCTGCATCTCCGCCCATGTGGGCTTTCTGCCATGCTTGTGCCAGAAGTGGGTAGTAACGGATGGACTGGCACAGGCTTGGGTCCGTGCGGGCATCTGCCAGAGCCATATCGTATGTTTTCTGTTCCGGTGTGGCGCATGCGGCCAGAGCCAGCACGGAAGCAGCACACCCCAGACGGCCCAGAAGACGGGCAGGACGGGAGGCGCTGGCACGGGAATGGAAAAGACGGAAAAGACCAGCCATGAGGAAAGCTCCTTAAAAGCGGCGCGGCGTTAAGCCAGATTCTTCATGCGTTGTGTAAGGGCTTAAAGCCACGCTTACAACGCTGTTTGCGTGGGCACAGGGGGCACGTTGTAACAGGTCATCTGTTTTTCATGCGATCAGCCTGTTATGATTGGCCACAATCAAGAGCATACGGCGCTCTGGCAGCGCCGATTGTCGCATTTGCTGTAAATGAGGCAGGTAGCAGACAGGAAAGGCACGTACGAGCATGAAGGAAACAGCAGGCAACGCCCTGACTCCGCTAGCCCTGAGCGGCCGCGACCTGGGAGAGTTGGAAACAGCCCTGATCGCGGTTGAATCCGGGCGTGGCGTTCTGGTGCGTCTGGCGGACCTTATGGGGGGTGCTGTTGGCCATGCCGCGCGTCTGGGCATGCGTGGTCTGGGTATGGCCCCAAACATGGAACAGAAACTGCGCGGGCTGGCCGAAATCGCCATTACCCGTGCATTTGACGTAGCCGTACTGGGCATGAAAGGCCCGGCAGACACCGCGATGGAAGACTCGCGCTGGCGTACATCCAGCCTTCAGGCGGCTGTGGCTGTATCGGGGGCTGTTGGTGGTTTTGCCGGGCTGGCTGGTCTGGCGCCCGATATCGGGTTTACGACCCTGACAATCATGCGTGAAATTGCCCGTATTGCCCGCGAGGAAGGCGAAGACATGAGCGACCCGGATGCCCGGCGCGCCTGTCTGGAGGTGTTCGCACTCAAAGCCTTTCCCAACCGGCGGAACGGGGAAGAGAGCGAACTGGGTTATTTTTCCGCCCGCGCAGTGCTGCGGGGCCGCCCGGTGGTGATGCTGATTGCCGAAGTGGCCTCGCATTACGGCTTAGCACTTGGGCAAAAAATTTCTGTCCAGCTTATGCCTGTGGCCGGGGCGCTGTGTGGTGCATCGCTGAATACAGCGTTTTTTAACCATTACCGGGCCCTTGCCCGTGCGCACTTTACCATCCGCAGGCTGGAGCGCGAGCATGGCCCCGTGGTGCGGGATACCGCCCTTGCCCTGCGTGACAACCTTGAAGGGCGCGAAAAGCTCTAACCCTGTGCCCAGAGCACCGGCAGGCAAAAAAGCAGGGCCGCAACATGCGGCCCTGCTTTATTTATGGGGCTATTTTTTAGCCGGTACCCGCTGTTCGGAGTCTTCTATAAAGGTCGCGATTACAGCCATGGCCAGAAAGCTGATCCCCAGAACCTGTAACGTGCCCTGATAATGAAAAGCCGGGTACCAGAGCGCGGCGCAAATACCCATAGCAAGAACGCAGAAGAGTCGCATGGTCATGTGGCTGTTTCTCCTTATCCCTGCCGTTTTATGCGCTTACGCCGGAAGGCAGAGGTTTACCTTCCACCATGGCGCGGACATTATCAAGGGCAAGCATGCCCATGGCGGTCCGGGTTTCTACCGTAGCACTGCCGACATGAGGGGTCATGAACAGGTTGGGCAGGGCCAGCAGGGCCGGGTTCGGGTTGGGTTCATTCTGGAACACATCCAGCCCGGCGGCAAAAAGCTGGCCGGACCGCAGGGCGGCAATCAGTGCATCTTCATCAATCAGGGAGCCACGGGCAGCATTGACCAGCACACTCCCGCGCGGCAGCAGCCCAAGTGTGCGGGCGTTTATCAGTGGGGGGGCTGTTGTGGAGCCGGGCATGTGCAGGCTTAGAATATCGCAGTGGGGTAGCATGTCCTCAAGTGTTTCAAAGTAGGTTGCCCCTGCTTCCTCCGCTGCGTCCAGCCGCCGCCGGTTGTGGTAGAGGATGGACATGTCGAACCCGCGGGCGCGCTTGGCAACGGCCTGCCCAATGCGGCCCATGCCCACAATGCCCAGCCGCTTGCCCGTAACGCGGTGGCCCAGCATTTCCCCCATGCCCAGTGCGTGGCCCCATCCGGCTTTCATGAGTGTGTAATACTCCGCAGCTCTGCGGCTGGCGGCCAGAATGAGCATGATCGCCAGATCGGCGTTGCAGTCGGTCAGCACATCGGGGGTGTTGGAGACGGCAATATTGCGTGCCAGCAAAGCGGGAACATCCAGGTGGTCAAGCCCGACACTGACTGTTGCCACAAGTTTAACGCTTTCTGGCAGGGCCGCGACATCCGCCCCTTTAAGGGGGGCTGTATGTGTCACCAGCACGGCAAAGGGCTGGTAGGCGTGGGCCAGTTCCAGCAGCTCGGCGGTGCTGAGTGCATGCTCGGGTGCGGGTGGGGCGTCAAACTCGGAGTGGATACGCTCTTCCACTGCGTCCAGCAGGCGGGTGGAGCGGATCAGGCGCGGGGGGTGAGAGGTCACAAAAATCTCCGTGGTGCAGCATGGTGGGCCGGGCAGGGATGTGTTTATTCTGGTGGGCACGCTAGCATAATGCTGCGGGTGCATTATACCGCAAGCCACCCTATGCCTGATAACGAGTGCGGGAAAAGCCGGTTGCCCGGATGGGGGCTGTGGCGGCAAAACATGGGAGCATATCCGGCATGTCTGATGGTCTGACCCCTGAACTGATGCTGGGGGCCTACGCAGTTGGGCTGTTCCCCATGGCAGAGGGGGAGGATGACCCGACCTTAAGCTGGTATGACCCGGACCCGCGGGGCATTTTGCCGCTGGAGGGTTTTCATGTTCCCCGGCGTTTGCGCCGTACGGTTCTGTCCGGCCGCTTTGAGGTCAGCGTGGATCGGGATTTTCCCGCCGTCATGCGCGGGTGTGCGGCCCCTGCCGCGGGGCGGGAAAGCACATGGATCAACAGCCGCATTTACCAGTTGTTCTGTGCGCTCCACACCATGGGCTTTGGCCATAGTGTGGAATGTCGCATGGAAGGGGAACTGGTGGGTGGGCTGTATGGGGTTGCACTGGGTGGCGTGTTTTTTGGCGAGAGCATGTTCAGCCGGGTTACGGATGCCTCCAAGGTTGCTCTTGTCCATCTGGTTGCCCGTATGCGCCTGAACGGTTTTATTCTGCTGGACACACAGTTCGGCACGGAGCATCTGGCCCGTTTTGGTGGGGTGGAAATCCCTGCGGCAGAGTACAAAGAACAGCTTGAGCGTGCCGTATGTATGCAGCCCTGCTGGTCCGATACGCTGGCACCCGATATGCTGGAAGCCGAAATACGCAGCATGTAACGCTGCCACAACCTTACAAGCTGGTTGCGGCAATCGCACGCCCAGAGAGTGCAGGCCGCAAAAAAATGGAGATGGATTTGGTGACAGACAGATTTTTACCGGCCTGCAAACGCAGCCTGCGTGTGCCCGGCCTGTGTGCCGTTGGCGTTTTGGCCATGTCTGCCATTGTTACTCCTCCCCTGCATGCCCAGCAGGCCACAGACCACCCGCGCCTGACACCGGGGCGCGATGCGGTGATCGACTATGTGTTTCAGCCCCGCCCAACCGAGCAGGACCTCAAGGCCGGAGCCAAAGCCGATACACCCGTGGCAAGCCGCCATGTGCAGGTGCTGTATTCGGGTGATGGCGGGCTGATGCGGATCAACTACATGACCAGCATGGAAGGGGATGCCAGCCGTGGTGCGGTAATTATCAACCGTGCCGCGCAGGAGGTGCTGGTTATTATCAACGACCGTCGTATCTATACCCGGCTTGTGCAGCAGGAGGGCATACGCAACCCGTTCCTGCTCGACATGTCCATGCAGTTCACCAAAACCGGAAGCGATGTGGTGGCAGGCCAGCCCTGTACCACATGGCAGGCGGTTTCTGCTCAGGGCAAGGCATCAACCTGCGTTACGGATGACGGGTTCATACTCCAGCAGGATGGTGTGGACGTTGATGGGCTGAATGGCAGCCTGCGCGCCATGAAGGTGTCTTACGATATTGTGCCGGTCAGCGCCTTTGAACCGCCACAAGGCTTTTTGGAAGTCACACCCCATTCTCCCCATTCCGATGCAGCCCAGACCGAGCCCCCCGTAACAGGTGTTGGCCCTGCAACCAGCCTGCCTGCAACCAGCCCTAACCCTGAGGGAGAAAACCGGTAATGCTCACACGGTGCAGTATGGTGTCGCGTAGCGCATTTGCTGTTGCGGCTTTTGGGCTGGCTCTGGCGGGTGTGCCTGCTTATGCGCAGCAGGCTGGTACAGCGCAGGATGCCGCGCCCGCGCAGGCCACCACGGCGGGTGATCCGCCAGCGGAAGCCCCGGCCATTACCCCCTCCGTGGATGTGGATGTGGAGTACGAGCTTGCCTCCCCTCAGGGGGATGTCAGCACCCGCCAGCGTATGCGCTGGCAGGTTGCGACCCTGCGCCAGCGGCTGGACCCGGATAAATCTTCCGTGTTCATGATCACCTCATGGCGTGACAGAACCCTGAGTGTTGTGGACCTCGGGCGTAAAAAAGACAGCATCATGCCTGTGCCGGGCACACAGCAGCTTACTCCCCCCGGTCAACCCGCAATGGTCGGCTCCTATGCACGATTGGGGAGTTCCGTTGTGGCGGGTGAGCAGTGCACAATATGGCGCACGAAAGATACGGATGGCCACCCGACGGATGCCTGCTACACGGCAGACGGGTTGCTGCTTCAGGTCGCGCAGGGTGGGCAGATAACGGTGCGCGCACTCAGTGTGCAGCGTGTTGCGCAGCCCGATAGCCTGTTTGTCATACCCCCCGGTTTGCAGCAGGAGGCACCAGCACACCCATAGTGCACACCATGCGTGGCCATTGGTGATAAAGGCAGGAAAGGGATGGAATGCACAACGCAACCTATGGCCGCACCGCATTACTGTTTGCGCTATGCGCAGCCTTGGGGTGGACGCATGACGCAGCGCAGGCTCAGGCGGTGGATGGGCCAACCACGGTCTGCATAACGGCGCAGGCGGCCCAGCAGCCGCAAACGCTGGTTGTGGTGCCCTCCGGCACCGTGTTTGCAACGGATGATATCGCCGGGCATACGCAGCAAGCGCAGGCACAAGCCCAGGCGGTTGTTACAACCGAAACCATTACCCTGACCCACATGCAGCCCTGCATGGCGGCGGATGCGTCCAGCGTTGTCTCCCACACCCGCCACTGGCTGCATGAAAAAGTCCGCCCCCATAGCGGGCAGGTGCTGCATGCGGTTGGCGAAGTCAGCGGCAATGGAGTGGATACCGGCATGGAGGATGAAGATACCTCCCTGCGCGATCTGGTGCATTCTGGCGCACTCAGCCTGTCCATCAACCGGACTGTGCAGGACCCCGTTTTTTTGCAAGAAAGCGATGCAGACCTGCCTGATACGGGGGACGGGGTGGATACATCTGCCTCGCGCGATGCGGCATCGGACCTGCCATCCCAAAGGCATGCACACTAGCTGGGCCATGCCACCAGAGCATTCCCCCGCGCGGCATGTGCTGCGCGGGGGAATGCCGGGGGTTAGAACATCTCGCGCAGTGCTCCGGGCAGGAAAATGGAATAGGGGTTAATGTGCAGGGTCGGGTCTTCCAGATTACCCGTGATCCCGAAGGTTACAGCCAGCAGCCCCCCGTTTTTTTCCGGGCTGAACAGTCTGCCAATGCCCGGCAGTTTGCCCGGCAGGGTGTTCAGGGCAAAAATGGGAACCACGGTGCCATGCAGGTCTATGCTGTTGTGGTCGAGGTTGACCTTGCCCTCCAGCGTGGCCCCCAGCGCACCATTGCCGGTTGTGCCATCATGGATTTCCAGCACGCCATCTTCAAACGTCACGGGCATATTGAAGTGCGTCACCAGAAAATCGTTGGCGTTCTGGGCATTGAGCCAGCCGTAGAGTGAAATATTGCGCGCGACCTGTAGGGAGGTCGGTGCTTTTTTAAGCGTGAACGGAGTAACGCTCAGCTTGCCGCTGAAAGGGGCGGCGGGTTCGGTATCATCAAACGTACCATCCAGTACGGCCTGCCCACCCTTGACGTCGGGCAGGATGCCAAAAGCTGCCAGAAACGCCCCCATATCGGGAATATGGGCGTGCAGGGTGCGGTTGGCCCCTGTGGGAACCAGTGTCATGCTGGCTGGCACTGGTCCGCGCATGGTAAAGCGCATTTTTTCCAGCCGTAGGCCGTTATCTTCAAAATAGGCCTGTACGGTGCGCAGGGGCTGCTTGGTTTTGCTGTACCAGAGCTGGTTTGCCGTCAGGTCAATGGCCCAAGCCGTGCCGGGGGGGCCGTGCAGTTTGCCGGTTGCGGCTTCTGGCACATGGTAGTTGGCGGGCTTTCTGGTCTCGGGCGTGCTTGGTTCATGCTCATCCCGGCTCATGAGAGGGGAGAGGTCGAGCATGTCTGCATAAACGCCAACATGGACCATGTTACCGGACTGGTTCTGGGGCAGTACCAGTTTGGCGTGACCATTGGAACGTGCGATCCTGAAGGACGAAATAATCAGTTCCGGAGCATGGCCGGGCCGTATTTGCGCCTTGCCAACGACGTTCATATCCGGACCAGATGCCTGCAGGTGGTCCACATTGGTAATCTGCCCCCGGTCCAGATCCAGCGTGGCGGAGGCATGTGCAGCCTGCCCCGCTGTTTTGTGCCACATGGGAATGCGAATATCCGCGCGCCCAAGGTCCAGATCAAGGCCAACAGTGCCTATGTGGCTGGCCAGTTGCTGGTAATCCACGGCAAGGTCCGCGCTGCCAGCAAAGTGGTCCCCCGTGGCAATGCCTGCCGCCAGAGCCGTGTCGGGCGTTATGCGCGAGGTCAGGTGGGCTTTTTCCGCGACCGCATCTGGCGGAAGGGAGCGGAAGTCCATGTCGTATGTCAGGTCGGAGGGCAGGCCGCCAATAACCCCGTGCCCGGCAAGGGCAAGCCCGTCCGTGGTCACGTCCAGCCCAAAATGGGCGTTGGCTACATCGCGCCCGGCAACAACATTGCCAATGGAAGCATGCGTGACATCGGCATGGCTCTGGATGGTCATGTCGTTAATGGTTACGCGGCTGATCAGCGGCAGGCTCAGGCCCAGATGCAGGTTGGCCGTACCGCGCGGGCGGGTCAGGCTGAGGGGATGGCGTGAGAGCAGGTGCAGCCGTGGTTCGGCCAACAGGGCAATCACATCCTGCAAAGGGCCGTGCAGGTCGGTTTCTATAATGCCGGTCTGGTCTTTTTTGGTCAGGCCCACAATGTCCATGCTGCCCGGCCCGGCTTCAATCCGGCCTGTGCCGTTCTGGCCCACGTTTTTGCCGGTCCGGTCCACAAGCTGGTAGCCGTGGTCAAAGTGAATGCTCAGCTTGTCCGGGCTTACAATATCCAGCCGGGCATCCAGCCCTTGCAGGGGCGTAATCGGGCGCAGCCAGTGAACGGTCAGGCCCGTTGCATCAATGCCCCCCTGTATGCCGGTCAGCTTCAGGCCGTTCCAGCCCTGGCTGCTGCCCAGTTCGGCTGTGGTCACAAGGTTGGTGGCCGTGCCGGTGGTTATGTTCTCGGTCACCCATTTTTTGCCACCCTTGGCAGCAAGGCTGGGCCAGTAATAGGTCAGATCCTCAAACGAGACATGGGGAATGGTTGCACTCAGTCTGGCCTCTATGCCTTTGGGCTGCATCAGGTCCGATGTGTTGAGGAAGCCACTCAGGCTCACGCTCAGGGCGCGGGCGGCATCATCTGGTGCACTGGGGTTGCGCAAGAGCAGATGCACGGAGGGCAGGGTAATCTGTGCGGGTACGGACTGCGCCTTGGTCTGGTTGAGCAGCACAGACATACCAGCCGTACCGTGGTCCACCTCATAGCGTGTGCCGCCTGCCTCCACATGGCCGGCGCCTATGGCGGTTGTCAGTTCCAGCGCATTGGGCACCATCCACGGCGTTTTTGGCGCAGAGGTAAAATACGTATCTGCCGTAAGGCTTATGGGCAGGTCTATTTTGGCCAGTTCGGGGCGTAGGGGGGCAAATGTGGCGGGGTTGAGCGTGTTTGTGCTCAGGTGCCATGCAATCTGCCTGCCATTGTCGGCCGGTGCACCGTGTGCGTTCAGGATCAGTCTGGTACCGGGGTCGCCTTGCGGCGCTATGCTCAGTTTGACAGCCCCGGTAACCCCTGTGGCGTGCCCTATGGTATGCAGGCGCAGGTCCACACCAATATCGGATGCCAGCCAGTGCGTGCCGGTGAGCTGGTCATCCATGCTTATGGTGGCATCTTCTATACGTGCGTGTTCCAGCCCGTAAGTTTCCAGCGTGTTGTCCTGATGGGAGGATGGGGTAGAGGGCAGATCGAGGTCAAACTCCACGCTGCCGTTATGGGCGCGGCGCAGGGCAAGGCGCACCCCTTTGATGTTGATGGTGCGCAGCCTTATGCTGCCGTGCAGCAGGGCCAGCGGGTCCAGCGTGACGTCTGCTTCGCGCACGGTATTCGGGTGGGCGTTGCCGGGTGCAATAAAGCTCAGGTCCTCAAGCACAACGGTTATGGGCACACCCATGCCTTCACGCAGGCCATTCCAGCGGAGTTCGGCATGGCCCAGACGCAGGCTGACTGCTGGCGGGTGCGCGCGTTCCCCCTTGATAATTGTGATGGGCAGAAAAGGCCGCACCACCGGCGTAATATCAAGCGGGCCAAATGCCATGGCACCCAGCAACGCCCCGAGCCCCACAAAGGGGGAGGCCACCAGAACGCACGCGCCAATCGCCAGCGCACGCGGAATTTTTGTTCTTGCGGGGGGGGAGGTGTCTTGACCGTTGGAAGTCAACGCAGCAAGCCTTTATGGTTCACAGTACGGGCCATATCATGACGCAGGCAGATCATTCTCTCTTCCGTGACGTAAGACAGACCCGCAGGCAAGGCCCGCGGAGCTGGCCGGATGCAGATTGGCCCGCTCCGGCGGACGGGCACAGGGCCACAGTGTTTGTTGAGGACATGCTGGAACTGGCCAGCCAGAACGGTGTTGCGGCATCGGTCATGGCGCTGCCCGGCGCGCGTGAGTTGATGCTGTGCCTTGGCGGGAACAGCCCGTACCTGTCCGATCTGGCGCGGGAGGATATTCAGGCTTTTGCAGCGCTGCTGGATAAGGGGCCGGATAGCTGTGTGCTCGATGCGTTTGCAACATGCGCACAGTTTGACGCCACATCGGGGCGAGAGTATGTCGCCGCGTTCCTTCGTCATGCCAAAAAGCGTATAGCTTTTATTTGCGCTATTGCAGACCTTGGTGGTGCATGGTCGCTGGAGGAAGTCACGCATACGCTCAGCCGGCTGGCTGAAACCGCGTTGGAAATCGCGCTCAAACATATGCTGTGGCATGCCAGTCAGGCCGGGCAGCTTGACCTGCCTGACCCCGAAAACCCCACTTCGGGTTGCGGGCTTGTGGTACTGGCCATGGGCAAGCTGGGCGCGCGTGAACTGAATTTTTCATCCGACATCGACCTGATAGTGTTGTACGACCCCACAACGTATTCTCAGTCAGACGCGGTGCGACGTGTATTTGTGCGTATGACTAACGATCTTGTTAGTCTGATGGAAGCGCGCGATGCGAATGGCTACGTTTTTCGTACCGATTTGCGGCTCAGGCCAGACCCATCCTCTACTCCACCGGCTGTAACCGTACAGGCTGCCACGCTGTATTACGAGAGCCTGGGCCAGACATGGGAGCGTGCGGCCATGATCAAGGCGCGCGCAGTGGCGGGCGACCTTACGCTGGGGCGGCGCTTTCTGGCGGCTATCAGGCCATTTATCTGGCGCAAGCACCTAGATTTTGCCCTGATTGATGACATCCACGACATGAAGGCCCGCATAGACCGTTACCGCAAGGCAGGGCGGACGGATCTGGCGCAACTCCCCGATTCTGTTCTGGCGGACCCCGCTGCCAGCCGGGCGTGGCTTCTGGGCCATAACCTCAAGCTGGGGCAGGGCGGCATACGCGAAATTGAATTTATTGCGCAGGCCATGCAGTTGGTCTGGGGGGGGCGCGAGCCCGGACTGCGGGACAAAACCACATTTGGCGCGCTTAAAAAACTGGTGGGTTCGGGCAGACTGCCCCGGACCGAGGCGGAAGTGCTGGCCCGCACCTACCGTTTTTTGCGCGATGCGGAACATCGCCTGCAAATGCGCGCTGACCACCAGACCCACAGCCTGCCAGAGACGGTGGAAGGGTTTGATGCCTTCGCCATTTTCATGAACTACCCTGATGGGGAGGCTCTGGCGCTGGACATGCTCCCGCGTATGCGTGAGGCAAGGCGGATTTTTGAGCGGCACTTTATTATCCAGCCCGCACAGAACGGTATGGAAGCAGGCAGTGTGCTCATGCCCGGCCCAGAAGAAGGGCAGGTAGCGGAACTGCTGGAAAAATATGGTTTTCCTCAATCCCAGTTGGTGGAAGCGGCGCAGGTTCTGGGCCGGTGGAGTGGCAATGGCCTGCGTGCCCTGCGCTCGGAGCGGGCACATGCCCTGCTGCGTGCGCTGCTCCCCGCCCTGCTGGCCAATTTTGGCCAGCGCGGTAACCCGCTGGCCTGCCTGCGCAGGTTTGATGCCCTGCTGGCGCGCCAGCACGCCGGGGTGCAGTTGCTCTCGCTTTTTGAGCGTAATCCGGAGTTGATCAACCGCATTGCCAGCATTTTTGATGCTTCGGCCTTTCTGGCTGACCATCTGGCGGACAAGCCCTCTGCGCTGGAAGGGCTGCTGGCCCCCGAACCGGAGGAAGGGCGCAACGTGGTGGCGCGCCTGAAAACACTGGCCGGGGAAGTTGCCGATGTGGAGGAACTACTGACCACCCTGCGCCCGTTGCTGCGGGGCGAGGAGTTCCGCCTGTCCGTTGCGCTGCTGGAAGGGCGGATGAGCGAGGACGACGCCGAGCGCGAACGCACCCTGCTGGCCGATACGATCATGACCGTGATCAAACAGGCTGTGGAGCGTGACCATGTGCGCCGCTATGGCCGTGTGCCCGGTGGGGGTATGGCGGTTATAGCCATGGGCAAGGCTGGCTCGCGGGAGATGATGCCCGGTTCCGACCTTGACCTGTTGATGGTGTTTGACCACCCGGAGGAGATTCAGACCAGTCAGGTCGCGGCCAAAAGCCGCAATGCCGGGCAGGAACTGGCCTTCTCCCGCCCCCGGAGCGTTGCTGTGGGGCAGTATTATACCCGTCTGGCCCACGCCTTTATTGCGGCACTGACCGCACCGGGGCCGGAAGGACCGCTTTATGCAGTGGATATGCGCCTGCGCCCATCGGGTGCTGCGGGGCCGGTTGCTGTCCCGCGCACGGCGTTCCTGCGCTACCATACGGAAGCCGCCTGGACGTGGGAATGTATGGCCCTGACGCGCGCGCGTATTGTGGCGGCACCGCAAGCTCTGCGGCGCGCGTTAACACAGGATCTGGAGCGGGTGCTGGATGGCAGTATTCGCGCCATCCCCCCTAAACGCGCCTCCTTGCTGGAGGATGCCCGCACCATGCGTGAACGTCTGGCCCGTGACCTGCCCGCCAGTTCCATATGGGACATCAAGCGCCGGGCCGGGGGACTTATGGAAGTGGAGTTCATTGCGCAGATTTTCCAGCTTGTTGCAGCCGACCCCATGGCCCGTAGCCCGTCCACCCGGCTGGCGCTGGGGCGGCTTGAACGGTGTGGGGTGCTGAGTGCGGCAGACGCAAAACTGCTCAGGCAGGCGGATTTTTTCTGGCGGCGTTTGCAGGCCCTGCTGCGTTTGCTGTGTGGCCCCGTACCCCCACGGGAGCTGGAAACGGATATGGTGCCCGCAGCCCTGAATATTCTGCTCAGGAACATGAAGGCCCGCACCCTGCCCGAGCTAATGGAGCGGACCAACCTGCTGGCGCGCGATGTGCGGAACTGTTTTGAAAGGCTGGTCGGCCCCGTTGCCTCCATGGCACCAGCCGAACGGCCAGAGGACTAAAAGCGGGTTATCCCAGCACAAGGTATGGAAGGAGTTTACGGTTATGGAAAATAGTCAGGCGCTCAAGGTAGGGGACAAAGCCCCGGCGTTCAGCATGGCGGCAAGTGGTGGACGCACGGTGGAAAGTGCGGCGCTCAAGGGGCAGCCGTTTGTGCTCTATTTTTACCCCAAGGCAGACACGCCCGGCTGCACAAAGGAAGCCTGCGGGTTTAACGAAGCCCTGCAGGCTTTTGAACAGGCCGGGCTGAGCGTTATTGGTGTCTCGCGCGATCCGGTTAAAAAGCTGGACTCATTCGCGGCCAAATACAACCTGACCTTTCCTCTGGCGTCAGATGAAGATGGGCATGTGACCGAGGCTTACGGCGTATGGGTGGAAAAATCCATGTATGGCCGGACCTATATGGGCATAGAGCGCGCAACGTTCCTGATCGATGCCAAAGGCGACATTGCTTACATCTGGCCCAAGGTCAAAGTCAGCGGCCATGTGGAGGCGGTGCTGGCTCAGGCGCAGGCACTGGGTGGCGCTGCCTGAGCATGTTGTTGCAGTTTTTGGTGCGCAGGTTTGCGCACCCACCCTGCCGGGCCGGGCTTTACCAGCCCGGGTAATAGCCACCGGGAACAGCGTAGTAATACCCCGGAGGCGGCCCCATGGGAGCAACCGGCACCATATAGGCGCGTGGTGGTGGCGGGGGCGGCGGAGGGGGCGG